>NZ_FNPJ01000013.1 GCF_900107265.1 Nitrosomonas sp. Nm33 | reverse complement strand
GCGAGAAAAATACTTTCATAACCGCGTATTTGACAGCATCGATACGCTCGAGAATCATTTGGTTAGTGCATTATGTAATCTCGAAAATGCCCCGGCTTTAATCAAAAGTATAACCAGCTGGGATTGGATTATTAATGCAGTTTCTAGTGCAAATTAGAATTACGCTAGCTTGATCAGCTAAACCCCAAAGCAATCTTTTGAGTCACCAAATAATGCATGAGCAATTAAATGCCTGCAATGATCAAGAAATATCTGCATCCTCGCCGTGGATAAAGCAAATTACTCGAAGTCATTATAAAACCCATATTCAGTATTTATGATTCGAAGGGTTCCAGAGGTGTTTTAACATTAAACGCATGAGCTGCACAATCTAGCCTTATGGATTGCAGCATTTTCCATGGCAGCCGGGCACTGCGCTGAAGATTCCCAACAAGCTTATAAAATAGAACTGGTACCACTGCCTGCCGATACCATCAAAAACGTGATCAATTAGTGCACTTGATAAAAAGTTGGGTGATAGGTTGGAGGTTATCGCTAAGTTAGTAGCGAGTATTTTGTTTGTGCTATTGATAGAGGTTGTCAAATAAGGCAACCTCAAAAATCCTGGAAGGATTTCCAGGATTTTTGTTCTCTGGCGTACAAGTGCATCGATACAAGCTTTTAATCAGGCAAATGCTGGCAAAAGCGTAATAACTAATCGCTTATTCGTCCTGACAGAGTTGCATGGGTGTGCTGAGCTTTTTCAGCAATCAATTGAGTAGCAGCCTCAAGCTGACCCCATGTATTCCACAGCAGTACACCGCGTACCTGCCCATTACGCAAATAGTAGATCACGCCTTTGCGAAAGGGCTCTTTCCAGTCTTCAATGATATCAAGGCTAGCATCAAGCTCACCTATTGCTTCATATCCCAGATCAAATAGATCAGAGTAGAAATAAGGGTGATAATGATAAGGATTTGATTGACCAGCCATGTTTTTGCCAGCCATTTCCCCCATGATATTTGCATTGTCTTCATGTTCTACCCGTATTCGTTTTTCCAGGAGAGGGCTATAGAAATTCGCTACATCGCCTGCAGCATAAATATCAGGATTACTCGTGCGCAGCCATTCATCGACTAGAATGCCATTATCTACTGCAAGTCCGGCTTGTTTGGCAAGGTCAGTGTTAGGTTGAATTCCTAGTCCGGCTACGATTCCATCAGCGGCTATTTCAATACCATTTTCAGTAATCACACTTATTTTGGCGCCTTCTTTCCGAATGGCTTTAACTCTGTCGGCTGCATGGATGGTGACGTCTTTCTCTCGATAATAGCTATTCAAATATTCTGAGAGTGCTTGTGGATAAACACGCGCGCTTATACTTTTTTCAGGAAAAATCATGGTTACGTGTTTATTGTTCATTGCAAGTGCAGCAGCAATTTCTGAACCTATGAAACCACACCCGATGACAACAAAATTTGAACCTTGCTCGCATAGTTCGCGTAACTTCTGGTAATCATCTACGGTTCTATAGTAGATGATATTTGCATCTACATTGGGCAATCGTCGGACTAATCCGCCAGTGGCGAGTAAAAGTTTTTCATAGGTATAAATATTTCCGACATTATCAGTCGCGGTCTTTTTGGTCGGGTCAAGATTGACTATTTTTTTGCCTATATGGACAGCAACATCAAGGTCACGCTTGCTACGCCAGATTGATTCAAATTTCGCGCCTTTCCATAATGACTTAGTTAGCGGAGGGCGATCATAGGGCGAGTGTAATTCTTCACAGATCATGGCGATGGTACCATCTGGGTCAATTTGGCGAATACCGTGAAGAGCTGAATCGGCAGTCATCCCACCACCGACAATAAGGTATTTGTGATGTTTCATGGTAGCTCCTTTATAAGATGCACGCTAAAAACTTATCACCTCTGCTTGTCAAAGCACCTTGAAATATATTACCTCGAAAATCTCACTTATATTGGCTTTTTAATGGCTTTGGATAACTAAATCATCCATAATAGATTCGTTTCGTATCAATAAAAAGCCAGCGTACTCTTCTTTGCTTTGTATTTAATCAAATAAAGCAACGACATAGCTTGACGATATGGTTTACTGTTGGCATAGTGCTCAAAACTATGCAGCAAAGATTGGGATCTTTTTAGTTTTCAAATCAAATAGGCGAGGTTTTTGATGAAGATAATGTTTTTTAAAGATCTCATGACGCTCATAATAGCTTTGCTAGTCATTGGCTGTGTCCAGCATGCCACGCAAACGGCAAAAGAACCACCTTTTTTCAGCCAGTCTAAACCTGAAGAAGTGCTAATCTATGATTTTGCAGTTAACTTAGAGGACGTTAATCAAAATTCCGCCCTTTTTGCAAAAATCGACAGGAGGTTCATCGGGAGTGATCAAACAGCTGAACAAATTCAGATTGGGCGCGAAGTAGCTGATGCTCTGGCCGCCGAATTGATGGCAAAGATAGCCGCTATGGGTTTTAATCCAGTGCGAGCTACAACTAATAAGCCCATTGGCAAAAACGCGATTATGATTACAGGGGAATTTATCGACATCGATGAAGGTCATCGCTTGCAGCGTACTGTAATTGGTTTAGGTGCAGGCAAATCTTCGCTTAATAGTCGTGTGCGGGTTTTAGCACAGGGAGATTCTGGCATTGAGGAACTGATCGCCTTTGATGCCCATTCCGAAAGTGGCAGCATGCCTGGAGCAGCTATGTTGGGGTCGGCTGGTGTGGCAGCAGGAGCTGGTACAGCAGCAGTGGTTTCCGCCAATGTAGCACTGGGTGCTGGAAAGGCTTATAAATCGGCTTCCGTACAACAAGCAAAAGGTATGGCTGGTAAGATAGCTGTAGAACTGGCAAAGTACTTTGCGAGCCAAGGTTGGATAGATCCTACTTTGGTAGAGTAAAAAAGTGTGAAACAGCAGTATTTTTCTATCAACTTTTTTCCCCTATGGTGAAGGGTCGAGCTAAGCTCATGGCATAGGGAGCATTTTCGAAATTTTCTCATTCATCAGAATGGTGAGACCGCTACGAGGTGCATCATATGTCGCTCCAGGCGCGAATGCGGCGTTGCTCTTCGTTTCAGGGGGCAATCCTGCGGTCTTATCACGCTTTGCCCGCACCTGAATCATTACACGCTTCACTCCGTCCAACTGCGGTTTTAAGATTATTTGTTTTCAGCCCCAGATAGCTTCCCATTCAGAAACTCCAGCATTTCGCCTGTTTCTGTGTGCCGTATACGGGTAATTCCGCCATTATTGACTTTAATTCGATAGAAACCAACCGGTGGTGCATGGACTGTTCTTGCGATGACTGCACGAATTACACCTGCATGCGCAACGATGAGATAATGCTTACTTCGATAGTGCTCCACGATTTCGTCATAAGCTGAGTTGACTCGATTGATGAAATCGTCAAGGACTTCTGCACCTTGAGGTCGATGATTTACCGGGTTTCTCAGGAAGGCCTGAAACTCATCGCTTCTACCTATTTTAATTTCATCATGGCTAAGCCCTTCCCACGAACCTAATCCCACCTCTTTAAATCGAGGCTCAACAGTAACGTCTATTCCGTGACGTTCTCCCAGCGCACGCGCAAACGTCTGGCAGCGTTGTAGTGGGGAGGTGATAATCTGCTCCCATGCGTTATATTCACCAACTGCATCCCACATTTGGGACCAGCCTTTTTCGCTGAGTGGGTCGTCGATGTTGTGACCTCGATAACGATGCCCGCCAACAGGCTCGCCGTGACGAATAAAATCAATAACAGTTTCTGTCATAAGAAAAACTTTGATGGTAGTAATTTTTGATGATGTAGTTTATCTGATCGTGATGAAAAGTGACATGGTGCAATAGAATCGATCAAACCTACTAACAAATTATTCAACTGAAATTGATGTTGCCGCTGCAGTGTTAAAAACAGGCTCAAAATGCTCATTTATCAGGTATAAACTCAGCTTTTTTCGCCTGCTTTTGCCTATCATCGACTGCCTCGAATACGTTTTTTAACAACCTGTTAGATAGAGTATCGATACAATATGGAATATCGCCAGCTTAAAAAAGTCTCTGCCTGAGATTGAAAGAAGCTGCATAATTTCAAGAAATTGGATAGATATTTTATGTGGATACAAAAACAACTTTATCTTAGAGCCCGCACACGCGGCTTTCACTTGGTGACTGATGAAATATTGCAACAGCTGCCGGAATTAAGAGAGGTCAAGATAGGGATCATGAATATCTTTATTCAGCATACTTCTGCATCATTAACCCTTAATGAGAATGCAGATCCTACCGTGCGCCAGGATTTTGAAGATTTCTTCAATCATATAGTACCTGAGGATGCACCTTATTACAGGCATATGGACGAAGGAAGCGATGATCTTCCAGCACATTTAAAATCTAGTTTGTTAGGTTGCAGTTTGATCATTCCTGTCACCAATGGGCGACCCACTCTTGGCACATGGCAGGGAATCTATCTTTGCGAGCACCGGAATCACGGGGGAAGCAGAAGGCTTGTTATTACCATTAATGGTGAATAATACTATTGATAATCCTAAAAAAACTGCCTTTAGGATTATTTAAGTTCAAGGAGAACCTTGTCAGCTCTCCGCCGTATTATTTATCCTGTCTGCGGTTCACCTTCGCGTCATATTTGATTTAGATTTGATTTAGAAACGGGATAAGAGATTAAAAATAAGCATTGACAGGTTACAAAATCTGAATTGACTGAGAAATGGTTATAGGTAGACTTTAAAATAAGGCAGAAAAATAATTAAACCTATGATGACAGCGCCAATGGCGCTTATCAGTACAGCACCTGCGGCCACATCTTTGGATTTTTGAATGAATGGATGCGGAGCAGGGGAAGCAACATCGCATAAAAATTCGATGGCAGTGTTTAAAGCTTCTGAAACAAACACCGCTAAGATAGCCAAAATGACAAGACACCACTCAACAGATTCAATCTGAAAAAATAGTCCGCAGCTGATTACCAGAGTAGTTGCAAGAAGATGAATCCAGGCATTATGCTGGCTTTTTATTAATACAGCTATGCCTGCAAAAGCGTAGCTAAAGCTTTTGATTCTGGCTGCAAAGGAGAAGGTAGATATCTTGTTCAAGTTTTTCCGTACTACCCGGCTGTTGCGTGACATTGTAGCTCCATCCACCAAAGAATGATACTCGCGACTTTATTTTTGAATAGATACATGATAGTAGAATTGAAGTAGTAATCAAAAAATGACCACATAATCCGATAATGTGAGGGAAAAGCAAATGAATCTTATCTTTTGTAAAATTTTCTTTCGCCAAATTTTCAGCTTTTACAGCTAATTTTTCTAATTCCGAACAATCATTTTTTATTAAGAATTTCCGATTCTTTTAATGTTCGATTGTGATATGGGATTTTAATTATTGTATGTGCCAATTTAGGTACTACTGACTAGATATGCTAGCTTGTGGTATACACTCGAACAGCTACTTGGCGATCAATTCCATTCTGATTGGGTTTTTCATCACGCCTGTTTTAGCCCAAGCACAACAATCCAAAATACCCGAGCCTGTCATCTTTGCTCCCCTTACAGTGACTGCAACACGCACAGAAAAAAAACCTGAACAAATACCTGATGCAATTACCCGTATTGAGCGGAGTAAATATACCGATCATCAGCCTGGTGCCACGCTGGATGAGTTCGCCCATGGCACGCCCGGTGTTTTTTTTCAGAATCAATATAATTTTACGCAGGATTTGCGGATAGCCATCCGCGGCTTTGGTGCGCGCTCACCGTTTGGCGTGCGGGGCATCCAGTTGCGTGTCGATGATATTCCGCAAACCTTACCCGATGGTCAGACACAGCTCGATGCTATTGATCCGGCTTTAATCGAACGTATGGAAATTCTGCGAGGCCCATCGACCACGTTATACGGTAATGCTTCTGGCGGTATGATCAGCATTACCACTCGCTCACCACGCGAAAAGTTTGAAGTCGCGCCCCGTCTAGTTTTTGGTCAGTTCGGTTATTTGAAATCAGAGTTGTATACAGGAGGGCGGATGAGAAATTTTGACTATGGATTGTTCGGATCGTATCTCCAGCAGAAAGGCTGGCGCAATCACAGCAGCATGGAAAACCTGTTTTCCCAAGTCAAATTGAATTTCCAATCATCACCTGATTCTGACTGGATGATTTTACTGCATCAGTTTTATTCCCCTGATTCGAAAGATCCAGGTGCATTAACACTCGCCGAGGTTAATGCCAACCCGAAACAGGCAGCAGCGAATAATCAGTTATTTAATGCAAGTGAAGCCATCCGCCAGGAACAATTCGCCGTGCGCTACCGGAAAAGCCCATCCTCTAACCAGATACTGACTATTGTTGCTCATGCGTTACACCGCGATTTTCAGAATCTGCTGCCATTTAACATTGGCGGACAGGTGGAATTCGATCGCTGGACAGGAGGATTGGCAGCCCAGTTTGCGAGTGATCATACTTTGCTAAAGCGCGCTAATCGCTTGCTGGTCGGTGTCGACTATGCCATCCAGAATGACGATCGACGACGTTTCAATAACCTTTTTGGAGTGCAAGGTGCATTAAATTTTGATCAAATTGAACGCGTACAGAATGTCGGGCCGTTTTTACGCAATGAATGGAGTCTAACTGACAAATTGGATCTTGTGGCCGGTGGCCGTTGGGATTGGTTTCAATACCGGGTAAAAGATGTATTTCTTTTGGATAGCGATCAATCGGGCACCAGAACGCTCTCTCAAGCCAGTGGCACAGGGGGGCTTGTGTATCGCCTGCTGGATACCCATCAGATCTATACCAATATTGCTTCCGTATTCGAAGCGCCCACGACCACAGAACTGATCAACAATCCTGCAGGAACGGGAGGATTCAATAATAACCTTGAAGCCCAGACTTCCTTGAGCAAGGAAATCGGACTACGGGGTAACCCAGCTGGTTTTGCATATGAAGCTACATTTTTTCATATCCATACCCGCAACGAAATCACACCATTTGAATTAGCCGAGTCTCCTGGTCGCATTTTTTTTCGCAATGCGGGAAAATCACGCAGACTAGGGGTTGAAAGCCGTCTGGCAACGCCAGTATGGCAGGGATTGCAAGGTGAAATCGCCTATACCTATTCGGATTTCGAGTTTGAGCGCTTTATTGTCGATAATATCGATCTGAAAGGCAATGAATTTCCCGGTTTGCCAAAACATAGATGGGAGGGGAGGGTACGTTACACCCATCCCACTGGAATATTTGGGCAATTGCATGTTCATCGGGTAGGAGAGTTTTTTGTGAATGACATCAATACCGTCACTAACCATGCCTATACCCTGGGGCAATTGTTGTTGGGGTGGGAAAAGAAACATCGCTGGCTCGAAGGTTCGGTATTCGTCGGCATTAATAATCTGTTCGATGAGCGCTACAATGCTAATACGCGTATCAACGCCGCATTGGGTCGTTTTTTTGAACCAGGTCCGCCCCTCAATGTTTTTGGTGGGTTGCGCATCCGGATGACACCATTTTAATGCTTTATTTGTTCATACCATCTATAAGGAAGGGATGAAAATGACTCGTATCTTGCTGATAATCAAGTTGTTCGCTTTACTTACGTTGAGCAGTCTTTATTTTTATTCCACTGCACATGCTCAATCTTCCCAGGTGAAACTCAATGTACATGTTTTAGTTAAGGGGCTAAATCATCCCTGGAGCATGGCATTCCTGCCTGATGGACGAATACTTTTAACCGAGCGTATAGGGCAGCTTCGCATCGTATCGGCCGATGGCAAATTATCCGAACCCATCAAGGGTGTGCCGACCGTGTTTGCTGAGGATCAAGGCGGGTTGCTGGGTTTAGCACTTGATCCAGATTTTTCCAGAAATCATCTCGTTTATTTTTCTTATGCGGAACCACAAGCCAGTGTAGCTGGCACCGCTGTTGCCAGAGCAAAGCTGGTCGATATGGCGCTGGAAAATCTACAAGTGATCTTCCGTCAGCAGCCCAAAACAGACGGCACCAAGCATTTTGGATCTCGCCTGGTATTTGCGCTGGATGGCAATCTTTTTGTGACACTTGGTGAGCGTTTCAAATATATGGAGCAAGCTCAGCAGCTCGATAATCATCTCGGTAAGCTGGTTAGAATCCGGAGTGATGGCTCTGTGCCTTCCGACAATCCCTTTGTCAAAGATCAAAAAGCCAAACCGGAAATCTGGTCCTATGGTCATCGGAATATTCAAGGTGCCGCCATTCACCCGAGCACCGGAGAATTATGGATTCATGAGCATGGCCCGCGTGGGGGAGATGAAATCAACATTCCCAAGCCGGGCAGGAATTATGGCTGGCCACTAGCTAGTTATGGTATTCACTACTGGATGACACCCATCAAAAAGGAACATGCAGAGCAAGGGTTTGAAGAGCCGATTTATTACTGGACACCCTCCATCGCCCCTTCTGGCATGATGTTCTATAAAGGCACCATGTTCCCAGAATGGAAGGGTAATTTATTTATTGGTGCATTGGCAGGCAAGCATCTGGTCAGGTTGGTAGTCAATGAGAAGAATGTCATTAGCGAAGAAAAATTATTAAGGGATAGCGCACGTATTCGCGATGTCGCGGAAGGGCCCGATGGCGCGATTTATCTGCTGACTGATGAGGAGAATGGAAAATTGCTCAAGTTGACGCGGGCAACGGCGCAGTAAGTTCGCAGTAAGTTTTGTACCAGCTCATATATATTATTGGCCGAAGAGCGTCAATTGTTTTAACTATGCATTTGTGCACTTGAAATAAAGTATATTCCTACGATTGGATGATGGAAATTGGATGAGTTGATAGGCTCATGTCCGGCTTTGCGAAGGACTGGGGTGAAATTTCCTTGGTCTACTCACTATTAGGGTAGTGGGCATCTATTTCATTACAAAAATTTTATACTTTCATAAAAGTTTACAAAATATCCTGATTACTTGATCACAATAGTTTAATTAAAGATAGTTTATAACCAGAACAAGAACACTTTCCTTGCTCGGTTTTTTCAGACAAAAAGCTCAAAGGGAGAATTTCCTATACTCATTTCAATGAGAGCAATTTTTGTTCAACAAAGTGGGTCAGGCTGCCAAGTGTTTCAAAGGTTTTAGCGCTGATTTCATCGTCATCTATTGAAATATCATAATATTCTTCCAGTGCTGTGATGACATTGACGACTGCCATTGAGTCCAGCTCAGGGATATTTCCAAGTAAAACTGTATCTTCTCTAAGTGAATTCTTACGCTCCTCCAGATTGAGGACATCAACCAAGATATTTTTGACTTCTTCTAGATGTTGCATGATTACTCCAAAGTTGATCCTTTTTCTCGAGCAAAAAATGGTTATTTAGTTTTTGTGTTTCGAGGTGAAATTTTAGAAAAGAATTAAATAGAAAAATTTGTGAATAAAAGGAAGTAGGAAAATAATTATTATTTGTCATTTACTGACGCGAAAATATATAGCTTATCCAGTTTACAAGTTTAATTTATTTTCCTTTCTTTATCGATAAAGAAACATAAACTGTAGTAATGGAATGAACGGAGATGGATTTCTCCGCTTTGCTATTACTCGAAATTCCACCACAAATTAAAGAAAGTAATTGCGTCTGTGATACCACCCCTCTTCACTTATCACATTCCCAGTAGACCAAACAAGGGGAAACTGATTTGCCATATTTCAACATTGTTTAGAATCACGTGCTTCCAGCGTTGCAGGCGGTATGTAAGTTGTTATCAAGCGTTTTGTCAAATAGTTTCTTATTTAGAACTTCCTAAAGAAGCTTCACTGAGATATTCTTTTAGCATATTCTTTTAACCCGAATATTTAGCCAGGACACGGAATGATAGCGAGGCGGTTTGCGAGCAGATTTACGTATTCCACGCCAAGCCAATCTTCGCGGCAATTGGTGCAAAGTAGGAGTGGAAAGATGTCACAAATTTCCCGTCAGCGCGCGAAGGTCAACGATATAAATTGAATTTAAGTGAATCTAGCCGAAAGCGCTTGTTATCAGCTTTTACATCATGTTACAGGCTAGCCTGGTGAAATATCTGAGTTAAATATCGGTAAATTACGTCCGATTTACTATGCATTGTTGCAATTCAAACTTGAATCTATCAATTAAGAGATCATATGTCTAAAACTATAATTTCTCCAAATACTATCCCAGCAGAATGGGATGAAGCTGCTTATCTTTCCATCAATCCTGATGTTGCTAAAGCTGTACAACAAGGAGTATTTAGCTCCGGTTATGATCATTTTAAGCAATTTGGCGGCGACGAGAAACGAAATAATGCTTTTCGTAAACAAAATGGAAGCCAGAAATTTCATTTTGTCGAAGATTATCGAAATCTAGTGAGAAATTTGATGAAGCAGTATCCATTGGATGAGGCTATGTCGCGTGCTATCGGGGGTAACTTTGTTGCATGGGGTCAAATCGAAAAGCAATTGCTCATTCATTATGGCTTATTACCAGATCATACATTGATTGATGTAGGTTGTGGTTCGGGACGCTTGGCAAAAGCCATGATTCCTTATCTAGTAAATGGAAAATATTTAGGAACTGATGTCGTTGATGAGTTGCTTGATTACGCCAAGAAAGATAGTCCTTCCAATTGGCAATTCAAGAAAGTTGAGAACATTTCTATTCCTTATCCCAACAGTTGTGCAAATTTTTGTGTTTTTTTCTCGGTATTTACTCATTTACTTTACGAAGAAATCTACTGTTATTTACTTGAAGCTCGAAGAGTCATCAAAAAAGATGGCATGATAATTTTTTCATTCCTGGAATTTCCCCAAAATTGGGATATTTTTGAAGCTACTTACGCTAATATTCTTTTGGGTAAACCAAATGTTCATCTGAATACATTTATCGGTCGCGATGCCATCGAATGCTGGGCAAGTCGGTTAGATTTGTCAATCGTTTCAATTACTGCTGGAAATGAGCCATTTATCTTATTACCCCAGCCAATTACTCTTGAAGACGGGAGAGTAATTGAAGGATTGCAAGCATTTGGCCAGTCTGTATGTGCGCTGAAAGCTTAATCAGAGAAGCCCGGATAAGTAATTCCATTTCTAAATCAAACCTAACTTTGTCGGCTTCACCTTGCCGTATTATTTATACTGTCTGCGGCTCGCTCTTGCGTCATCTTTGATTTGGAAATGGAATAGCAGCTTATATAGGGTTGGTCGGGGTGAGAGGATTTGAACCTCCGACGCCTGCGTCCCGAACGCAGTACTCTATCAGGCTGAGCTGCACCCCGTGAATATCTTATGAATATACATTAGGCATGCTGAGTTTTATCTCAGACTTATTTTGGTGGCAACAAGGAGGATCAATTAAATTTCGTTAATGATTCCTTGTTACAGCGAAATGAGCCAATTGTAACAAACATTCCTTATAGCTGGAATCAGCCAAATTTGCGATAGCTTCTGAAGCTATTTCAGCTTCATTTTGTGCGCGTTGTTTTGCATAATCAAGAGCACCTGTTTCCTGGATAATCTCTAGAACAGTCTGGAATCCGCTTTCTCCACCTGTTCTAATGGCTTCGCGTATGATATTTGCTTGTTTATCAGAACCGTTGCGCATGGCATAAATGAGGGGAAGTGTTGGTTTACCCTCTGCAAGATCATCACCAAGATTCTTGCCAGTATCCTGATAATCGCCTGAATAATCAAGCAGGTCATCGATCAATTGGAATGCTGTACCCAGGTGCATTCCGTAAACTGCTAAAGCCTCTTCCTCAGGTTGAGTGGCGTTGCCAATGATTGCCCCAATACGAGCAGCAGCCTCAAAAAGCTTAGCGGTTTTAAAGCGAATAACACGTAGATAATTCTCTTCTTCTACATCAGGATCTCTACAATTGAGTAATTGTAGGACCTCACCTTCGGCTATGATATTAGTGGCATCAGATAGTACTTGCATAATGCGCATATTGTTTACTTCTACCATCATCTGGAAGGAGCGCGAATAAAGAAAATCTCCCACTAATACACTGGCAGCATTACCAAATAAAGCATTTGCGGTAGCTCTATTTCGCCGTAACTGTGACTCGTCTACTACATCATCATGTAGCAGTGTTGCTGTATGAATGAATTCGACTATTGCAGCTAGATTATGGTGATGCTGCCCGGAATAGCCAAAGATACCAGCAGATAAAATAACCAGTGCTGGGCGCAGTCGTTTGCCTCCATTATGAATGATGTATTCACCTATTTGATGAATAAGTGCGACCTGAGAATGAAGCTTTTGTCGAATCACAGCATCAACAGCGCTCATGTCTTGAGCAATAAAGCTCCTAATACGTTCGATTGGCACAACAACCCCTTGAAGAAATAACTATAGTAGAAATGTCCCGGCTTAAGTGTCAAGCTAGATGGTGTAAATAGATATTAAATATTTGCCACACAAGATGTTCGTAGAATTGTATAATTTTAGAATATATGAAAGAGGATGAATAGGATATGTATGCTGTAATAAAAACGGGCGGAAAACAATATCGTGTTGAAGTCGGTAATAAATTAAAAATAGAACAGATTGTAGCGGAAGCTGGCAGTAATTTAGTAATTGATCAAGTTTTGATGGTTTCTGAAGGCGAGAGTGTATCAATTGGAAAACCATTTCTTGATAGTGCAAAGGTCAGCGCTACTGTTGTAGGACACGGGCGGCATGATAAAATACGCATCTTTAAGATGCGCCGCCGCAAGCACTATCAGAAGCATCAAGGACATCGACAAAATTATACCGAAATCCAGATAACTGGTATTTCAGCGTAAATAAAGAAGTGAGGAATTAAATGGCACATAAAAAAGCTGGTGGTAGTTCGCGAAATGGACGCGATTCACATTCCAAACGTCTAGGGATAAAAAGTTTTGGAGGAGAATTGATTAAGGCTGGGAGTATTATTGTTCGTCAACGTGGCACTCAGTTTCATCCTGGAGAAAATGTTGGCATTGGTAAGGACCATACCTTATATGCAAAAATTGAAGGTAAGGTTATATTTGGTGTAAAAAGTGCACTTAATCGCAAAACAGTATCAATTATACCTGTTTAAACTCGTTAAATTCTCAAAAGCCCCATTCAATATGATGGGGCTTTTTTTATTTGTGAGGCTACCGCTAAATACAATGCCTGCTTATTTTTGTACCTTGAACTGATTTCAGGTTGAGACAATTGAGACAAGTTTATGAAATTCATTGATGAAGCAAAGATCGAAGTATTTGCAGGTGATGGGGGCAATGGTATAGCTAGTTTTCGTCGGGAAAAATTTATTCCTAAGGGTGGGCCAGATGGTGGTGATGGTGGCCGTGGTGGTAGTATTTACGCGATTGCCGATCATAATATTAATACTCTGGTTGAATATCGCTTTACACCTTTATTTCGTGCTAAAAAAGGTGAAAATGGGCGCGGTTCAGACTGTTATGGTAAGAGCGCAGACGATATTATTTTGCGTATGCCTGTAGGAACGATCATTACCAATATAGCTACTGGTGAAATCGTAGCAGATCTGCAACATCATCAACAAAAAGTACTTTTGGCTAAAGGTGGAACAGGAGGATTAGGTAATATTCATTTCAAATCCAGTACCAACCGCGCACCAAGGCAATTTACCCATGGTGAACCTGGAGAAGCTTTTGAGCTAAAGCTAGAGCTCAAGGTGCTAGCAGATATTGGCCTTCTGGGTATGCCGAATGCTGGAAAATCAACCCTGATTCGCGCAGTATCAGCAGCGCGCCCCAAGGTAGCGGATTATCCTTTTACTACGCTCCATCCCAATCTAGGTGTAGTCCGGGTAGATCAAGACCGAAGTTTTGTCATGGCAGATATTCCCGGCTTAGTAGAAGGTGCTGCAGAAGGGGTAGGGCTTGGTCATCGGTTCCTGAAACACTTGGCAAGAACGCGTTTATTACTTCACGTTATCGACATTGCGCCTTTAGATGAGCAGATAAACCCAGTTCATGAAGCTAAGGCGCTTATCGAAGAACTCAGAAAATATGATGAAACACTTTATCAGAAACCTCGTTGGTTAGTGCTGAATAAAATTGATATGCTGCCTGATTCGGAGCGTGATGCGTTATGTAATAAATTTATTCGTGATTTTGAGTGGGAAGGTAAGTGGTTTGGGGTTTCAGCATTGACAGGTGAAGGTTGTAATGCATTGATATATGCCATTATGAATTATCTCGAACAAGAATTAGCAGTGACTACTGAATAATGAGCCAATCAATATTGAAACAAGCTCGTCGTATCGTTATCAAGGTTGGGAGCAGTCTTGTCACCAATCAGGGTCAGGGGCTTGATCATGATGCACTCGCCTGCTGGGCTGCTCAGATCTCTCACCTCAAAGATATGGGGAAAGAAATTATATTGGTTTCTTCAGGTGCCATAGCTGAAGGCATGCAGCGGTTGGGCTGGAAAAAACGTCCGACCGCATTGTATGAATTGCAAGCTGCTGCAGCCATTGGACAAATGGGGCTGGCACAAGCGTACGCAGCCTGTTTTGGTCGCTATAAGTTACTTACGGCTCAGGTATTGCTTACGCATGATGATTTATCCGACCGCAGGCGTTACCTGAATGCCCGTTCAACACTCACTACTTTATTGAAACTTAATATCATACCAATCATCAATGAAAATGATACGGTTGCAATTGATGAAATACGTTTTGGTGACAACGATACTTTGGCTGCCCTAGTTACCAATCTCACTGAAGCCGATGTACTCGTTATACTTACTGATCAAGCTGGATTATTTACCAGTGATCCGCGTAAAAATATGGATGCCAAATTAGTCCAGGAAGCCAATGCTGGTGATCCAGAAATAGCAGCTATGGCGGGAGGGGCTGGCAGCGAAATTGGACGGGGTGGAATGCAAAGTAAAGTTATTGCAGCAAAGCGTGCAGCGAGAAGCGGAGCGCATACCCTTATCGCTTCGGGGAGAGAGACTAACGTACTTGTTCGTCTAGCGCAAGGTGAGGCAATTGGTACCCTTTTATTAGCCACCATGCCGATGCTCATTGCACGAAAGCAATGGCTAGCTGACCATTTACAGGTTCGGGGAAGTGTAATCCTTGATTCGGGTGCCATGAAAGCACTTGTCACGGAAGGAAAAAGCTTATTACCGATCGGTGTGATAGATGTCAGAGGTGGCTTCGAGCGAGGAGAAGCAGTGGCTTGTTTGGATCAAGAAGGGAATGAAATTGCGCGTGGTCTGATTAATTATAGCGCCAAGGAAACTCAAAAAATCATGCGGCGACCGAGCCATGAAATTCAGTCTATTCTCGGCTATGTGGATGAATCTGAGCTCATTCATAGAAATAATTTAGTACTACTGTGAATAGAGATCTAATTCAATAATTTTATCGACGAGGAAGGGGTATGACAGAAGCGGGAGTAGAAATTATACGAAAAGAACTGTGCTTCCAAGGTTTCTTTCGTATGGAGCGATACACCTTGCGCCATCGTCTGTTCAGTGGCAGCTGGAGTCAACCCATTATTCGTGAGTTGTTGGAGCGTGGCCATGCTGCCGCGGTTCTTCCCTATGATCCAGCAAGGGATCAAGTGGTGTTGATTGAGCAATTCCGAGTGGGTGCGATGCCCATATGCAGTGGACCATGGCTGATGGAGATTGTAGCCGGCATCATCGAAGCGAATGAGTCTGCAGAAGAGGTTGTGAGAAGGGAAGCGGTAGAAGAAGCTGGTTGCGATATCCATGAACTTGTTCCTCTTTATGATTATCTGGTCAGTCCAGGTGGAACAACAGAACGCATCGCTTTATTTTGTGGTAAGGTCGACTCTACGCATGTAGATGGGATCTATGGCAAAATGGAAGAAGGGGAAGATATCAAAGTCCATGTGATGACTGTAGATAAGGCCCTATCTTTATTAGCTTCAGGAAAAATTATTGCAGCCAGCGCGATCATAGCATTGCAATGGCTGGCTCTCAATCGGGAGCACCTTCGTAAAATCTGGTTAAGTGGGTGATAATCCAATGTGTCCTGAGAGAAAAGTTGAGCAGGTTTTTTTTCGATTGAAAATCAAACTCAGCATTATCCTGCTGCTTTTCTCATATGGATTGTGCCCGCTGATAGTACAGGCTGGTAGCACAGCATTATGGTTGGATATTGAGGGTGCCATTGGTCCAGCTAGTCATGATTATATCAAACGCGGTCTTGCTAGTGTGGCAACATACAATGCTCAGCTTGTCATCATTCGGCTAAACACACCCGGTGGTCTGGATGCCTCAATGCGCGAGATCATTCAGGAAATCATTGCTTCTCCCGTTCCTGTTGTCAGCTATGTTGCACCAAGTGGGGCTCGTGCATCCAGTGCGGGTACCTATATTCTTTATGCAAGCCATATTGCTGCCATGGCACCCGCTACTACCTTGGGTGCAGCTACACCTGTGAAAGTAGGCGATTTTTCAGATGCTCCCGATTCATCTGATAAAAAATCACAAAATAATCAGCATGAACAAGCCAATACGCAAGATCCCACGACGAAAAAAATCATTAATGATGCAGTTGCCTATATCCGTGGTCTTGCCCAGATGCGTGGACGGAACGCTGAATGGGCAGAAAAAGCGGTACGTGAGGCTGCCAGCTTAACAGCTAATGAAGCGCTGGCCGAAGGTGTGATTGATTTGATCGCGGTGGATATTCCTGATTTGCTGAGCAAGATTGATGGACGCACAATCAACATACAAGGGCAAGAAATAACATTATCAACTCAAGGAATCAATATCCAGCATCTTGAACAGGATTGGCGCACACGATTGCTGGCAATTATCACGGATCCCAATATTGCTTATATTTTGTTGCTGATTGGTTTCTATGGATTGATATTAGAGTTTGCTCATCCAGGCACACTTATACCCGGGGTGGTGGGTGCAGTTTGTTTATTACTCGCGTTATTTGCATTCCAAGTATTACCTGTCAATTATGCCGGACTTGCGCTCATTTTTCTTGGTATCGTATTTATGCTGGCTGAAATGTTTGTGCCCAGTTTTGGTGCGCTTGGAATTGGCGGTATGATCGCTTTTGCCATGGGTTCTATCATGTTGCTTGATATGGATATACCCGGCTATGGTATTTCCATTCCACTAATTGCTACGGTTACTTTAATGACTGCAGGATTTTTTCTAGTGGTGGTGAGTATGGCGATAAAAGCCAGAAAACGCCCTATCGTGAGCGGCAGAGAAGAACTGATAGGTGATATCGGAGAAGTGGTCGATGATTTCGACCATGAAGGATGGATCAGGGTGCATGGGGAATTGTGGCGAGCAAAAACCAGTACACCATTACGTCGTGGACAGAAAGTCCATGTGACTGCAATGAAAGGTCTGACACTGGGAGTAGAAACCTATAATCAGGATAATTCAAAGGAGAATTAGCATGGATATAGATATGGTATCAACGATTACATTGACTCTCGGATTTATTGTTTTCTTTCTGGCTAGTGCTTTTAAGGTTTTGCGTGAATATGAACGGGGTGTCGTGTTTTTATTGGGGCGATTCTGGAAGGTTAAAGGACCAGGCTTGGTTATTGTTATCCCGGTTATTCAGGTCATGGTACGAGTTGATTTACGTACTGTTGTCATGGATGTACCCACTCAGGACGTGATATCGCGCGACAATGTCTCGGTAAAAGTAAATGCAGTTTTATATTTTCGAGTTATTGATCCACAAAGAGCTATTATTCAGGTGGAGAATTACAATACTGCAACCAGTCAGTTAGCCCAGACTACTTTACGTTCTGTGCTTGGTCAGCATGAATTGGATGAGATGCTGGCAAGTCGAGAAAAACTCAACAATGATATCCAGAGAATTCTGGACGAACAAACCGGAGCTTGGGGCATCAAGGTTGCCAATGTTGAATTAAAACACGTTGATCTCGATGAAAGTATGATTAGGGCGATTGCCAGGCAAGCAGAAGCAGAACGTGAGCGACGAGCAAAAGTGATCCATGCTGAAGGTGAATTACAAGCATCGCAACGCCTATTGGAAGCTGCGCAGGTTCTTGCGCGACAACCTGAGGCACTGCTGCTTCGTTATTTGCAAACGCTTACCGAAATTGCTGGTGAGAAGAGTTCCACGATCGTTTTTCCATTACCCATGGAGATGATGACAACCCTTCAGAAAATGGCGGAAAAACAGAGAGAAAAATAACCAATAAGGTTTAAAAGTTTGGATTTAATTTGACGTATTCAAAAATAGAATTGAATAAGCACTGGCAATCAGCATCATTGAAATGGCCGCTTCGTGCCAAAAAGATCCAATTTCAACTGCTCCATGAACGGCTGATCAACTTCGGAAAGTGGTCAATCTGATGATAATGAAAAGCATTGTGCAATGCGCTGATGAAATTCTCGAATTTGCCAAATCTTATTTGGGACAATTTGTTCACAGCCTGTGAATTGGAGACCTTTGCAAAATCAGACTCAGTTTTATCAAAAATATCATCAGTTCGCTCCAATGATAAAGAATGATTGGCAATTTAATTCTTTTTTGGTATTTTAACTACCATGTCTACAATTGCCATTGTCGGTGGCGGGCCCGCGGGATTAATGGCTGCGGAAGTGTTAAGTCAACCAGGCTTAGAAGTTCACCTTTATGATGCAATGCCTTCAGTCGGGCGCAAATTTTTATTGGCAGGAATAGGTGGTTTGAATCTGACTCATGCTGAACCTTTTAACGACTTTGTTTTGCGTTACGGCAGTAGACAGCCAGAAATAGAATCGTTACTGAATCATTTCACGCCACAAATGGTAAGGGACTGGGCACGTGATTTGGGCATTGAAACTTTTGTGGGTTCATCACGACGCGTATTTCCGCTAGAAATGAAAGCTGCTCCTTTATTAAGAGCCTGGTTACGCCGTTTGCGATCTGCCGGTGTAACTTTTCATACCCGCCATCGTTGGTGCGGTTGGGAGGCAAATCAAGCATTAAAGTTTTCAACGCCAGACGGTGAAATATTAGTTCATGCTGATGCTGTGATTTTAGCGTTAGGCGGTGGTAGTTGGGCAAAATTAGGCTCCGACGGAGCATGGTTGCCATTATTGGCAGAACAAAGTGTAGTTATCGCCCCATTACAGCCTGCCAATTGTGGTTTTCAAGTACTGTGGAGTGAGTATTTTCGTGGCCGCTTTGCCGCGCTGCCGTTGAAATCGGTGATACTATCTTTTACGGATGCTACCGGGAAAAGTTATCAAAAACTGGGAGAATTAATGATCACCGTGACTGGTATTGAAGGCAGTTTGATTTATGCCTTATCCGCGCCGTTACGTGACACGATTAATGCTTGTGGTTCGGTGACTGTTTATCTTGATCTTGTCCCTGATAAGAACTTGCCCCGTTTGGTCAAAGAGTTAGCAAAACCGCGCGGTTCCAAGTCTATGGCTAATCATTTGCGTAGTCGGATTGGTATTGAGGGAGCGAAAGCAGGGCTGTTGCGAGAATATTTGTCTGCTACAGAATTTGCTAATCCAGAACTGCTGGCTGCTGCGATTAAAACTATGCCGATGAAACTAATTGCTACCCGCCCGATAGATGAAGCGATTAGTACCGCAGGCGGAGTTTGTTTTGAATCTCTGGATGCTCAATTAATGCTGAAAACTATGTCGGGTGTATTTTGCGCAGGAGAGATGCTTGACTGGGAAGCTCCAACCGGTGGTTATTTACTTACCGCTGCTTTGGCCAGTGGTCGTGCAGCAGGATTGGGTGCTTTAGCCTGGCTGCAAACTGGAAAAAACTTTCATTAGTCACAGTTAAGACCTACCTCTAGTGAACAACATTGAAGAAATTATCCAAGCATTAGTTGAGTTTCGTGATGAGCGGGACTGGGCGCAATTTCATAATCCGAAAGATCTCGCCTTGGCGCTGAATATTGAGGCTGGCGAGCTTCTGGAAGCATTTCTTTGGAAACCTTCTGAGCAAGCAGACATCGACAAAGTGAAGGAAGAGCTTGCCGATGTCTTCGCATTTGCTTTTCTGCTGGCTGAAAAATACGATTTTAATGTTAAACAAATCATGCTGGAGAAGATTGAAAAGAATGCGCTGAAGTATCCTGTTGCAAAATCCAAAGGGACCGCAAAAAAATACACGGATTTATAGGCACTCTGCGTTCCAGCTCAATGGTCATTTTGCTGTTAACCGCCATAATGAGGTGAGTTCTGCTGCACGAGCAGCGTGCAGCGGGTCACTGGTATCCGCGACGCGTTTATGGTATGGCTTGACATCTGATTTACTCAGAACCTTCAGGCCCGCCGCGTCAATGGCAGCAAGTAATTCAGCACGAGTGCGCAACCCAAGGTGTTCGGCAAAATCGGAGAGAATCAGCCAACCCTCGCCTTCGGGTGCCAGATGTAGGCTGAGTCCATGCAAAAATCCCCACAGCATTCGACTTTCCGGGTCGAATATCGCATGTTCAAGCGGTGAGCTGGGCCGCGCGGGAATCCACGGCGGATTGCATACGATCAGCGATGCTTGTCCTTCCGGAAAGAGGTTTGTTTGCACCAGATCAACTTGGGTTACTATGCCCAGGTGGGTCAAATTTTCGCGCGCGCAGTTAATGGCACGTACATCCAGATCAGTCGCGACAATGCGCTGGAAGCCCCGACGCGCCAGCACGGCGGCCAGTATGCCTGTTCCGGTACCGATATCGAACGCGACAGACTGTGCCGTGACTTGCCTGGGTAAGGGGGTGTTTATGACCAAATCTACGTACTCGCTTCGAATGGGTGCAAACACACCGTAATGCGGATGAATACGGCCACCCAGTGCTGGCAACGCTATGCCCTTTTTACGCCACTCAAAGGCTCCGATCAGTCCCTGTAATTCACAAAGTGATGCGATATAAGCTTCTGTCCGCGGCCCATGCGCTTCAAGACATTCCAAGCGTACATCGGGCGCGCGGCGTAAAGGGATGCTGTGATCTGCATTGAAAGGAATCAGTAGGCTGCCCAAAATGCGGGCACGTTGTGATTGAGTCTGGCGGTACCGATGAAAGAGTTCGGTAGGTGACGAGGTTGTTTTGTGTGCGAGTCGTTTTTTATCTATTCGCCTTGCCAATGCCTGCAGTAATTGGCGTGCGTTTTGAAAATCACCCTTCCACAGTAGTGCTGTTCCTTCGCAGACCAAGCGGTAAGCAACATCTGCAGTCATGCGATCATCGATGACCAGCACGCGCCTGGGCGCAGGCATCCCCTTTTCTGAATACCAGCGAGCTGATCTTTCAATGCCAGCTTCGTTCCAGCTAATGAGAGAATAATCGCTCATGGTGATAGACGAGTTAGTCGCGATTGGGTAGGAGGGACTAAGGAATAGTCATATAAATGCATGACGGGATTCAGAGATCAGCAAGTAACATGAAAAGGTCCGATGGTTGGGCCTTTAGCCTTGTGCCACTGGTGAATGGCTTCGGGAGTAGGTGAGAGATCAACTCGGACCTCCTTTTTCTTGAAATACTCTGATGCCTCTTCCAAGAGCGTTATATTGCCATAGTGACCTGAGCCAATGATAAGCCGTTCAGCTCCCTTTTCGAATATGTGCTCAGCCTTTTCGAGCGAGATGATATGTGATGTACCGAATACTGCCTTAGATAGTTTTTTCTTTCTCTTCTTGATCTCACCTGAAAGCCTGATGAGAACATCGTGTTCGATATCAGACCCATCTGTAGTGATGGAGCCAAATTTGGTACCGTCAATTCTAGGATTCATGGGGGCACTCCTGAGGGATGCTTCGTTATTCTATGGGCGGCTTATGTGCGCAACGATATGCCTACACATTTCGGTCATAGGTGACGCCCGGATCCAGCATTCGTTCCCATAGTCTTCGAGCCTTTGGCATCTTGCTAGCACTGCACTGTTGTCTCCTCTCAAACCAGCGAAGATGCTCGACGAGCTATGTGAATAAATTTACTGCTTTTAATATAGCATACTAATGGAGAAGGTTTTCAACAGTCGGGACTCGACCTGCCGCGTGCGTACGAATGGTGACCTTGGAGCTGAAGCTTGGTCGTCTCTTTCTGGCATTTTTGAGACATTGGTAAGTAGCGGAATCGACTCAAATCAGCCGATCGATTTAGTCGGATGCTGTCATTGGAGGAGCGTCATCAACGGCATTCTCCAATTATCGAAGAGCTTTCGGATGAGCTCCTGCTTTTAACGCTTGAATAGCTTCCTCTGGTGATCCGACAATAAGACCTCGTGGACAGAAATAATATTTAGCAAGTTCACGTTGAGCATAATCTTGTGTAATATTTTGGAGCATTTGCCATTCGGAAACTCGCGGTTGTACCCAGGTTCTGTCATTGCGACCCAAAGCATAGCGTTTCTTTTCCCTTGTCTCACAGCGTATCCCTTCAAAAGTTGCATTTTCTGCGCCTTGCGCTGATTTCACTACCAGGCTATATCGAATGACCCCATCTTTTTCCACAGAGATAGATGCAGCATCTACGAAGTAGCGGTGAGTACTGGTAGGACCAACATTGAATTCCAGCAGGTTGCCGGCTTGGGGATAGGGGGGTAATTGTGTTTGCAGCTCCGCCCAGTCTTTGCCACGATCAAATTTGTCTATAAATTTTTCTTTGGTTATACATGCTGTGAAAAATAAGACGCAGAGTATAGGAAGAAGAATTTTTTTCATTTAGCTATGTTTGATTAGATCCTTGAGCAAAGGCATCCTGTATTTCCGCATCAAATATTGCAATTATCGCTTGATAGACAGAATGATCATTACCCATACCGTGAATTGTAGTATCAAAGAAATGATCGAATAATACGCATGATATTACAAGTCAATACCATTTATGGTACATGATTGCAATATTCTTCTTATTTAGAAATTAAAATCAACGCGTGGGCGCGTAGATTAAATTTATAATAGCAAATATTCAGGCTAATCTGTGCTTCGGAGGCGAGTGAACGCCTTTCTCCTTGTTATTCCATTTCTAAATCAAACCTGACTTTGTCAGCTTTGCCTTGCCGTATTATTTATACTGTCTGCGGCTCGCCTTCGCATCATTTTTGATTTGGAAATGGAATTAATATGATTGCTGACATCATGGCTGCTGAGATACAGGTTCTACATAATTAATATGTGCAGAAAAAAGACTTGCCGAGATAATCATTAAACTACCTATCCACTCTTTAGGCGTCATTGTTTCATTTGCAAGATAGTATGAAGCAATGGCAGCAACGATCAACTCGAATAACATAATAACAATAGCCTGATTTGCCGGAATATGGGTTAAACCATATTGTAATACTATACTCAGGAAGAAGATCATTAATCCCAGCACTAGCAAAAGTACCCAGATGTCTGTAGAGATGTCAGAGATTAATGGGAGGGATTCCATTTTCCAGGTTGCAAAAAATCCAATTAACGTGACACCTAACCATATTGCCATTGATTTTAATTGAATATTGTGCGCTTGATTTTTACGAATCAGTACGTTGGCAAGCGCAAACATAATGCCACCTGATAACCCCATCCAGTCACCATACGAGGCAGGCAAAGGAAAGTCATTTCCCGGCTGCCATAACATTGTCATTGCGCCGATTAGAGATAGTAGAATGACCCAGTACCCAAGTAGGCTCAATTTTTCACTGAGCAGAACCCGTGCAAATAGAATTGTCCACAGTGGCGCCAGATAAAATAGAAGTAAAACTCGCATAACTTCACCATGAATGATTCCCAGAACATAGGCAGTGTTCGCCAAACCTGAGCACACGCCAATCCAGACGAGTAGATAGACTGCTTTATCCAAGAAATTGAATGTTCGAACTTGTTTTCGGAATAACACAAGTCCAATTAATAAGGCAATAAAGTAAGTGAGGGTAGTAGAAGCTTCCCCCCTGATTCCAGCCTGCTCCAGTAAACGAAAGGGGTACCAAGCTACTCCCCAAAAAGTTGCACCAATGAGCAAAGCGGTGATCGGTACGATATTTTTTTGTTTGGTCAACATGAGGATTGCCCTTTATAATGGATAATTTTTATCAAATAAAGCATGTAAAAAGTAGTCTGCTAAAAGTAGTCTGCTAAAAAAAATTGCTGTGGTTTAAGTGTAGAGAGCATTTGAGAAACATGCGCTCGCTTATACCTACTTTTGGCCTTACCATTAATATAGCAAAATGAATCCAACGCTGAACAACCTGCAGCCTTACCCTTTCCAGAAACTTTCAAAATTATTGGATGGAATCACGCCTAATCCATCGCTAACTCCCATTCATTTGCACATTGGTGAGCCTAAACATCCAACACCTGATTTCATTTGTCAGGAGCTAATTAATAATCTTGACGGATTGGCACATTATCCCACAACCATGGGTGCAAAGTGGTTACGGACGAGCATTGCTACCTGGCTAATGCAACGCTATCGATTGACAGCCATTGATCCAGATACAGAAGTGATTCCGGTCAATGGCAGTCGTGAAGCTTTGTTTTCATTTGCTCAGGCTGTTATTGATGCCCATACAGCACAACCTCCGGTTGTAGTGTGCTCAAATCCTTTTTATCAGATTTACGAAGGCGCTGCCTTATTGGCGGGAGCAACTCCTTACTTTCTCAATACCCTGGCTAAAAATAATTTTGCATTGGATTATGCGCAGCTAACGGCCGACATCTGGTCACGTACGCAACTTGTCTACGTCTGTTCGCCAAACAATCCTACCGGTAGGGTAATGACTATGGATGAATGGCAACAGTTATTTGCACTATCTGATCGTTATGGATTTGTCATCGCCTCAGATGAATGTTATTCAGAAATTTATTTTGATGAGGATCATCCCCCGTTAGGAGCTTTAGAAGCAGCTCACCAGCTTGGTCGGAATGGGTTTCCTCGGTTAGTCGTGTTCAGTAGTTTATCCAAGCGTTCCAACGTGCCTGGGATGCGTTCCGGTTTTGTGGCAGGGGATGCTGCTATTCTGAAAAAATTTTTGCTGTATCGCACTTATCATGGCAGCGCTATGAATCCAGTGGTGCAGGCCGCCAGTAAGGTTGCCTGGGCTGATGAGCAGCATGTGATCGAAAATCGCCGCATGTATCGGGAAAAATTCAATAAGGCCATGATTATCCTGGCAGAACATCTGCCGATTACTATGCCCGATGCCACTTTCTATTTCTGGGTAAAAACACCCATCAGTGATGTTGAATTCACCCAAAAGTTATATCGCGATTATAATGTCAATGTTTTGCCGGGTAGTTACCTTGCACGTGAAGCCCACGGTGTTAATCCAGGTGAAAATTTCGTACGCATAGCATTGGTCGCACCATTAGCTGAATGTGTGGAAGCAATGGAAAGAATAAAAGATTGTTGTATCTGAATTGATTAAACGTTTTAAGGAATAACATGGAACAATTGCAAGCCATAATTGAAGAAGCTTTCGAGCGGCGTGCTGAGATTACACCGCGTAATGTCGAAGCAAACCTCAAAGAGTCAATTGCGCAAGTCATTAATCTGCTTGATAACGGTAAGTTACGTGTTGCTGAAAAAATTGGCGGTGAATGGGTGACGCACCAGTGGATCAAAAAAGCAGTATTATTATCTTTCCGGATAGAAGATAACGCTTTCATAAAAGGTGGTTTCTCTAATTACTTTGACAAAATTCCATCCAAGTTTGCGGATTATAGTTCTAGAGATTTTCGTGATGGGGGTTTTCGGGTGGTACCGCCTGCTGCAGTTCGTAGAGGTTCATTTATCGCTAACAATGTAGTGTTGATGCCTTCTTATGTTAATATCGGCGCCTATGTTGATGAGGGCACTATGGTTGATACTTGGGCGACTGTGGGTTCTTGTGCTCAGATTGGTAAAAATGTGCATTTATCAGGGGGGGTAGGCATTGGTGGCGTACTGGAACCTGTGCAGGCCAATCCGACGATCATTGAGGATAATTGTTTTATTGGCGCGCGCTCCGAAATTGTCGAAGGGGTGATCGTTGGGGAAAACTCTGTCATTTCAATGGGGGTTTATATTGGCCAGAGCACCAAGATATACCACCGGGAAACAGGGGAAATCACTTACGGCCGAATACCGCCAGGTTCAGTGGTGGTATCAGGAAGCCTGCCTTCAGAGAACAAGCAATATAGCCTTTATTGTGCGGTGATTGTAAAACAGGTTGATGCTAAAACTCGTTCCAAAACAGGAATTAATGAGTTGTTGCGGGGAATTTAACTGTAATCGGAGTCTACGCCGTATCAAACAAACCCCGGAGAAGCTCCGGGGTGGCAAGTATTATTTTTTTATTATTTCTTATATTTAGAGTTTATTGGCTTGCTGCTGATTGACTGTTCTTCGCGCGGATTTGATTACTAACCTTTTTGACCCCTTCAACCAACCATACTTGCATAATGACCTGATCGACTTGGGCTTGATTGTCAACTAGACCACTTATGGATACTTCGCCGTTTCTTACCTCAATATTGAGAGCTAGATTTTTCACATCTGCATTAGCTGATAGCCTTGATTTAATATTGTTGGAAATAGCATTATCATCGTATTGAGGTCCCTCAGCGGGTACTACCCAGGATTCATGCACTTTTTCTGAATTACCACAGCCCGGTATGGCCAAAATGCTAGAAAGTATCCCAATTAGAATCCATAATTTATTGCGCATTTCTATATTATCTCCTTAAAATTAAAGTTAGCTTAAATTTAAATAGGGGGGAAGAAAACCTTGAGTGTCAATTAGTTGCAAAATCTCTGGTTTGCAAGTATGCGATCACTTGCTGGGATAAATTTTCTGCAAGACAGTCGAATTCCTGTAATTCTGTCATTGCTCGTAACCAGGTCAATTGACGTTTTGCTAATTGCCGCGTAGCCGCAATCCCCATATCCCTCATTGTAGTGAGGCTAATAAAATTGTCCAGATACATGTATACCTGCCGATAACCGACACAGCGCATGGAAGGAGTTTCTGCATTTACACAAAATTGATCACGGATAGTGCGTACCTCATCAATCAATCCCATTTCTATCATTTTTTCGAAACGGAAAAGAATACGCTCATGCAAAATTTTCCGGTCAGCTGGAAGGAGCGCGATGCTGATCAGGTTATAGGGGAGCGGTGTGCTTTTCTGTTGCGATAGTATTTCTGACATAGGTCTGTCAGTGAGATAGTATACTTCTAGTGCCCGTTGGATGCGTTGGCTATCATGAGGCTTGACGCGTTCTGCAGTGATTGGATCAAACTGCTTCAACATGCGATGCATTTCTGGCCAGCCTTTCTTTGCAGCAGCTATTTCAATCTTCCTCCGAATATTTTCATCTGCAGAAGGAAGTTCAGAGAGACCCTCTTTCAAGGCTTTGAAATAAAGCATGGTGCCACCTACTAATAGAGGTATTTTCCCTCTTGCTGTGATTTCATCCATTTTTGTGAGCGCATCTTGGCGGAATTGTGCGGCAGAATAATGCTCGTCTGGGTTAATTAAATCAATCAGATGATGAGGTACTGCAGCCAGGGCATACTGATCAGGCTTAGCGCTGCCGATATTCATTTTCCGATAAACCTGAGCTGAATCCACGCTGATGATTTCAACTGGAAAATATTGGGCAATTTCCATGGCTACATTCGATTTTCCGCTAGCTGTCGGCCCCATCAGAAGAATAGCAGGCGGAAATTCTGTTATGTTGTGCTTACTCAACATGTTGTTCTGAAAAAGTTGAAGGAGTTAGCAAAATATCGAGAAACTATCTAAAAATTACTGGATCAATCATATGTTATGGTAATCAGTTACAATATATTATATAAGCAGAGTCGCAACTAAACGGGATGAAACACATAAAGTCATTGAGTGCTTAAGCTTGATGATCACTTAATTTAATTCCAACAATAATAGGAATAAAAATTGAAGATCTTTGCTATTTTACTATTGCTGATAATACTTTACAGTCTTGGATCCGCACTTTACTACATGCTTAAAGATAATGGGCAGGGCACGCGTATGGTCAAATCATTAACAATACGTATTGCTCTGTCTCTGGTGCTTTTCGTTGTCATGATGATAACAACTTATATTAATTATATTTATAAAGGTTGAGCATTTTGATTACCCTTAAATCTGGGTAAAGCTGACAACGAAAGATGAAAATCATCCTTTTCTTGTGCGCGATAGCCATAGCTGGGCCGGTGCAGCATATCTAAAATATCGCTGCAAATCGCTAGAATGATTTTCTAGAGCTTCAGAATTATCTGAAGCCGACAAAATTATCTCAAAGAAGATATCAGTAAAAGCGTGATGAGCTGAAGCATTAATCAAAATTAAATGCCCAGCCCTAAGGCGTTTCCTGATCAAGGGCATCTTATTGCCTGTTATTTATGCGTGTTGCTTCATTCCAGGAATGAATTGAAATACTTGACCCCATTTGCTTCCATAAATTGAAATAATTTAATAAAACCATCAATTTTTTCAAGAATGCCACACAGCACAATTCTAATTATGACTATTGCAGTCAGTCTCGGCCTGGCGCTGATTATGGGGATTGTTGCTCAACGATTAAAACTCCCTGTTTTAATAGGCTACCTACTGGCCGGCATGATCATTGGCCCTCATTCACCTGGGTTTGTGGCAGATATCGAGTTATCAAATCAACTGGCAGAAATCGGCGTCATTCTGCTGATGTTTGGTGTTGGATTGCATTTTTCGCTAGATGACTTGCTGGCAGTTCGACACATTGCGCTGCCAGGCGCAATTGTACAGATTGTAGTGGCAACTGCCTTGGGAGCCACAATCGCGATGAGTTGGGGCTGGGATATAGCTGCAGGTATTGTATTTGGTTTGGCGCTGTCAGTTGCTAGCACAGTTGTGCTCTTGCGTGCATTGGAGCAGCACGGATTGCTTAAATCGATCAATGGCAGAATAGCAGTTGGCTGGCTAATCGTTGAAGATTTAGTCGTTGTGCTGGCTCTTGTATTACTGCCGCCACTCTCCGTTGGTGTAGGAGGTGACACTAGCTCAGTTGCAAGCACGCAATTATTGATGACACTCATCATCACCTTAGCTAAGGTGTCAGCATTCATAGCATTGATGCTTATCGTGGGGAAAAGGCTTTTTCCATGGCTGCTTTGGCATGTTGCCAGCACCAAATCGAACGAGTTGTTCACGCTATGCGTTATCGCCGTTGCAGTGGGAATTGCGTATGGAGCAGCAATACTGTTTGATGTTTCCTTTGCGCTCGGTGCATTTTTCTCCGGCATGGTGATGCGGGAGTCTAGTTTGAGCCATCGTGCCGCTCAGGAATCTTTACCGCTCAGAGACGCTTTTTCCGTGCTGTTTTTTGTGTCCGTAGGCATGTTGTTTGATCCGCATATTTTGATCGAGGAGCCGCTACACGTGCTTGTTGTGGTTGCGATCATTATGCTGGGAAAATCGCTGGCCGCCTTTATACTCGTGCTCATTTTTCGCTATCCACTTAATACAGCTCTCACGGTGTCGGTCAGTCTCGCGCAAATCGGGGAGCTCTCATTTATTCTTGCTTCGCTTGGCTTGTCTCTAGGGCTTCTTCCGCATGAGGGATATAACCTGATATTAGTAGGGGCTTTTATTTCTATTACGCTTAATCCATTGATATTTCAATCAGCTGAGCCCATTCAGAACTGGATCCGTGCTCGTTCCCGACTCGCCCGCAGATTGGAGCGTTCAGTTGATCCGTTGGCAGAATTACCGCTGGCAGTTGCATCCAATTATGTGACAAATCATGTGGTAATTGTTGGTTATGGAGCTGTGGGGAAGCGTATAGGTGAAATTTTGGCCAAGAAAGGAATCCATTTTGTCGTGGTGGATCATAATCGCGAAGTCGTCGAGCGCTTACGTAAGCAGGGTATCCATGCTGTAGCGGGTGATGCCACTGATCCGGCTGTTTTGATCCAGGCGCACATCGCTCGCGCCAGCGTATTGATTATCACCGCTGCTGATGCGTTGCGGATACAACAAATGGTCGAAACCACCCACATCCTGAATCCGCAGGCTGAGATCCTAATCAGCACGCATGATGTAGAAGATGCTGCACGACTACAAAAAGAAAACGCAGGGACAATATTTCTGGATGAACAGGAGCTTGCAAATAATATTACCCATCATGTGCTGAAAAAGCTGGAAAGCCATAAATAGCAGCGCACAAGAGTATCTTTGGTATAAAACCGGTAAATACTGTTATTGAGGTTCCAGAAATACGAGTTTTGGGAGCGTCTCACCTGCATTATGACTGAGTTTGGTAAGACGCCCAGTTTTCAATAGACGGGGTTAACAGCAGCGGCTGATTTTGCCACCATAACGCGCTTCCTGCCGCTCACGGAAGAATGCTTCATAAGACATGATTGCCTTATCAGGATGCGCCTCTTTCATATGCGCAACATATACGTCGTATTCAGGCACACCAATCATTAATCGCATGCTTTGCCCTAGATAACTCCCTACTCGGATAATTTTATTTAACATGATGAAAAACCTCTCTTTAGTAAGTCTAAAAATTAATAAGGATTGACAGGAGATAATTCGACGCGCGCTACTCTGCGTGCAAGCAGGATAGTTCTAAAGCCAAAAAACAACATACTGATCAGTATGCACATGAACATAGCGGCGAGCCCAGCGTCCAGATAATCGTTAAAAATCACCTGTTGCATCTGGGAAGTGGATTTAGCAGGCGCAAGCAGATTTCCTAAGCTTAGCGCCTCTTCATATGAGGTTGCATGGGCTAGAAAACCAATTCGGGGATTGTCGTTAAATATTTTATGCCAGGCAGCAGTTAAGGTGGTGCAGGCAATCCAAACGGTAGGCACAATGGTGATCCATGCATACCGGTCACGTTGCATTTTGAACAGGATGCAGGTACACAAAATGAGCGCAATGCAAGCGAGCATCTGATTAGTAATACCGAAGAGCGGCCATAAAGTATTGATGCCACCTAATGGATCGATGACCCCTTGGTAGAGGAAATACCCCCAACCACCGACACATAAAGTCGTGGCAATGAGATTTGCGACAATGGAGTCGGTGCGTTTCATGGCAGGTACAAAAGTACCGAGCAGATCCTGCAACATGAATCGTCCAGCACGGGTACCCGCATCGACTGCTGTCAGGATAAAGAGTGCTTCAAACAGAATCGCGAAGTGATACCAAAATGCCATCATTGCCTGTCCGCCGATGAAGTTAGACAGAATTTGGGCCATGCCGACAGCCAAAGTAGGGGCTCCGCCAGTACGAGAGATGATGGTATTTTCACCCACATCTTTGGCGGTTTGAGTCAGCATTTCCGGTGTAAGATAAAATCCCCATTGCGAAATGGTTTGAGCAGCAGACTCGGCTGTACTTCCAATCAGTGCTGCCGGACTATTCATTGCAAAATAGATCCCTGGTTCGATGATTGAAGCAGCAACCAGCGCCATAATCGCGACAAATGACTCCATCAGCATGGCGCCATAGCCAATGAAACGGGCATCCTTCTCATTTTTAATCATTTTCGGTGTCGTACCCGATGAGATTAGCGAATGAAAACCAGAAACAGCACCACATGCGATCGTAATAAAGAGGAAGGGAAACAAGCTGCCAGACCAGACTGGGCCCGTCCCATCAACAAATTGTGTGAAAGCCGGCATTTTAAGCTCTGGTGAAATAGCCAGCACACCCACAGCTAACCCGACAATCGTGCCGATTTTCAGGAAAGTCGATAGATAATCACGCGGTGCCAGCAATAGCCAGATCGGCAACACCGAAGCGATTGCGCCATACGCAATCAACATCCAGGTGAGTTGGACGCCATTAAAGGTAAATAAAGCTGCCAGCTCAGGGTTTTCCTGAATGGATTGCCCACCGACGATCGCGAGCATGAGCAGAATAAATCCAATCAATGAAACCTCACCAATCTGTCCTGGGCGAATATAGCGCGCATAAATACCCATGAAGAATGCAATAGGGATGGTCGCGGCAACGGTAAAGGTTCCCCAAGGTGATTCAGCCAGCGCCTTGACCACAATCAAAGCCAATACCGCCAGCAGAATCAGCATGATAAAGAAGGTGCCGACTAGCGCGATCATCCCGGGGAGCGGCCCAAGCTCAGATTTGATCATGTCACCGAGCGAGCGGCCATCGCGCCGCATCGACATAAATAACACGATGAAGTCTTGTACGGCACCAGCCACAACCACTCCTATCAGCAACCACAATAAACCAGGTAAATAACCCATCTGGGCAGCCAGAATCGGCCCAACCAAAGGTCCAGCACCGGCAATTGCAGCAAAATGATGGCCAAACAACACGTACTTATTAGTCGGCACATAATCCAGTCCATCATTAAATTTATGCGCAGGCGTCATGCGTTCGGAATCAAGTCCTAATACACGTCGTGAGATAAATAGGCTGTAATAGCGATAGCCAATCAGGTGAACACAAACAGCCGCAATCACAATCCAGATCGCATTAATGGATTCGCCTTGCTGCAGGGCAATGACGCCAAAAGAAAAGGCACCTGCAATGGCTAATACCAACCAGCCAGTATGCTTAATAAGATGATTCATAATTCTTCCCTATAGATAATAGTTACGATTGACTTGAAACGTGATGCTAATCCTATTTTTTAATTTTACTTTACTGATAGGTCATAAGAATATTGTTGAAATGCTATTGCTAGCATGACTAACCCGGCTAGTTCGCCAGTAGAACTTTCCAGCACGATATTTACAAAAACACCGTTCGGCCTGAGCTGTGAGCTTATCGAACAGTCGAAGGCCGCTATCCATCGCATAAGGTGTCAGTCATTGTATGGTGTACGAATTCACCGCTCATTACAGTACTATCAGTCGGTTAATTCGTTCATTTTGCAAGATACAATAAATGACACCTTTTCAAGATGAATGACTCAACAATGGACCGATCCAGACAAAAATCGAGAAGGAAACGTGCCAGTCCAGCTCCGTTGAAACGCTATTTTTTTAAATTCACCAGATACTCACTCGTCACAACTGTCAGTTGACTTTCACTTCCACAGTTTTACAATTCCCATAAGGGCCGCTTCCTGCTGGTTTAGTTCAACAAGGTTTATCCGCCGATAGGGTAGTGGCTATTGTAAACTTGGGGGTGGTGGCGGATAAATGCTATTTGTTTTAGGTATTTCGTCCCCCTGCAACTAAAGGAGAAAATTTATGGAACTGTCCGCTGTTTTAAGCCCAGCCCCGGAAGGAGGGTATGTCGCATTCAACCCTGAAACCGGCACGACTACGCAAGGCGAAACCGTAGAAGAAGCTTTGGTCAATCTGCGCGAGGCGACAGAGTTATATCTCGAAGAATTTCCCCTTGCTGTTTCTGGTCGGCCATTGCTGACTACGTTCGAAGTGCCAGAACATGCCTAAATTGCCGGTTGTGTCCGGGGCCGAGGTCGTGCGAGCCTTGGAACGGTTCGGTTTCGTCGTCGTCCGTCAACGCGGAAGCCACATCGTCATGCGCCGCGGTTCGTCTGGCTGCGTTATTCCCAACCATCACGAGTTGAAGATCGGTACGCTGGCTGGTCTTCTCAAGCAGGCTGGCGTTTCCACAGAAGAGTTCGCCGAGGCGCTTCATGCCTAACCTTACTCGATAATGCTTTTATTGGTGAGGTGCAAAAATATATTAGTTTGAAGCAAAGTAATAGTATTCATATTACCAAGCGATCGAAGAAATCGCCCAGGAAACCAATGGATGAAATTGTTGCCGGCATTACTGATAGAGGAGAAGCAATGAATGCGCTATACAAAACGGGATATTACACAATGTTTGAAATTGCAACGTATTTTAATGTTCATTACAGTACTGTTAGTTGGTCAATTCGTTCGTTTTGCAAGATGCAATGACTGACACCTTTTGTTCTTCTGATTGTGTTCCGGCTAGAGCACAGATCCCAATATGCTAAACTCCTCTGTCATTTCAACTCATTCGGAATGGTGTTCCGGCTAGAGCACAGATCCCAATATGCTAAACTTGCCTCGGAACCAGCATTTACTGTAACCGAGTTCCGGCTAGAGCACAGATCCCAATATGCTAAACTCTATGTACGCATGCCGCATTCGTTCCACCCGTTCCGGCTAGAGCACAGATCCCAATATGCTAAACTTATTGAATATGGCGCTAATTACCGGCAGAAGTTCCGGCTAGAGCACAGATCCCAATATGCTAAACTTGGACCGGCGGTGGTGTTAGGCGTGATGGTGTTCCGGCTAGAGCACAGATCCCAATATGCTAAACTAAAATTATGCGGAAACTCAAAGATCGTATAGTTCCGGCTAGAGCACAGATCCCAATATGCTAAACTCCGCTGCTGGTGGGCTAGCATCTGTATTGTGTTCCGGCTAGAGCACAGATCCCAATATGCTAAACTAAGACTGGCAGTAGTGTAAAAGTGGGGAATGTTCCGGCTAGAGCACAGATCCCAATATGCTAAACTATATGGTCAAGGTCTAATATAAGTCTTTCGGTTCCGGCTAGAGCACAGATCCCAATATGCTAAACTATGAAGGAATACGTGAATACTAAGCAAATGGTTCCGGCTAGAGCACAGATCCCAATATGCTAAACTATCTTCAGCATTTGTGAATATCTCGCCAGTGTTCCGGCTAGAGCACAGATCCCAATATGCTAAACTGAATATTGATGGCGCAGGTAAGACGTTACAGTTCCGGCTAGAGCACAGATCCCAATATGCTAAACTCCGTCTTGATAGTGATTGTTTATTTAAAATGTTCCGGCTAGAGCACAGATCCCAATATGCTAAACTTCAAAATTGATGGCGGCGCAATACGTATTAGTTCCGGCTAGAGCACAGATCCCAATATGCTAAACTACCACAGCAGTTCAATCACATGATGCTGCAGTTCCGGCTAGAGCACAGATCCCAATATGCTAAACTCCATTATGAGAACCTCGCTGGAGAGATTACGTTCCGGCTAGAGCACAGATCCCAATATGCTAAACTGCCAAAATATCCCTGTGCGCTCGTGATCAAGTTCCGGCTAGAGCACAGATCCCAATATGCTAAACTATGCGCGCTGTAATGGTGTTACCGGCCAGAGTTCCGGCTAGAGCACAGATCCCAATATGCTAAACTTTATCACTATGCCAAATGACTCTAAAGTTAGTTCCGGCTAGAGCACAGATCCCAATATGCTAAACTCCAGGCACGTTAACTCCATGATTATTCATGGAGTTAACGTAATCGGAAATAAAGAAAAAATAACTTTTATTAGAAAAGTTCATACTGCTCTGGTGATTTTTTATTTGATTGTTTTGCTTTGCCATGAAAAGTGATGATGCGTTCATATTGTTTATCAGTAAATTGCAGGATATTGACTTTTCCACCTCCAGGCAAGATTTTTTCTACTTGTGCGCAGTAGGTGTCTATCTGGCTCTGGCTACTGCAAAAGCGCATATAAACTGAAAACTGTGACATCTCAAAGCCCATATCCAATAAGGCATTGCGAAAATTTGTAGCTGCTTTACGTTCATCTTTTTCAACCACTGGCAAATCGAACATAACGACAATCCACATTAAGCGATATCCGGAAAGCATGGCACGTTAGTCGTCCTTGAGTGATGCAGCAAGGTCGAGTGGCAACCCTGGCAGAGGCAAATCAAGTTTTTTTCTCTCGCTCATAAAAACTTGAGCCAGTGAAGTAGCAAGCTTCTGTGCGCAGACCATCAGAGGAGTTGCGCCCACATTGGTTTGCATATCGTCATATAGCGTTCTTACCAATGCGCGTTTGTTTTCTGGTGTCACCTGAATTTCACCTTGCTGATGTAATTGCCAGACTTTCAGGTCTATCACAGGTCGGAAAGGTTCCATCAAATCATCCACTAACCGCATTGCATTGCCTTCGTTACTGTGATGCAATCCGATGGTTGGATGCAATCCTGCCGCAACGACAGCGCGTGCGGTGGCTGCGCGCAAGACGGTATAACCATAGTTGAGCATGGCGTTAAGACCGTCACTTTGCTGATCGCGGCGAAAATCATCCCCAAACAGAAGTCCCCAGTAGCGCCGCGCGCCTTGGGCTTCGAAATTTTCCGGATCACCGGAGCGCACTTTGCGGGCCAGAGCAGACAGAGGAATAAATGGCGCACCTGCAGCCTCAAGTGCAGTAGCTTGTTGCTGTAATTTTGATTTGACAATTTCTGCCCAAAGCCGCTTCATGAGCGGCTGACTGGCAGCAAGTTGTGCATCAAATCGTTTTGCTTGTTGATAGTTACCATCTATTGTCAGTACCATCCCTACCGCATTGTGATTGGCAGCACACAGCACGAATGGTGCGCAACGCTCGGCTAGCGCCACTAAAAGGTTATTGGTATAACTCAGGCCATGCGCATTGGCGATTACAGCAGCAATATCATCCAACGGTACTTGCCCCAATTCCTTACGCTCGCCTTCCGTGTCTTTTACCACCAGAAAACCGCGCGAAAGGAACAAATGCCGCCGGTCATCCGCCACTTCTACGATGCGGCCTATCATCTGAGTTACCCCTTGAAACCGGAATCGCGGAGTTCGCCAATCGGAGAAATGGTGACGCGGCGTGCTTTGGCTGTTTGAAGAGAACCTGCCATTTTGGAAATGTAGGCAAATGAATCTTCTTTATTTCGATTTCTTGCATCAACGTTTGCTTCACATATGTCTGCCATGAATATTTGCCCATTACTACTTAATTTCGCTATTCGCATTGTGCAAGATTGACCGTCAACATCTAAACGAACTGTGTCATCAATCATTAACCGCATTACCAAAGGTTTCCCGCTGATACCCAAAGCCGGATGCCGAAGCTGTGCGGCACCCTGTTCACGCACGAGCTGATAAGCCTCAAAGGTAGAAATAACCTCTCCTTCCCATCTGCCTTTTTCATTGCGAACAATTTCAATGCAGTAGTTGCTGTCACCTTTGTAGCCTTTATAGGGTTTAGGTTTACCATTGGGCAACAAGCCATGGCGTTCTGCAGCTTTTGTATCGGCAATTTCAATGACTTTGAGATTATCTTCAATGTATTCACGCTTACCATCCATCATTTTATGGAAACTGACTTTGCCATTGCCTCGCAAGCCATAAGCTGTGTCATTGTGCATTGCGCCTTCGTGGCTGTGATCCGGCTTGTGGCTAACCCAAATAGCATCAATGGCGCGTTGTACATGCTCTTGGTAGTTTTTCCACGGTGACTCCATGTTGTCCACGAGCCGGTTGAGTTGCTTTTCACGCGCGCTGGCACTGGCTTTTGCGAATTTTTGCAACAAACCCTGATCAGTCACGCCAATTACGCAGGCATCCACCGCGTGGTGGCGGTGGTCATTGCGGTTCTTTTCTCCGTTCAAGCCGAGCACCTTGTTGAGACCAAATTGACTGCGCAGCATGGCGGTTATGCGACCAGGGATGACACGAGTATTGGGGCAAATCAGGTGCAGGTATTCGCGTGCCACTCTGCTTAAATAGCGCGTGTCATTCAGTGCGCGCGGTAGGAATCCCGCATCATCCTTCAGCCAGCGTTTATAACCATCTTCGGCAAAACGATAGCGTTTTTCTTTGCGCATGTTTTCTGCCCTGGCGAGGATATCCGCATAGCTCCAGCCTTGAGCAGCAAAATCTTGCTGTGCTTCCCACGGTGTCCGGTCTCCTTTAACGCGATTGGCTTTACGGAGCGCCACCGTTTTGTTGTTGAGACTGTCATCGAGCGTTTGTGAGAAGGGCAAAATGTGCTCAATTTCCACTTCGTCGCTCAGGAGCATGGTTGCGCTGATCGGTACACCTGAATAAGGGCATTTCCGGTCAGCGACATCAGCACTGAGTTCGATCCATAAAATCATCTTCTCAATGTCGTCGCGACGGATGCCCTCTTCATTAATCTGTAAAATTCTAGCAATTTCAGTGCGTAACCGATTGTTGCGTTGCTGATTTTCAGCTTGCCGCTTATTTTCTTCGCTGCGCTGCTCTTTGCTTTGTTTCAAGTCACGCGCCACCTCGACTATGACTTCGCTGGGATGACCGTAGCGCTTAATGAGCGCGTTTACTGCAAGGCGTACCTGATTTAACCCGATATGCACGGTGGGGTTAGCAATTTTGCCGTATCGTTTTTCGATGGGATCTTCCGGTTTGCCGCTGCCAAATCCAACGTGGCGTTGCAGATATTCACCGTAATAAGGCAATTCCTTGTGAATGTGAAATTCTTTGATCTCACCAGTATCTTGATCAATGCTTTCGATTTTGAACGTGATGCCGGGAATTCCTCTATTTTGATTGAGTTTACTGTGGTGCTCGAAGCCTGCAGCTTGTACCGCCTTGTCGTATGTCACCACATCACGGCGCAGTTCTGGCAGAATTCGTGCTAATGCCTTTGTACCTAAACTGCCATAGCCTTCCGGTAATCCAACATTGGCAATGATTTCAGCACGTTCTTCCTCAATGCCGGTTTCATCTTGCAGCCACTGGATGAGTTTAGCTTCGTTTTCCTCTTTGATTAATTGCATGACAATGGCGTCTTGTTTAGCTTCGTCGAACGCAATCCAAGCCTCACCAAAATGTTCTTTTTTGCCAAGAATGGCGTTGGTGGTATTACCTTTAAGTTCCTCACGTTTCGGATCTTCAAAGTTGAACTGAACTGCACCGCCAACGCCAAGCAATTTCTTAATTTGCGTAAAGGTGCGTTTATTGTTTCTTTCTAGCACAACAATTAGATCATCGCGTTGCTGCAATGTCAGAGGTTCTTCCTTCAAGCCTTCCCGCAGGATACGCAGATTATTAACCTCCTGATACATACGGAAGCGTTGGGTGCTAGGTAATGCTAACGGTGCACGTTCTTCATCGGACATAAAGGTGCAACGCCCAGGTTTGACAGGTTTAAGCGGACGTTGATACAACAATACGTCTTTCAAGTCGGTGTAGGCTGCACTGCTGAATAGGGCTGGATTGAATTCTGCCTGCTTTCTCCATAATTCATTAAACTCATGCTCAATCATGGCGCGGTCAATATAGAGATCGTAATACTTGTCAATTTTTGCCTTGCCATCATCCTTGATAGTTTTGTCTTGGCGGTAGCGAGCGCGAACAGTTTGACCTGCTTGATTGCGTTTGTGCAGCCATTCACCCACGGTGCGGCAGTTTTCTGTTTTCAGTATTTCGCGCAATTTGCTGATAGCGGTTTTTAGCGCACCACTATCAGTATCTTTTTTATCAGTTTTGCGGTTACTCTTGAATCCGCGTCGTTGGTTGATGTGAAACAATACACGGCCAAATTCAGCCGGAGTGAGTGCTTTATCCAATCCATCAGCACGTAATTTATAAGGATTGAGTGTTTCTAGTGCCTTCCGCTGCGCTTCTTCGGCAGGAAAAAAGCCATATTCTATGAGTGTACGCATCATGCGTGCCTTGCGTTTGAGCAGACGATCACGACGACGACGCATGGCGCGGGCTTCTCTGCGGGTTACAGCCAAAGAAGAACCATCTTTCGGATTGCGGCCGTTCGAAAAAATACGCACCCCCGCTTTGATAACCGCACAGGGTCGCTGATTGGCATCTAATCTAATCATCGCCCAGCCCAGTGAAGTTGATCCTAAATCAAGTGCCAGTCGATAGCGCATCTTATGCAGCATGACATATTCCCTATTAAGATTAAGGTATTAGTATGATTTTATTGACTATAATATCTCTCTCTATTAGGATACTCAACATAACAATAGCATATTGGGATTTGTGCTCTGGACGCTAACAAGCTGAAAGATGCACCAAATGATAGGGTCGCTATAGGCGACCCTTTTTATTTCCATCATAGGATTAAAATTGGCAGTTTTGTCAGTTAACTTAGCTGAGAGAATATACCGCAGTAAGCATCCGTTGGCGCGAGGGTAATTCTGTGTCTGTGCAAGGGCAGGAAGATGACGGAAGCAATAATCAGGCAAATACTTGGAGCGTCAATTTGAGTCAAATTCGGATAGATACTTTTAGAAAGAAGCTCGAATAAGAATGCTACCCAATCGATATGTATCCAGACTTACAAATCGTAAATCAAATCTACCAACTTTAGCCGATGGTTATTTAGTCCGTGATAAAATCAGCGTTTAGTAAGCTCATCTGATGTTTACTGCTTCCAACTATTATTACTGAGTTTTATTGATATAAAAAATGCTGCTGATGATCGACAATTACGATTCTTTCACCTATAACCTGGTGCAATATTTTGGTGAATTAGGTGAGGAAGTCGAGGTTTTTCGTAATGATGAGATAACGCTGGAGCGCATTAAACAGCTTCATCCTGACAGAATCGTCATTTCCCCGGGGCCCTGTACGCCCAATGAAGCAGGGATTTCCTTGTCATTACTTAGAGATTACGGTGGGCAGGTTCCGACGCTGGGTGTATGCCTGGGTCACCAGAGTATCGGTCAGGCTTTTGGAGGACGAATCGTTCACGCCAAACAACTCATGCATGGGAAAACCTCGCAGATTTTTCATCATGATGTGGGGGTGTTTCGAGGTTTGCCCAATCCGTTTATAGCGACGCGCTATCATTCTCTCGTGATCGAGCGTGAAAGTTTGCCGGATTGCCTGGAGATTACTGCCTGGACTGAGGATGGTGAAATTATGGGTGTACGCCATAAAACACTACCGATCGAGGGCGTGCAGTTTCACCCAGAGTCGATTTTGAGCGAGCATGGGCACCAATTACTCAGAAATTTTCTGGTTGGCGGGTAACAATCAGATATCTAATTCTTTCATAAAGCCATTTAATCTGTGAACCCACAAGCGATATTGGCTCGCCTGATCGAGCAACGGGAAATTCCATACGATGACATGCTAACACTGATGCGGCAGATCATGCTTGGTGAAATATCGCCGCTATTGATTGCTGCCATCATTGCAGGGTTGCGGGTAAAAAAAGAAACCATCGAAGAAATTGCTGCCGCAGCCCAAGTGATGCGTGAATTTGCTACCCGAGTTGACGTGTCGGATTTAACGCATTTGGTTGATACTTGTGGAACGGGTGGGGATGCTTCCCATACCTTCAATGTATCAACTGCATCGACTTTTGTTGCTGCTGCAGCGGGCGCACAGGTGGCCAAACATGGGGGGCGTTCAGTTTCCAGCAAATCGGGCAGCGCGGATGTGCTCGAAGCCGTCGGGGTCAATCTGAATCAAACCCCTCAGCAAATCGCTCAGTCTATTGATCAAATCGGTGTCGGTTTCATGTTTGCGCCTAATTTTCATACTGCGATGAAGCATGCTGCCCCCGTTCGGCGTGAATTGGGGGTACGCACATTATTCAATATTCTGGGGCCACTTACTAATCCTGCCGGTGCCAAAAATCAGTTATTAGGTGTATTTGACGCGAGGCTAGTCAGTATCATTGCACGTGTGCTACAACGCCTGGGCAGTCATCACGTTATGGTTATACACGGTTATGATGGTCTGGATGAGATCACGATTACCGGGGAAACAAGAGTGGGTGAGCTTAAGCAAGGTGAAATTTATGAATATACGATCGAGCCAGAGGATTTTGGTATTGCCAGTGCACCGATTGAAACCATTAAAGTAACCGATCTAGCCCATGCCAAAGAAATGCTGCTAGCTGTGCTGGATAATCAGTCCGGACCAGCGAGAGACATTGTTTTATTGAACGCAGGCGCAGCCATTTATGTAGCAGGAATCACAGCATCGCTTGCCGAGGGAATCGAAAAAGCCCGTAGCGTTCTCGCAAGTGGTGCAGCCATGAAAAAAATGCAGGATTTAATCGCCTTTTCCCATCATCAAAGTAGTTAGGATTCAAGCATGTCTGATATTCTGAATAAAATTCTTACCGTTAAAGTTCAGGAAATAGCCGCTGCCAGAGCATCAAAGCCGTTAGCGGCGATGGAGACAGAGTCTCAAGCAGCGACTGCACCGCGTGATTTTGTTGGCGCTATTCGCACCAAAATTGATCAGGGATTACCTGCTGTGATCGCTGAAATAAAACAGGCGAGTCCGAGCAAAGGATTGTTGCGTGGACGGGTCAAGTCAGCGATGACGTCGTCTGACTTGACCATGGGAAATACACTTGGCACTGAGATCGAGGGGTTTGATCCGGCGGAGATTGCGGCAAGTTATGCCAGGCATGGCGCTGCTTGCCTGTCCATTTTGACAGATAGACAATTCTTCATGGGGAGCACAGATTATCTCAAACAGGCGCGTACGGCCTGTGAGCTACCGGTGTTGCGCAAAGATTTCATTTTGGATGATTATCAGGTATTCGAATCCCGTGCCATGGGTGCGGATTGTATTTTGCTGATTGTTTCCGCTTTTCTGCTGTTTCCTTATCCTAATGAAAAGCATGCAGCCGATCCACTTGCACGCATGCGTCAACTTGAGTTTCTTGCGCATTCACTTGGTATGGCGGTACTGGTTGAAGTGCACGATGCAGACGAACTCGAGCTTGCCTTGCAACTGTCCACACCGCTGATTGGTATTAACAATCGCAATTTACGTACTTTTGAGACACACCTGGATACGACCTTGCAGCTGCTAGAACAAATTTCAGCGGAGAAAATTGTCGTTACTGAGAGTGGTATCAAAACACGTGATGATGTCACTTTGATGCAGGCGCATCAGGTGAATACATTTTTAGTAGGGGAAACATTCATGCGCGCGGACGATCCCGGAGTAGAGTTGGAACGCCTGTTTTTCTAAGCCAGGTTTGCATAAGTGGTTCACATGTTTTGTGCCGATCAAGAATGTGAGCAACATACTATTTTGTCGGCGCACTCTGCCGGATAGTGATTTGTGAAGGTGAGAGCTGAACTCATTCCATTGTTCAATCAAATCTGATTTTGCCGGCTTCCCCTTTCCGTATTATTTATACTGTTTTCGGCTTGCTTCCGCGCCATTTTTGATTTGAAAATGGAATAACTTCCTTCGATTGAACAATCTAATAAATAAATTAAGCTTTAGAGTAGCTTGTCACAATTCTGCAATATTCATCAACTAGTATTCGTTACTCATTTAATTTTGCCCAGGCGATGTCATTAATTTGTAGAGCTAATTACGTATGGAGGAATTCACTTTGAAATCACATATACTCAAAATTACCCCTTTCGTTATAGTCTTAACTATGGCGATTACTATGAATGGTCAAGTCAATGCCAATCCAACTGTAACGATTGATGGCTCTAGTACTGTTTATCCCATTACAGAAGCGGTTGCGGAAGATTTTCAGAAAGCTAAAAAAGGCGGGGTTCGGGTAACAGTAGGAATATCGGGGACAGGGGGTGGTTTTAAGAAATTTTGTCGAGGAGAAATTCATATCGTCAATGCTTCGAGACCGATCCAGCATTCTGAAATGGAAGCTTGCAAAGCAGCGGGTGTTCAGTATATAGAAATGCCCATTGCGTTTGATGCCTTAACAGTAGCAATTAATCCCCATAATACATGGAGCAAAACGATAACAGTTGCCGAGTTGAAAAAGATATGGGAGCCATCGGCACAGGGGAAAATAACCAAGTGGAATCAAGTTAATCCAGCATGGCCTAATGAGAAAATCAAGTTATTTGGCGCAGGTGCGGATTCTGGTACATTCGATTATTTTACAGAAGCAATTGTTGGCAAGGCAAAATCGAGTCGTGGTGATTTTACTGCTTCTGAAGATGATAACGTGCTCGTACAAGGTATAGCTACTGATAAGTACAGTCTTGGTTTCTTTGGTTTTGCTTATTACACTGAGAACAAGAAGAAAGTAAATGCTGCTGCGATAGATAATGGTAAGGGTGGTGTTATTCCTTCAGCAGAAACAGTAGAAAATGGAAGCTATCAACCTTTATCCCGCCCAATCTTTATCTATGTAAACGCCAAGGCAGCAGATAAGTCTGAAGTGAATGAATTGGTAGATTTTTACATGAAAAATGCACCTGCTCTTGTAAAAGAAGTCAAATACTTTCCTCTGCCGGCAGAGGTTTATCAGTTGAACCTGGATCACCTTAAGCAAAGAAAAGTGGGTACCGTTTTTGGTGGCGAGAGCAAATTAGATCTCAGAATTGATGAAGTGGTAAAACTAGAAAGACGATTATAGAATAAATAGCCTCCGGCAAAGCCGGAGGCTATTTTGATTAGTTTCTCAATTGTCGATAGCAGGGCTTAAAAGCTTGTTTTCTCAGGCACTATCCTCCGTGTGATTTGTACTATATCCAGGTCACACCTTTATTCCGATCTCCTCTAGCCTATTTTATCTTTCCAGTTGAATTCTCTTCATTGAGAACGAATTTTCAATTCTTTAGATTCTAGCAATTTTACTGACTTGCTAAGCCTCATTAAAGAAATGTCATATATGTCATGAAATTGTAATAATGTCATAAAACTGTAATACTATTTTATTACCATGCTGCCCTTAAGGACATCTCATTAAGGACAGAACATGAAAATATTCAAACATGCTCTAGCATTCTCTTTTGCTTTGAGTGCCGGAGTTATTTCAGATGCAATTGCGTTGGAGCTTTATGTTGATACCGAGACCAAGCAAATTTTTGCTGAGCCAGGACCTGGCCGGGTACTTTTAGGTACTTTCGTAAAAGCTGAGGATATACCTCCAAAAACAGAAACACCGAAAGTACTATCAGCACCATCGCAGACTTCAGCAGAACCATCGAGAAAAACTGAGTCGGCTGAATTAGCTCCAGCCCGTAAGGACCAAACGACGGAAGTGGCGGATAAAGCTACGACTGAGCGTCTTTCTAACCAAATCTCAGTACTCGAGGAACGTGTCAAGGAAGCCGAGAAAGTTCACATGGATTTTGATGATCGAGGTTTGCATTTTAAAACCAAGGACGGTAATTTCTCATTTGCAGTAAATGGACGTATCCAGCCTGCTGCAGAATACAATTTTATCAATGAACCCAATCCTCCTATTGGTAGCAATACACCCAATGAATTGAATAGTGGCGCAACTATCCGCCGTGCACGTCTTGGTGTTGAAGGTACTTTCTTTAAAGTATGGGATTATAAATTGGAGTACGATTTTAGCCGTGGCAATGGCACGGTAGCAGCCGGGATTACTGATGCCTTCGTACGATTTAATCACACCGATGCATTGTCATACAAAATTGGTTCATTCAAAGAACCGTTCAGCTTGGAAGAAGCTGCCAGTAACCGTTTTTTAACTTTTATTGAACGCCATATGGCAGTTAACGCTTTCATTGATAATCCTAATGTGTATAAAACTGGTATTGGTGTCAATTATGCGGTTCCGCGCTGGCAGACTGGGATCGCTTTTCAAACAGAACCTATTGGTGCGGGGAATTCGGCTAATACCTCGGTTAACGCCAACGGTAATCAGAACCGCAATAATGGCTCTGGTGACACCGGCTGGACAGCTATCGGTCGTATAACAGGCAGGCCGTGGATGGAAGATGACACCAAATTCTTGCACGTAGGTATCTCTGCAGGACACACTACGGTCAATACGCAGTTCCGAGCTGACGGCACTATGGTTGGAGAGGGATCAACTAGCGGCGGCGGTATGTCATTTGTTGGATTCCTTGGAACAAACGTAGATCGTACCAGTGTTCTGAATACTGGAAACCTGAGTAATGGTGCACTAACCGATCCAAATCGCCGCCAGATCACCAGTTTCGATCGCTATGGGGCAGAATCCTGGTTAGTTTATGGCCCTTTTTCCGCTCAAGCTGAATTTTTACGTACCAATATCAATGGTGTCGGTTATGACAATGAGCATTTGACTGGCTACTACGGTTTTGTAAGCTATTTCCTGACCGGTGAATCCAAAGCTTACCATGTCAGAAACGGTGCAGCAAACCGGATTAAGCCCAAGAAACCATTTCACTGGAATCTTTCAGGCTTGGGTGCGTGGGAGGTCGCTGCTGGCTATGATTTTATTGACATGAACTCGGGTGTAATTAGAGGTGGTCGAGCTTCAATGTTCAGATTTGCCTTAAATTGGTATCCTCATTCGAATGTCAAATTTCAGAACAATATGGTCTATTTGCTAGATATCGACACATCTGGAACTCCAACTACAAATACTCGAGGCTACTCCGGTGGTGCAGGCGCACGAACCCACGGATGGGATAATGGTGGTTTTGCAGCATTCCTATCACAGATTACAGTCGATTTTTAACCGAGTGTAAAGAAAACAAGATGTTAAGGTTTTCCACACGCCGAGAATAGAGGGCTATTTCCTGAATTCTCGGCAGTGTAATGAGGAATAGGAGTGTTCTGAATCTAAACCGGCAATTTATTGTGCAGTGAGCTGGTAATAGTGATGATATATATAAACTCTAATGTTTCCAAAACTATATCGCACTTATTCGCATTTATTTAAAAAAACCAGTTTCTGATTGATGAAGAGTATAGTAATTTATGTTCTGATCGATCAGAAACAAGCGGATATGATCAAAGTCTAGAAATATGTATTAACATTCTTATACACATAGTACCGAAACTGCTCTAAGGTAAGCTACTCTAAGCGGTATCTCAAACAAAGGAGGATAAAATGTTACAAGTACACACTCTTAAGGTGCTGAGTATGCTTATCTTAATGAGTGCTTTAATCGGTGCTGCCGATATTGTAAGTGCTCAGTCAATTATCAAAATAGATGGCTCCAGCACCGTTTATCCCATTACCAAAGCGGTAGCAAAGAATTTTCAGGTAGCTAAGAAAGATGTTGTCAAAGTGATGGTTAATATCTCTAGTAGCGGTGACGGCTTCAACAAATTCTGCCGCGGTGAAATAGATATCGTGAATGCTTCCCGCCCTATCCTGGAAAATGAAATGGCAGAGTGCAAAAATTCCCGCGTGAAATTCGTAGAGATACCCGTTGCTTTTGATGCAATAACCGTGGCTGTTAATCCGGATAACAATTGGAGTACAACCGTGACTGTCGCACAATTGAAGAAAATATGGGAACCAATTGCCCAGGGTAGAATTACCAAATGGAACCAAATAAACCCGGCATGGCCAAATGAAGATTTCAAACTTTTTGGAGCTGATTCAGCATCTGGCACTTTTGATTACTTTACCAAGGCTATCGTTGGCAAGTCAAAATTAAGCCGTGGCGATTATGTTGAATCCGAGGATGACAACGTATTAGTGGAGGGGGTGGCAAACAATAAGAATGGATTGGGTTTCTTCGGTTTTCACTATTACATCGAGAATCAGGATAAAGTTAAAGCCGTTGCGATAGATAGCGGTAATGGTGGTGTTTTGCCATCTGTTGAAACAGTTGAGAACGGAAGTTACCAACCTCTATCCCGTCCTATTTTTATTTATGTAAGTATCAAGGCAGCAGAGAAACCTGAAGTGAGAGAGTTTGTTGAGTTTTATATGAAGAATGCTCTTCTTCAGGTAAAAAAAGCCAAATCCTTCCCATTACCACCGTCAGCCTACCGAACCATGTTAGAGCACTTCAATAATAAAAGATCGGGAACTGTATTTAATGGCAGGCCAGCAATCGGCCTTACGATTGATGATTTGATCAGACGCGAGGGTCGTACGGAATTCGAGCATTATTAAGATAGTCATCAGAACAAATCTTAAATGATGATTTGGCATTGTATGACACGGAATAACAGATTAAACTAAAATCTGTAAAGATTTGTTAGTGTTGTCAATTATCTAAAAACAACATGGTCCATTACTTATTCTATGGAAACAAAATTTCAGAGAAAGCGGCCAAAATATCTTAATCTCTTTAAGATTAAGCAGCCGTTGCCAGCGCAGGTTTCCATCCTGCATCGTATAAGCGGTGTATTATTGTTTTTTCCGGGTATTCCATTGTTACTTTGCAGCTTGCAAATGCTATTAGGTTCGCCTGAGGGTTTTACTGAGTTACAACTGATACTGGTTAATCCATTTGTGAAATGGGCCTTATTACTGCCAGTATGGTTTTTTATGCATCATTTTTGCGCAGGCATTCGTTATCTGGCGCTGGATTTACATTATGGTATTTCCCTGGAACAAGCGCGTTTGAGTAGTAAGATTGTATTCATAATGGGTTTTATCCTGACAGTGCTGATGGGAGCTTTATTATGGTAAAAGATATGAATCGTATTATAAGCGGCGCTCATTATGGTTTGCGGGATTGGTTAATCCAGCGCGTTACAGCAGTATTGATGGTAGTTTATGTATTACTATTAGCCTTCCTGTTCGCTTTCTATCCAATTTCTGATTATGCAGCGTTGAAATCGCTATTTACCAGTCAGTGGGTGAGAATAGCTTCTTTTTTATTTTTTATAAGCCTTTGTTGGCATGCTTGGGTAGGTATGCGTAATGTATTTATGGATTATATTCATGCCACAATTATTCGTCTAACGTTGCATATCGCAGTTATCATTTCCTTGTTTTTCTATCTTATCTGGTTTGCTGAAATTCTGTGGAGTTAACGTGAACATCCCGAAACGAAAATTTGATGTGGTGATTGTTGGTTCAGGCGGAGCAGGGATGCGGGCTGCGCTGCAATTATCAGAAGCTGGTTTAAAAGTAGCCGTTCTATCTAAGGTTTTCCCCACTCGTTCACATACAGTTGCTGCACAAGGCGGTATTGCTGCCTCCCTGGGTAATGTCACCGAGGATAATTGGCATTGGCATATGTATGATACCGTAAAGGGATCTGATTACCTCGGTGATCAGGATGCAATTGAATTCATGTGTCGGCAGGCTCCCGAGGTTGTTTACGAGCTCGAACATTACGGTATGCCATTTGATCGATTGGAGAATGGCAAAATTTACCAGCGTCCTTTTGGCGGGCACTCACGGAATTTTGGGGAGACGCAGGCAACACGATCTTGTGCAGTGGCTGATCGCACAGGTCATGCCATGCTGCATACACTTTATCAGCGTAATGTGAGTGCAAACACCCAGTTTTTTGTAGAGTGGATGGCGTTAGATCTCTTGCGGGATGAGCAAGGTGATGTACTTGGTGTAACCGCGCTGGAAATGGAAACTGGCGAGGTCATGATTCTTCAAGCCAGGGCGACTTTATTTGCCACAGGCGGGGCTGGCCGCATTTTTCAGGCGAGTACGAATGCCTTTATTAATACGGGTGATGGTCTGGCTATGGCTGCGCGTGCCGGCGTCCCGCTGCAAGATATGGAATTTTGGCAGTTTCATCCAACTGGTTTGTATGGAGTAGGGGTGCTGATTAGTGAAGCCGTGCGGGGGGAAGGGGGGTATCTGCTCAATAAGGACGGTGAGCGTTTCATGGAACGTTATGCACCGCATGCCAAGGATCTGGCGAGTCGCGACGTAGTATCGCGTGCTATGACAACCGAAATAAAAGAGGGCCGAGGTTTTGGCCCAAATGCTGATCACCTTTTATTGAAGCTCGATCATCTTGGTGCCGAGGTGATCAAATCACGCTTACCCGGAATACGTGAGATAGCAATCAAGTTTGTGCATGTAGATCCCATTGAACAACCTATCCCTGTTGTTCCGACGGCTCATTATATGATGGGCGGGATTCCTACTAATCTCTACGGTCAAGTCGTTGCGCCTTATAAAACAGGGCCAGAAGAAGCTGTGCCAGGCTTTTACGCGATAGGCGAGTGTGCTTGCGTCTCTGTGCATGGAGCAAATCGTTTGGGCACTAATTCGTTACTGGACCTTATCGTCTTTGGGCGAGCAGCAGGTAATCAAATTATTGAAGATTTGAAACGAAATTCCCAATACAAACAACTCCCTTCCGACATTGCCGATAAGACACTCGCAAGATTGGCACGTTTGGATAACCAGAAAGACGGAGAGAGTGTTGCCCAAGTAGGTGATCTATTACGAAAAACCATGCAGACATATTGTGGTGTATTTCGTTTTGCTGACATGCTGAAGGAAGGGGTAGAAAAAATCAGTGAAATCGCCAAACATGTTGCGCAAACGGAAATCAAGGACAAAAGTAAAATATTCAATACTGCCCGAGTTGAAGCATTAGAACTCGATAATCTGATTGAAGTTGCAACGGCAACCATAGTATCAGCTGAAGCTCGTCGTGAAAGTCGTGGTGCGCATGCCAGGGATGATTTTCCTGAGCGGAACGATGACAAATGGCTCAAGCACACTTTATTTTTCAGGGAAAATCATCGTATTGACTACAAACCGGTCCGGCTGAAGCCTTTGACAGTAAGCTCATTTCCGCCTAAAGCAAGAACTTATTAACAATAACTTTAATAAGTTGGTCAAAGTTAACTAATAGATTATTTAGCTCGTGTTATGCTTACTGTGGCGTCCTTTTGATTAAAGGATAAACATGCTCTTATTTGTTTTCTGGCACGTGATGGGATCATTCCTGAATAACCAATCATAATCCCAATAATCACGTTCTATTGTCTTCCTATTTGTGAGCTGCTCTCTTCATTGCTCTCTAAGATTTGAAAAAAAACCTCATCTCCCCGTATCATGCCCAATTCATTCCGGACAAGCTCTTCAATGGCATCGAGCCCTTTCTTGAGATCATTAACTTCAGCTTCCAGAACAGTATTTCGATTTAGTAATTTCTGATTAGTTTGGCGCTGAATAGCAATTTGCTGGTCTATTTCAAATACATTCAGCCAACTTCCTTTGCCAAACCACAATGGATATTGCGCCAGAATGATCAGTACGAGAAGCGTGACAGCCAGTTTCTTCATTACTTTAGTTGATAGTAAGCTCTCCGCCCCGGATATTTAGCCGTTTCACCAAGATCTTCTTCAATGCGCAATAATTGATTATATTTTGCCAAACGATCAGAACGAGAAAGCGAGCCAGTTTTAATTTGCAGTGCGTTTGTTGCGACCGCAATATCAGCAATGGTGGTATCTTCAGTTTCTCCCGAGCGATGAGATATCACGGCAGTGTAACCAGCACACTTAGCCGTTTCGATTGCAGACAAAGTTTCAGTAAGCGTGCCAATTTGATTGACTTTAATCAAAATTGAATTAGCAACACCGCGTGCGATTCCTTCTTTTAGAATTTTTGTATTAGTAACGAATACATCATCTCCAACGAGTTGCACTAATTTGCCTAGCTTATTAGTAAGTAGCTCCCAGCCATCCCAATCATGCTCGCTCATACCATCTTCAATACTGATGATTGGATATTTGTCTACCCAGCTAGCAAGATAATCGACAAATTGAGCTGAAGTAAAACTCAGTCCTTCTGATTCTATATGATATTTCCCATCCTTATAAAACTCTGAACTGGCACAGTCGACACCAATTGCTACATCGGAACCAGGTAAATAACCTGCCTGATCAATAGCTTGTACAATAAGTTTAAGTGCTTCTTCATTATTCATGAGATTGGGGGCAAACCCTCCCTCATCGCCGACAGTTGTTGACATATTTTTTTTATTTATGAGTGTCTTGAGTGTACTAAATATCTCAGCGCCACACCGGACCGCCTCGCGAAAACTTTGCATGCCTAATGGGATAATCATGAATTCTTGCATATTCAGATTATTATTAGCATGGGCGCCACCGTTGATCAAATTCATCATAGGCACCGGCAGTGACATTGCGCCAACACCTCCCAAATAACGGTATAGCGGTAGACCAGATTCCTCAGCCGCTGCCTTGGCTACCGCCAATGAAACAGCAAGAATTGCGTTAGCACCTAACCTTGATTTGTTTTCGCTACCATCAAGATCTATCAGAGTCTGGTCGATGAAAGATTGCTCTACTGCATCAAGCCCCATAATAGTTTCTGAGATCTCGGTGTTAATATTTTCAACAGCTTTTAATACACCTTTCCCTGAGTAGCGTTGTTTGTCTTCATCACGTAATTCTACTGCCTCTTTAGTGCCAACAGATGCACCTGAAGGAACCGATGCGCGTCCAAGCACACCAGATTCAAGTAATACATCTGCTTCAATGGTCGGGTTGCCACGGGAATCTAAAATTTCACGGGCGATTACATCCACTATTGCACTCATGCGACTTTCCTTGTAGTTATTTCACTCAAATATTGTTGTTAAATTATTTACATCTAGACAAACAATCATTTTTTATAATTTGATTGTTTGTGAAAGGTTAGGTAGATAAACTGAATAAATGAATATATAAAACACATTGTAACGATTCAAATTGAATTTTTTATTTCAGCGCTACTTTTTATTTCTGAACTGGTGCGTTTGTTGGCAAAGTCAATAGCAGCTTTAACATAAGCTTTGAATAGGGGATGCCCCATTCTAGGTGTAGAAGTAAATTCCGGATGAAACTGGCAGGCAACAAACCAGGGATGCTCACTTTGTGATAATTCGACCATTTCACATAAATTTTCTTCGGCAGATAAGCCGCTTATGTGTAGTCCTGCTTGCTCCAATTGAGGAATAAATTCTGCATTGACTTCGTAGCGATGGCGATGACGTTCAATGATTTTGTCTGCTCCATAAATCTTTCTTGCTAGCGAATCTTCTTTAAGTATGCATTCCTGTCCGCCTAGACGCATGGTTCCTCCTAGATCCGTCTTTGCTGTACGTTTCTCAAGGCGACCCTCGCGCGTACGCCACTCAGTGATTAATCCTAGAACAGGATAAGGGGTGGTAGGATTGAATTCCGTACTATGCGCATCTTCCATTTTAAGCACGTTGCGTGCATATTCGATCACAGCTAGCTGCATACCAAGGCATATACCCAGATAAGGAATTCGATGGATACGGGCGTAGTAAATAGCTTTTATTTTTCCTTCAACTCCACGTTTACCAAATCCGCCAGGAACCAGAATGGCATCCTTGCCAACGAGACAATCCGTACCATTTTTCTCGATATCTTCTGAATCGATATAGCATATGTTTATCTTGCTGCAAGCATGAATGCCAGCATGTATCAGCGCTTCTGATAGGGATTTATAAGATTCAGTCAGATCGACATATTTTCCTACTAAAGCAATCGTTACTTCGTATTTAGGGTGCTCTAATGCATAAACCAGTTTTTTCCAGACTGAGAGATCGGCTGATTTGGCAAGTATATTCAGTTTGTGACAGATGATTTCATCCAACATTTGTTCATGCAGCAATGCAGGTATTTTGTAAATGCTGTCGACATCAATCACTGAGATGACAGCTTCTTCCTTGACATTGGTGAACATAGCAATTTTGCGTCGTTCTTCTTGTGGAAGCATACGATCGGCACGACAGAGCAATACATCAGGTTGTATCCCAATCTCTCTTAGCTCTTTTACTGAATGTTGTGTTGGTTTGGTTTTTAATTCTCCAGCTGACCCAATATAGGGTAATAAGGTCAAGTGAATAAAGCACGTATCATGGGGTGGAAGCTGCACTCCCATTTGCCTGATTGCTTCCAAAAAGGGCAAAGATTCAATATCGCCAACGGTGCCACCAATTTCTACAATAGCCACTTGGGCATCATTTACGCCATTACGGATAAAAAGTTTGATTTCATCGGTAATATGGGGAATAACTTGTACTGTGCCACCAAGATAGTCTCCTCGTCGCTCTTTACGAATTACACTTTCATAGATTTGACCAGTCGTAAAATTATTGCGTTTAGTCATCTTCGTGCTGATAAAACGCTCATAATGTCCTAGATCGAGATCAGTTTCTGCACCATCATCAGTAACAAAAACTTCTCCGTGTTGAAATGGATTCATCGTGCCAGGATCTACGTTGATATAAGGATCCAGTTTTAGCATGGTAACTTTAATACCACGATTTTCCAGAAGGGCTGCTAATGAAGCTGCGGCAATACCTTTACCTAAGGAAGATACTACACCGCCAGTCACAAAGACATACTTGGTCATGGGGGGCAATGTTAACTCAAAAAGGACGCAATGGAAACCCTGAATAAAAGCTCTTATTGAAAGCTTTAGAGCAATTACACAGGTCTGTTTGGGGTTTCTGTAAAATTGAACTGATTGGAAGCATATAGTTCCGAATTAATGATCTGAAGTGAAAGCAAAAATGTTTAGCGATTGAGAAAAATTTATACGGAAATTTTTGCAAACATGGTGTAACTATTGCATAAATGATCTAATGAAGCAGAAATATCGTAACGCTCTTTTACTTAATGAAATGAGGATCTATTTTGTTTACGTTTAGGCTTAAAACATTTTGATTCGCTAAATCAGAAGTGTGAGTAGATTCAATGTTATTTCTGTAATCGCTATGGAGCGATATTTGAAATGACTATTATAGCGTCGTTGATAATACCCGTGGTATCAAAGTTTATCAGCCTGCCTGTACTGATCACCTGAGTTCGAGAGCCAATCTGCAGCTTTACCTGATCTTCTGCAATTGCGCTTTTACTTTCTGGTGTTATCCCATTTCTAAATCAAACCTGACTTTGTCAGCTTCACCTTGCCGTATTATTTATACTGTCTGCGGTTCGCCTTCGTGTCATCTTTGATTTGGAAATGGAATTATAACGTGTGCACAAGTTCTTGATACATGTATTACTCAGAGTAACTTCCAATTTGTTACTAATTTTTTTCTGGGCAGTTTCCGCGTCAAAATAAGCTTCTCCACATAGGAACTCGATTTGGATGAGCTCATTTTTTATGACTACTGAGCTGTATCCAAATCAATAGAAATTTCTGAGATAACCTTGATGATTAGATGCTGCTCAACGGCTGTTTTATATAATCAGACAGCAGTTGGGAATAATGTAGCCCAGAAAGCTTGCAGCTATTGTTAGCAGTAATGAGTAGTATGCTACGGTCTGTTGACATTTCACACAGGTAGCCACAGATACCCGCATGCCATGGCAACCATACTTTCATAATTTCTCTTTAGTTTGTCGTATCGTGTTGC
>NZ_FNPJ01000105.1 GCF_900107265.1 Nitrosomonas sp. Nm33 | reverse complement strand
GCTTACACGTTCCGCGAGAAGAAACCTTCACTTAATATCAGATTCACTCAAGCTCTTCCACTTGTAGGGTTGTGATTCTTATGTCGAACTCACGTTACATTAGTACTCATGTAATGAGTATTGGAATCAATTTTTAATCAATGTTTATCTATTGGAAGATAAAGATTGCATCAAATGGTGATTAATATGAAAAAATTCCTGTACTGGATGCTCCTCTGTCTTCCGCTTTTGTCATGGGCAGAGAGTGGGCGGGTTGATATTGCCCGTTTTTCCCAAAGCGATTTGAGTGGTTGGCAGACGAAAGTATTTGCTGGGAAAACGCATTATGTGCTTAAAAACAATGATGGAAAAATCGTTTTGCACGCTGATAGCAAGGCTGCTGCCTCAGGGCTTTATCGCGAGATAAAAATCGATCTTGGCAAGACACCCATCCTTAACTGGAGCTGGAAGGTTGACAACATATTAGTAGGTAACAATGAGCGCACCAAGGCTGGTGATGATTATCCAGTGAGAGTCTATGTCGTGTTTTCAGGTGGCTTAGCGTTCTGGCGTACTCGCGCCATCAACTATGTGTGGTCGAACAGGCAGCCAGTTGGGAGTAGCTGGCCTAACGCCTTTACAAGTAATGCACGCATGATCGCTGTAGAATCTGGTTCCAAGCGGATCGATCAATGGGTCAGCGAGCGCCGCAATGTGCATGATGATTATCGATTATTGTTTGGTGAGGAACCCCCTCATCAGGTCGATGCTGTAGCCATCATGACTGATACGGATAATACCGGTGGTGCGGCAACAGCCTGGTATGGAGATATCTGGTTTAGTGAACAATAATTCATCGTCAGTGATTATGATGGATGAAATGGCCCTGGTTTTGGTTTGTAAACGACCTGCACTGGGGGTTGGCAAGCAGCGTCTTGCAGTCAGCTTGGGTATGAAAAGAGCACAGCAGATCGCACAAGCACTTTTGGCCTGTGCCCTGGAAGATGCGAAGAATTGGAATGGTCCTGTAGTGATTGCACCTGCATCGGAGGAGGATTACGATTGGGCAACAACCTTGCTGCCATCATCCATAACGGTATGGATACAACCACAAACAATCGGCAACCTCGGCCAGCGTCTCAATGAGCTCGATAGCAGGCTACGTTACGAGGGATTGAAGCAGTTGGTTTATATCGGCAGCGATGCGCCAATTCTGGCACATACTGATTATGCAGCATGCCGTGCTGCCTTGCAGCATCATGATACGGTATTGATACCGGCAAAAGATGGAGGAGTTGCGTTGATGGCTAGCTGCAGTCCCTGGCCAGTGCTGACTGATCTGCCGTGGAGCACCGATCAGTTAGGAGCGACCTTGATGGGTTGTTGTCGTGGTGCAGGTCAGTCGGTTGCGGTATTGGAGCAACGTTCTGATGTGGATGAGCTAGAAGATTGCTTGGAATTAGTCACACTATTACAACATGATGCTCGGCCAGCCCGGCGCCAACTCCATGCGCTAGCACGTGCCATTGCTTACACTTTGAAAATTCATCATGTTCAGTTTTAGCGTCATCATTCCGTGTTATCACGATGAAGAGAAGCTGGCACGGCTACTTGGAGCGTTTCAAAAATTGCCGCATCACCCCGCGGAGATCATCGTTGTCGATGGGGCGAATAGTCAAACTTGTCGCGATATGTGTGCCCAGCACGGTGCGTGCTGGGTAGCCAGTGAACCTTGTCGTGGACGGCAGTTGTTGCAGGGTGCGGCGTTGGCCCAGGGGGATGTATTCTGGTTTCTGCATGCTGACCTGCGCCTGCCTCCTGATCCGTTGACAGCGATGACTCAAGCGCTTGCGCAAGGTGCAGTTGGCGGCTATTTCCGTTTTCAGTTTGACGCACCACGCGCCTGGCCAGCATTGATACTGGAGCCTGCTATTGCCCTGCGCAGTCGTTTTGGAGTGCCTTATGGTGACCAGGGAATTTTTGCCAAACGGAATGCTTATTTTGCGATAGGAGGGCATGCACCCTGGCCGCTGTTTGAAGAAGTGTCATTGGTGCAAGGACTACGTAGTTTGGGACATTTTCAACCATTACTGGAACCATTATGGGTTGATCCACGTCGCTGGCAGCGTGACGGCTGGTGGCGGCGCACCTGGCACAATCGACAATTGGCAATCCGCTTTGCATGCGGCGTATCACCTGATAAATTAGCAGAACAGTATCGCGCTCGCCATTCCTGATAATTTTTACAATAGGAGAAATCTCATGCAAGAAATCGTTCAGAAATACTATGGTGAAACGCTGACCAGTTCTACTGATCTGCAAACCAATGCTTGCTGCACGGATGGAGTCTTGCCCGAATATGTCAAACCCTTGCTGGCAAAAGTTCATAGTGAAGTGCTGAATCGCTACTATGGCTGTGGTCTGGTGCTGCCGCAGTTGCTGGATGGTTTGACAGTGCTTGATCTCGGTTGTGGTGTTGGGCGGGATGTTTATGTGCTGTCTCAACTGGTTGGAGAACAGGGTCAGGTCATTGGCGTGGATATGACTAAAGAGCAACTGGCTGTGGCGCGCAGGTATGAAGACTATCATCGTCAGGCGTTTGGTTATGCTAAGAGTAATGCGCGCTTCCTGCATGGTGATATCGAGCGCTTGCATGAGCTGGAACTGGTCGATGCCAGTATTGATGTAATCGTATCTAATTGCGTGATCAATCTTGTACCAGATAAAGCGGCAGTATTACGCGAAGCCTGGCGAGTGCTGAAATCCGGCGGAGAATTGTATTTTTCGGATGTCTATAGCGATCGACGCATTCCAGCCGTGTTGGCGCGTGATCCTGTTTTGTACGGGGAGTGCCTGGGCGGAGCATTGTACTGGAACGATTTTCTGCAGCTTGCTCGCCGATGTGGTTTTATTGATCCGCGCTTGATGGATGACCAGCCTGTGACAATTGGCAATGCGCAGCTTGCTGAGCGTACCGGCAATATCCGCTTCTATTCTGCAACTTATCGTCTATTCAAGCTGGACAATCTGGAGCCTGCTTGCGAGGATCATGGTCAATCAGCCGTATATCGTGGCACGATTCCGCACCATCCGCATTTGTTTATCCTCGACAAACATCATGCGATCGAGGCAGGTCGACAGTTTCCTGTTTGTGGTAATACTCTGCGCATGCTGCATGACACGCGCTTTAGAGAACATTTCGATTTTTACGGTAATTTTGATCGCCATTTTGGCATTTTCCCAGGTTGTGGGATGGGCTTGCCTTTCGATGATGGTGCAATTGCCATAAGTGGAAAAGCAGGCGGTGGATGCTGCTAGAACATGGATACAAAGGATATCCGCAGCTCAACCCCAAGCATGAACCGGTCTGATTTATGGTATCGCACACCGGAAGGGGAGTCGCGCGGGTTCATCCAGGCGCATGGACTGGAAGAAGTCTGGTTCCATACCGGCACCGCTTGTAATCTGGCTTGTCCTTTTTGCCTTGAAGGCTCAAAACCTGGTGATAACCGTCTGCAATTGGCGCGCTTTGATGATGTGCAGCCATTCATCGACGAAGCTGTATCGCTCGGTGTACGGCAGTTTTCCTTTACCGGTGGTGAGCCTTTTATCAACAAGGATATCGTACGTATACTCGATGCTGCGTTACAGTATCGGCCTTGCCTGGTGCTCACCAATGCGACAGAGCCGCTGATCAAACGCCTTTACCAGCTTGAGTCGCTGCTCAAACGGCCTCACCCACTGCATTTCCGGGTAAGCCTCGATCATTTCGATGCGATGCAGCATGATCAGAACAGGGGGCCGGGGATGTTTGCCCGTGCGCTGGAAGGAATGCGAAGACTTTATCAGAAGGGTTTTTCCTTATCCATTGCGAGTCATGTAATTCCTGGCATGGATGCGAATGAGGTGGCTAGGCGTTTTAGCGAAATACTTGAAGCAGCGGGTTTACCAGGTGATCTGCCGCGTATTGAATTTCCGGAATTTCATCCCCCAGCAGCAAACATCATCGTTCCTCAAATCACTACGCACTGCATGACCACCTACCAAACTGAAAAGACTCGCCAACAGTTCATGTGTTCTTTCAGTAGAATGATCGTCAAAATCAATGGCAGAATGCAAGTGTATGCCTGTACGCTGGTGGATGATGATCCTGACTATGCGCTGGCTGAAACGCTTGCAGAGAGTTTGCAAGTTCCGGTCAGCATGAAACATCATCGCTGTTACAGTTGCTTCCGTTTTGGAGCTTCATGCAGTGAGCTGAAGTTATCGGAATAATCCAGGAGAAGAAGATGAATAAACGCTGGTGGTTACTCGGGCTTCTATTGGTGTTGATCGGATTATTTTTCATCTTTGATCTAGAGCGTTTTTTTAGTCTGGAAGCCCTCAAGGTGAGTCATGATGCGCTTATGCAGGCTTATCAGGAACAGCCAATTTGGCTGATCAGTCTGTATGCCATAACCTATATTGTTATGGCGGCGCTTTCGTTACCGGGTGCCACCGTGATGTCGCTAGCAGGCGGGGCGGTATTTGGCTTCTGGATAGGGGTGCCGGTTGTGCTGATTTCAGCCACTGTCGGTGCCACGCTTGCTTTTCTGGCGGCACGTTATTTGTTTCGTGATATGGTGCAACACCATTTTGGTGATCGTCTCGAAGTGATTAACCGGGGAATTGAACGGGATGGCGCTTTCTATCTTTTCTCATTGCGCTTGGTGGCCGCCTTCCCTTTCTTTCTGATTAACCTACTGATGGGGCTTACGGCAATTCGTGTCAGTACTTTTTTCTGGGTGAGTCTCATCGGCATGCTGGCTGGATCGGCTGTCTACGTCAATGCGGGTACCCAGCTTGCTACCATTACCAGCCTATCCGATATTTTGTCACTCCCATTGATCGGCTCATTCTTGCTGCTAGCTATTTTTCCATGGTTGGCCCGGTGGGCACTGGGTATCATCAAACAGAGGCGGCTCTATGCACGCTGGCCCAGGCCAGTCCAGTTTGATCGTAATCTGGTGGTGATTGGCGCAGGTGCAGCAGGATTAGTGACATCCTATATCGCTGCTGCCACGCGCGCCAAGGTGACGCTGATCGAAAGCCATAAAATGGGCGGTGATTGCCTCAATTATGGTTGTGTTCCCTCCAAGACATTGATTCGTACAGCTAATTTTGTCAAGCAGGCAAAACACGCTCAGTCACTAGGCATAGACCAGGTGGCGCTCGACTATGATTTCAGTGATGTCATGGCGCGCGTTCGCCGCATCATCCATACCGTCGAGCCGCATGATTCAATAGAACGTTATACTCAGTTAGGGGTTGAGGTGATAGAAGGTGAAGCGCGTATCACCTCACCTTGGACGGTGACGGTGAATGAGCAAACTTTGACCACGCGTGCCATTGTTATTGCAACGGGTGCCAAGCCATTTGTTCCGGTTATTCCGGGGTTGGAACAAGTCAACTATTACACCTCGGAAACCATTTGGTCACTCACGCAGCGGCCTGAACGGCTGGTAGTGCTTGGTGGTGGACCAATTGGTTGTGAATTGGCGCAAGCGTTTGCCCGTCTGGGTTGTCAAGTCATCCAAGTCGAACGTGATCGCTTGATGATGCGCGAAGACGAAGAAGTAGTCACGCTGGTTGAAACAGCGCTGCAAGCGGATGGTGTGCGAGTATTGACGCAGATGGAAGTGGTGCGCTGTGAAAAAGAGGGCAACGAACAGCGGCTACTCGTACGTGACCGAACAGGTAAAGAGGAAATGCTGTCATTCGACGCCTTGCTGTGCGCGGTCGGCAGGGCTGCGCGCACGGAGGGATTTGGCTTGGAGGAATTGGGCATTCCGTTGACCCCGAAACGTACTATCGAGACAAATGGCTGGCTGCAAACGATTTATCCCAATATTTATGCTTGTGGCGATGTGGCGGGACCTTATCAATTCACGCATACGGCTGGGCACCAAGCCTGGTATGCCTCGGTCAATGCGTTGTTTGGTCATATCAAACGCTTTCAGGTTGATTATTCCGTGATTCCATGGGCGACGTTTACCGACCCAGAAGTGGCGCGGGTTGGTTTATCCGAACAGGACGCAAAAGCACGCAGTCTCGCCTATGAAGTGACGCGCTATGAATTGAAAGAGCTCGACCGTGCCATTGCTGATGAAGCTGCGCATGGTTTCATCAAAGTATTGACAGTACCAGGTCGAGACCGGATATTAGGCGTAACCATCGTCAGTGAGCATGCCAGTGATCTGTTGGCAGAATTTGTGCTCGCCATGAAACATGGCCTGGGGCTTAATAAAATTCTGAGCACGATCCATACTTATCCTACCTGGTCTGAAGCCAATAAATATGTTGCGGGGGAATGGAAGCGCCAGCATATTTCACCATACTTGCTAAACTGGGTAGAGCGTTATCATGCCCGCAGGAGGAGTCAATCATGAGATGTTTAAGGCAATGAGGTATGCTGAGTTTTATGGAGTCCAAAGTTTCATAAAATATAGACATGGAATGGAGGATATAGATGGAACAATTACCCCGAACACGATATAG
>NZ_FNPJ01000064.1 GCF_900107265.1 Nitrosomonas sp. Nm33 | reverse complement strand
TCAACTGGTAAACCACAACCATCAACCGCCAAATGAATCTTTGTAGTGTTACCCGCACGGCTTTTCCCGATGGCTTGCGGCTCTTGACCTACCGCCCCCGCACTATGCTGATGCGCTTTAACGTAGCTGCCATCAATAAATTCCCACTCCCAATCTGGATCAATAATCAGTGCCTTGAAAATTCTGTTCCACTTGTTACTTAATGACCAGGCATTGAATCTCTTGTAGATGGAATTCCAGCATCCAAACACCTCAGGTAAGTCTCGCCACGGACAACCAACCCGCATTCGGTATAGCATACCTTCTACTGTCATGCGCAAATTGCGCTTGTTATAAATCGCTTCTTGAAGCAGAATTTTCTCCAGCTTCGACCAGAACTCATCGCTGAGCATCAATCGGGGCATCGCAAACTCGTTTTATTGGTGGTGTGAGAACACCTCAATATTACGAGTTTGCTTCTATTTATGAAATACTTATCTCAAAACGTCAACAGACCCTAGTACTTTGATTTTTTCCTGATCACCATACTGGAACATGTCAACAAATACACTTTGCTCATTGACCTTGTCGTTATAGTGGAAAGTCAGCAGACTTGCTAATGCTGCCGAGCCACAGCTGTAATCAAACTGCTGTTTGTAAACAGTTTTAAATTTCATCTCTGCGAAGCTCTTCACTGAGACATTAAAGTTTCCTCCTCCTGCAATTCCATTAAGATCAAGAGAGCTGGCGTTGCCACAAACTGCAGCCAAACTGAGCAAAGCATATTTAGTTAAGAAACGCTTCATATCATTGCCTTTCGCCATTAAGGCATGATGGTGACATTCACGATCGTTGAATCCTGAATGAGTACATTGTTGCCAGTGTTTTGAATCACGGAGAACATGCCGGCTGAATTTGCAAAGGCGCCGTGGTCAATAATATTGGCGCCTGTGACATTATGATTCGCTATATTGCCCGTTAGGGCTGCTTGCACATTCATGTCATTAATAGTGGTCAAATCAAATCCACCCCGTGCCCTTTGATTTTCCAGTTCTTCTAACATGACAACCTCGATTTGCGAAAGGAATGTTTTATTTTGCTGGTCATGCGTTAAATCGGCTCTGGTTGCCAGGCTTTGTAATCCAACAAGCAGGAGGAGCGAAGATACGCAACGCTTTAAAATAAAAGTTTCCATGATTATTAATCCTTTTTAACGAGACCAGTGAGTGATTAGGTACCCACTGGTAGGTCATACTGAGGATGGAGGATACGTAACGCTTTAAAATAAAAATTTTCATAATTATTAATCCTTTTTTACGAGGCCAGTGAGTGATTAGGCACCCACTGGCAAGTCATACTGAGTTAAGAAAAGTTAATGAGGATTAACAGTTACGTTTCCTTGAAAAGACACTTCTTGCTGGGCCAAAGAGCCGTTACCTGAGTTTTGTACATTTTGATTAATGCCGGCAGAGCCATTGAACGCATTCGCCAAGTGGTTACCAACTGGTAAATTGGCAGCAAGAGCTGCTGAGTGGTTTTGTGCAGTAGCACTAGCACCTTGACCAGTGACAGTTCCTGACAGGGAAGAAATATTTACTTTGAACTCGGAGCGAGCATCTCCGCTACTAGAAGCGGCACTGCCAGTTCCAATAGCATTAGGGTTCATAAGAGTGTTAGTAGCAGTACCATTACCGCCTACTGCTGCAGCTCTATCATGAGCATCGGCTTTGGTAGCGTTAGTAGTAGTGTTAGCAGTAGTCGTTGCGTCACCATTACCGCCTACTGCTGCAGCTTTATCATGAGCATCGGCTTTGGTAGCGTTAGTGTGAGTAGTAGTCGTTGCGTCACCATCACGACCAACTGCTGCTGATTTGTCATTAGCTTTGGCCCAGCTATTTACTTTGGTAGCGTCAATAGTAGTCGTTACGTCACCATCACGGCCAACTGCTGCTGCTTTGTCATTAGCCTTAGCCGAGCTATCTACCCTGGTAGTGGTATCGTTATCATTTTTGGTCACATCGACGGCTTTATTGAAGCTATCATTAATTCTTACATCTTTGTCATTTCTGGTGGCATCGATGGCTCTATTAAAGCTATCTGTTATATTGTTAGTGACTGGCTTAGGGGTAGGAATTGGCTGTGTTTGGCTATTTCCCAAAGATGGGGTTGCTGCAAAAGCTTGGCCTGAAGCACCGAAAATAAGAAGAATGCTGGCAATCATGATTTTTTTATTAAATTGATTCATTTTATTTCTCCTTAGAAATTGAATTTCTAGTTCTATTAGAATGGTTTTGCTTCACCATCATCTGGTTTGGCGATTACATTCTGGTATGGCAAGCAATAAAAAAAATAAGCGCTAGCCTTAATTTCCTATAAGGAAAATCTTTAAAAATGAAGTAATTGATTATTGCGAAACTACTGTAGCGTCAGAGTAGGTATTTCTGGGCTTGAGGAAACTTTGTTACGACGGTTATGCTGCGGAAACCTAGATATGATCTCTGAAATCAAGATAAAATTAAGCAATATCATCAACTTACTATGAGACAAGTTGCCATTGGCGGCTTAAGGTGTGACAGATATTTGGACGACAAATGCCTTTGGTTTGCTTACTTTATTGAGGTTAGTTTTGCCAGAGAATTGGAAGCACCCGCGCTCCTCTAATATTAGGAAATAATGGGGATGGCAAGCGTTACGCTTGAATGACATTACAGTTAATAGCGAGACGAACAAGTTGAGATCTATTTTTTAATTTTAATTTCTTCATGATGCTTGCCTGATGGACACCAACAGTTTTTGGACTGATAGAAATCATTTCTGCAATTTGCACTACTGAATTTCCCTCCGCTATTAGTTTAAATAACTGGAATTCACGCTTGGAAAGCACATCCAGGGGATTTTCAGAAGGTTTGCCGCCCCATTTATCAGTAAGTAAATTAGAAGCCAACTCTTGATCGATATAGACGTGCCCCTCACTTACCTTGCGAACCGCTTTTAGCAATTGTTCGAGGTTACTTTGCTTGGTAATGTAGCCGGTTGCTCCCATATTCAGCGCGCGCTGGACCATGATTTCATTGCTGTACATGCTGAATACTAGAATATTGGCAGCTGGATTTTTTATTTTGATACGATGAATAGTCTCTAATCCATCTATTCCTTGCCTGTCTAGATTTAGATCAATAATGGTCACATCGGGTTTATGCTCTTGATGAAGGAGACAGCCAGTTTCTCCATTATCAGCATCAGCTACTACATGAATATCTGCAGTACTTTCGAGTAGACGGCGATATCCATTGCGTACTACTGGATGGTCATCAATTAATAAAACTGTAATTGGCTTTTCTCTCACAATTCGAGCCCCTCTACTGTTTTCAGTGGAAGCCTAACGTGAATTTTTACACCATTCACTGCTGAGCTTGGTGAAGTTAGTCCACTATATCTCATGATCACTTATACTTATTTTAATTTTTACGTTTCTAAAGTCTTAACCCACAGGCGGATTCAACCTTGAATCTGCCTGCAAAGATATACTAAGTAACCTTAGGTTGTGAATCATGACTCAAGTGAGTTTAATTATGGTTTGGGTATATTTTGGGGCATTGGGCACAGTAATAAAATAAGTATAGAGTTTAATTTTATCTAAGGAAATTCCTTAAGAGCGTAATAAGCGAGGTAAGAATGCTAGATGACTGGAGAAAATAGTCTTCTTGCAATGGGAGCTAAAATCAGAGTTTAAAATATAAAAACAAAAGTGTGCGTAGAATTATTTACATTTCATATAAATAACATTGCAACTCATTTGCAACCGATAGCAGGGGAGCGAGTTGGATGGAATGTACTGCAATTTCAGTTTTTTCTCCTACGGCTGTGATGAAAGATGCTAGTTTTAGTGCGGATAGAAAATATTTCATTTCCGCAATTTGTATGAATGAATTTCCTTCCGCTATAAATTTTGAATATCTGGAATTCTCATGTGGTAAACGCATTTGATAGCTGGCGCGTACTACAGGATGATTATCCATCAGTATCATTTAGCGACTCATTTGAGCCGAGCCGCTAAAGTGCATCCGTTTTTCTTCTTCTGTTGGAGGAGTCAAGTGGAAACTTTGCGTGAATCTGTGTTCCATGGCTTGGAATGCTGCGAACAAAAAACTTACCACCCGCAGCGATTGCTCGTTCACGCATTCCCAGCAGCCCTAATCCATGAGGTACTTGATTGACATCGTAACCTTTGCCATTGTCTTCTACGCTTAGTGACAGAACGTCATCCGCAGGGATTGCCCCAGTTTTGCGATGCAAGTGTATCAGAACCGAGTTAGCTTGGGCATGATTGCGAACATTGTTGAGCGCCTCTTGAACAATGCGAAATGTGGTGATATTAATGAGCTCGCTGAGATTGTCAAATTTACCTTCGAACTCTAGTTCGAGCGTGATGTGAGGATTGTGGGTAGTCCACTGTTTTTTAAGTTCAAGTAACGCATCTTCCAGCCCCAGCGTGTCCAGGAGAACAGGACGTAATTGACACAACATATCGCGCATCGCGTCATGCATTTTTTTTATGCATTCTTTAATAGCTTGAGCGCTGATATGAATGGCTGAATCTTTTTCCGAGAAATAGGCAATCGTTTCTGTTTCTGCGTGTATGGCTGTAAGCCACTGCCCTAGTTCATCATGTAGCTCGTGCGCGAGAAGGCGTCGTTCCTCTTCCTGTATCTTGAATAGATTCTGCATCAGCCGACGGTTTCCGTGTAATAATTCTTGATTGCGATCGGTTGTTTCTTTGATAAGGTTGATATTGGTCATTACTGTGTGGCAAATATCGGCATCTTTTATGACTAAACTTTCCAACCGTATGTGAATTGCTTTGTTGAGCGACCCTTTGATCCTCAGTTCAGTGACGGTGTTAGTGGAGGAATTGAAAGTTTGTTGCAGGTAGTTAAGAAATCTATCATTGTCGTCTTGAACAATGTAACTTAAGAAAGACTTGTTCAAAATGAACTCATGCTCCTTACCGAGCAGGGTAGATCCGGTTAGGTTGATTGCTAGGATATTCCCGGCTTTATCTAGTATAAGATAGCCTACTGGAACATTATCATAGAGAGCAGCATAGCGGTCGTGTGTTTCTTTTAGCTGCTGTTGCACATCCTTAAGTTTGCTGTTTTGTTTCTCTAATTCCAACCGATGTGCTTGCAGTTGGGTAAGAAGTTCTATTTTACTGTGGATTTCGCTGTCATCAGTTTTTATGGAATCCTGATTTTTATTCATATTATCCCCTTATTCGATAATAGCAATAGCGATTAAATGGACTGCTTTGCCTTACAATAATAGTAGCGATCTAATTCCTCCTTTCTTGCTTCTCACTATCTACACAAAGTAATTTCGTAATTTCGGCTACATCCCGTAATGCTAGAGCAGTTATCGATACCCTATGCAGGTGAGCATACCTTGTTTGGCTTCTTTGCGGTGGCCTCCTGAATTATAATTTTGTTTAAAAATAAGGTAGTGACTTTTTGATTGTTTGGTCACGAGCAAAACCTTGTTTGTAATTTTTGTTCTAATAGCTGGTGGCATACTAATCTATTTAAGATTCTGCATGATAGCAGCACTTCAAATCCGAATTAAAGAAGCTTGGATACATGATTGTGACAAGCGAGTAGTATTTATTCATTATCATTTTAGAATGATGGAATATATTAGATAAGTATTTTATTTCTATACAATAATTGATTGAAATACGAGATGAAGCTTTGACTAAATCAGACGCTTGAGCCCATTTAACTGAGGAATACAAGTTGATTGATGATCAGCTGTTTAGGTATTATCGCGAATAAAAGAAATTGGAAAGAGATTGACTTGATCATTCATTTGATTTATCCGACAAACTCATAAATTTACTGACATCAGTGGGTGCATTAATTTTTTATACGGTAGTCTATTTTCTTGGATACTTTGCTACACATGGACTTAATCTAATAGCAGGTCGACTATTATTCAATCGGCGGATTGCAGGACTGGTGGGTGTATTCTTTGTGGCGGTATTCCATGGTTACAAAATTATCAGTAGTCCCTTGCCAGCAGGGGAGGAGATGGATGCAGCAACTTATGCGCTTGGTTATTATGTAATTTTTCCTGTCGCAGTCATTGTATGTATTTTTTGGTATATAACATGGCAAGAGAAAAAAGATAATGAGCCGTCGTAAAAAAGAACTGATAGACTTTGTCATTGAATAATTCAAGAATATAAAAATTTTTTAACACTCTTTTTAATTAGATATAAAATGAATAAGTATCTAATAAAGAGATTGAATACTAAATGATGATCTATCCATTGAAGTTGGCAATTTGATTTATATAACATGTTAGTCGATATCAATCCTCCAATTTAACTTGCTGCGATTAAATGCTTTACATACTTCTTGTCTTTCAAGCTTGAATTTCCAGTTACCCTTGATCAAATAGCATGTCCAATTTACTCAAAAGTATCATCCGCCCGGAAATTCTTGCGCTTTCCGCTTATCATGTTCCTTCTGCAGATGGAATGATAAAGTTGGATGCAATGGAGAATCCTTATACTTTGCCTTTGATTTTGCGAGAAGAAATTTCTCAATTGGCAGAGGATGCCCATATTAATCGTTATCCTGATCCTAGTGCCACGTCACTTAAGGTAATACTAAGAAATACCCTGTCCATTCCTTCTGAAATGGCGATTATGCTGGGAAATGGATCGGACGAGATCATTCAGGCCATTGCGCTTGCTACGGCTAAACCAGAAGCAGTGCTGATGGGTGTTGATCCCGGATTTGCCATGTTTCGTATCATTGCTACTTTTTGTGGCATGAATTATGTGGGAGTGCCATTAACCGCTAATTTTTCTCTTGACTTGGATGCCATGCTTGCCGCTATTTCTCAACACCGGCCTGCAGTTATTTTTCTGGCTTATCCGAATAATCCCAGTGGTAATTTATTTGATCCTCAGGCAATCTGTCGTATTATTGAGGCTACTCCAGGCATTGTCATAGTCGATGAAGCCTATCAGGCATTTGCCGATGCAACTTTTATGGATATGCTCACTCAATATCCCAATTTATTGCTGATGCGTACGCTCTCAAAATTAGGATTGGCTGGGTTAAGATTGGGGCTGCTGGTTGGGCGGCCTGAATGGCTGGCACAATTGGAAAAGCTGCGTTTGCCCTATAATGTAGGGATCATGACACAATTGATAGCGGAGAGAATATTTCAGCATTATGATATATTGTTGGAACAGGCTGCAGCCATTAAAGCGGAGCGAACTATTTTGAGAGCCCGCCTGGCAACGATGGAAGGTGTTGAAGTTTTTCCATCAGATGCAAATTTTATTTTATTTCGTCTTAACGAGGCTAGTCGGATTTTTCAAGAACTTCAGCAGTACGGTATATTAATCAAAAATCTTGATGGTACACATCCATTATTAAAAAATTGCCTGCGCGTCACAGTAGGTACTTCTGATGAAAATACACAATTCTGCAAAACACTTCGTCGCATACTCGATAAACCATTGCAATTAGCCTGATCGTATATAATCACGAAACAGAACTTCTCTATGCGTCAAGTCCAAGTTACACGTAATACGCTGGAAACTCAAATTACTGTCGAAATCAATCTGGATGGTAGTGGTCAGGCGATACTAGATACCGGCGTACCTTTTTTTGATCATATGCTTGATCAGATCGCGCGTCATGGCATGATTGATCTGAAAATAAAAGCAAAAGGTGATTTACATATCGATGCTCATCATACTGTGGAAGACATTGGTATCACCATGGGACAGGCGCTAGCCCAGGTGTTCGGGAATAAAAAAGGCATACGCCGCTACGGGCATGCTTATGTGCCGCTCGATGAGGCATTGTCAAGAGTGGTAATTGATCTATCTGGTCGCCCTGGCATGGCGTTCCATGTTGAATTTGTACGTGCACGTATTGGTGAATTTGATGTCGATCTGGTGCATGAATTTTTTCAGGGTTTAGTCAATCATGCCATGATTACCTTGCACATAGATAATCTCTCAGGTAATAATGCGCACCATCAGGCAGAAACTATTTTTAAGGCATTTGGGCGAGCTTTACGCATGGCGTTAGAGGTAGACCCGCGTGCTATAGATTTGATTCCTTCCACAAAAGGTTCTTTGTAAACTTCTTCTTTTTTTTCAAATCAAGTATGACTGATATCGCCATTGTTGATTACGGAATGGGTAATTTACGTTCGGTATCTAAAGCGCTCGAGCATGTTGCGCCCACTGCTTCCATTGTCGTAACCAGTGATCCAGCTATTGTCCAAAAAGCGTCACGCGTTGTTGTTCCTGGTCAAGGGGCGATGCCTAATTGCATGCGTGAGCTGACGAGTCATGGATTAAAGGATGTTGTGCTGGAAGCAGCCAGAAATAAACCTTTTCTCGGTATCTGCCTAGGTTTGCAAATGTTGTTTGATGAAAGTGAAGAAGGAAATGTAAAGGGTTTAGGAATCTTGCCTGGCAAAGTGCGTCATTTCTCGCATGATGCGATGATAGATTCGGATAGAAATAAGCTCAAAGTTCCTCACATGGGCTGGAATCAGGTACATCAAACAATCCAGCACTCGTTATGGAAAGGTATTGACAGTGATGCACGCTTTTATTTTGTTCACAGCTATTATGTGGAAGCGATCAATCCGGAAATAACAGCTGCTTATACGCTTTATCCAACTCCATTTACGTGTGCGATTGCTAAAGACAATATTTTTGCTGTTCAATTTCATCCGGAAAAAAGTCAGCTGGCGGGTTTGACGTTATTAAGTAATTTTACCAAGTGGGAGCCGCATTCCAGTCGTTAATACAATCTAATTTAATATACATTACCTATGGTTTTTTTCAGTTCGCTACTTTTATTCTCAATTATTTATCCTGACAATATATGCTGATTATTCCTGCAATAGATATTAAAGATGGACAATGCGTACGTCTTAAACAAGGAGTCATGGATGACGCAACTGTATTTTCTGAAAATCCTGATGCTATGGCTCGGCACTGGTTGGAACAAGGCGCGCGTCGTTTACACTTAGTCGATTTAAACGGCGCATTTGCTGGTAAACCAAAGAATGAATCAATTATTCGTACTATTGTTAAGGCAATTAACGGAAGAATTCCGATTCAGCTTGGCGGAGGGATTCGTGATCTGGAAACCATCGAGCGTTATTTAGATAATGGCATTAGTTATGTCATTATTGGAACAGCTGCAGTGAAAATACCCGGGTTTTTGCATGATGCGTGTTATGCCTTCCCTGGTCAGATTATGGTAGGGCTTGACGCTAAAGATGGTAAGGTGGCAGTGGACGGTTGGTCTAAAGTCACTGGCCACGACGTTGTGGATCTGGCGAGAAAGTTTGAAGATTATGGGGTCGAGGCGATTATTTATACTGACATCGGTCGTGACGGCATGCTTACGGGTATCAATATTGAGGCAACTATAGCGTTGGCGCGGAAACTGACTGTTCCGGTGGTTGCCAGTGGAGGCATTACCAATCTGGATGATATTAAGACACTTTGTGAAATTGAGTCAGAAGGTATAATGGGTGCGATTACTGGTCGCGCTATTTATGAGGGTATGCTGGATTTTAAAAAGGCACAACTATTGGCCGATGAACTAAGTGCAATGGTCTGACGAAAAATAACATGACGTCGTGAATAGAATTGAAGTCTGTTCACATGTTTCCTCCCTCTTTTTTATTCGATATTGTAAAGGTCTCTGGATTCATGGGTCTTGCCAAACGAATTATTCCGTGTCTTGATGTCAACAATGGACGTGTTGTCAAGGGTGTTAATTTTGTTTCACTTCGAGATGCAGGTAATCCTGTGGAAATAGCGCATCGCTATGATGAGCAGGGTGCTGATGAGCTTGTTTTTCTGGATATTACTGCCAGCTCAGATAATCGCGATTTGATTCTGCATATTGTTGAAGAAGTGGCAGCTCAGGTCTTCATTCCGTTAACTGTCGGTGGAGGGGTACGTAAGGTTGATGATGTTCGCCGGCTGTTAAATGCAGGCGCTGACAAGGTCAGCGTCAACACTTCTGCGGTGCTTAATCCGCAGCTGGTAGAAGATGCAGCGAGTCATTACGGTTCCCAATGCATCGTTGTCGCAATAGATGCCAAGCAAGTCATGGACGATAAACATAATAGTCCACGCTGGGAGGTATTTACTCATGGGGGGCGTAATGCAACAGGGCTTGATGCGATAGAATGGGCCAAAAAAATACAGGCGCTAGGTGCTGGTGAAATTTTACTGACTAGCATGGACAGAGATGGCACGCGCCACGGCTTTGATCTGGCCCTGACTCGCGCCATTTCTGACGCAGTCGATCTACCGGTAATTGCTAGTGGTGGAGTAGGTAGTTTGGATCACCTTGTTGAGGGTATTCTGCAAGGGCATGCTGATGCAGTACTGGCGGCCAGCATTTTTCACTATGGTCAACACACGATCCAGGAAGCCAAGCGATATTTAGCAAAACATGGAATTGAAGTGCGTCTGTAATATGCAAATAGAGTTTCGATAATCTCTTATTAAAATGAACTTTTATGTCGGATGCTTGGCTAAATAAAATAAACTGGTCTGCAGAGGGGTTAGTACCCGTCATTGCACAAGATGAAAAGAGCGGTAAAGTATTGATGGTAGCCTGGATGAATAGAGACACTATCAAATTGACTGCCGAGACAGGTGAGGCTGTTTATTGGTCACGTTCCCGCAAAAGAATTTGGCGGAAAGGAGAAGAATCTGGTCATGTGCAGAAGGTGAAGGCAATTTACCTGGACTGTGACGAGGATGTGATATTACTTACCGTGGAGCAAGTGGGAGGGATTGCATGTCACACGGGCAGGCAGAGTTGTTTTTTTAATAAATTGGAAAGAGATCAGTGGGTAGTCATAACGCCTATTATTAAGGATCCGACGAAGATCTATAAGCAATGATTGATTCATCTATTCTTTATCGTTTGGCAGAAACTATCGAGGCGCGTAAAAGCGCTGATTCCTCCAATTCTTATGTGGCAAAACTGCTCACGAGTGGTCAGGATAAAATACTCAAAAAAATTGCTGAAGAAGCAGCGGAAACTATCATGGCTTCAAAAGATGGAAATGCAGCACATCTTGTTTATGAAATCGCAGATTTATGGTTTCATTGCCTAGTATTACTTGCGCATCATGGATTAAAACCCGAAGATGTACTGCACGAATTGGAGCGACGAGAAGGTACTTCGGGTATTGAAGAAAAACTTTCGCGTAAAACAGGACAATAAATGGAAGAGTGTATTTTTTGCAAGATTGTAAGAGGAGAAATTCCTGCCAACAAAGTATTTGAAGATCAAGATTTTGTTGCATTCCATGATATTCATCCGGCTGCACCAGTCCATTTCCTCCTGATACCCAAGCAACATATCAATTCATTATATGATGTGGGCGAAACGGATCAACAGCTATTGGGAAAAATGTTATGGTTGGCTCCTCGTCTGGCAAAAGAGCAGGGATGTGCAAACGGATTTCGTACGATTATTAATACAGGACGGGTAGGCGGGCAAGAAGTGTTTCATCTTCACATCCATATTATAGGAGGAAAAGACCGTTTGCCCACGATGGTTCATCATGGGTAATAAACCGTTTATTAAGAGGGTAAACAATGGGAACATTTAGCATTTGGCATTGGCTAGTAGTGTTAGCAATTGTCGTGCTAGTTTTTGGTACAAAGAAGCTCCGGAATCTGGGCAATGATCTTGGCAATGCGGTCAGAGGATTTAAGGAAGGCATGAAAGGTGCTGAAGAGAGTAATACAAGTAATACATCTTCTTCCTCTCAGTCTCAGCAGATCACTCATCGCTCTGTCGAAGCAGAAGCCAAAGAGAAAAATGAGATTAAATTATAATATCACCGCATCGCATAAGGCAGGCGATATCGGTGAGTACTATCACTGAAGGATGCAAATCAGCAGTTTCTTTCGATATAGTTCCTTCGGCAAAGTAATATGTTTGGGGGAAATGAAGTATGTTTGATATCAGTTTTGCAGAAATGCTCGTCATTTCGATGGTGGCATTGATTGTAATCGGACCAGAACGACTTCCTCGAGTAGCGCGTACGATAGGGCATTTACTAGGACGTGCACGACGGTATGTCGATAATGTCAAGAATGATATTCGCCACGAGATAGAACTCGATGAATTAAGGCGTTTTAAAAATTCTGTACAGGAGACGACTCACTCCATCGAAGAAGCAGTAAGGAAGGAATTTGATCAAATAGAGACAGCTGCCGGTATAAACGCAGCAGAGAAGATAAAAGACCCGGCGCTGATTGAGATCGAGCAAATTAGCGTTCCCACAGAAAAGACAATTGCTGTTCAGAGTCAAACTCTGTCTTCACAACAGACTTCTGAGTCAAATAAAAGTACTTGAAAAGTTTCTTAATAACGTAACTGTCAAGTTTAACAATACCTATTCACCTAGTCTGATTCATCATGAACATATGAATGACGAGAGCACCTTTATTTCACATCTAGTGGAATTACGTACCAGGTTAATTCATGTATTTTTTGTGTTGGTACTTGGTTTCTTACCCTGCGCCTATTTTGCGCGCGATCTTTACACCATCCTGGCGCAGCCTTTGCTGGAGAAGCTTCCATTAGGTGGGCAAATGATTGCAACAGCTGTCACCACACCTTTTTTTATACCTATGCAAGTGGCTCTGATGACAGCGTTTTTGATGACCTTACCGCATACGCTTTATCAGATTTGGGCTTTTATCGCGCCTGGACTGTATTCCCATGAGAAGCGCCTGTTTTTGCCACTCGTTATTGCCAGCAGTTTATTGTTTTTCGTAGGTATGGCATTTGCTTATTTGGCCGCATTACCCCTAGTATTTGAATTTATTGTTTATTTTGCACCTGAAGGGGTGGCGGTTATGACCGATATCGGCGAATACCTCGGTTTTATCCTCACCATGTTCTTAACCTTTGGCATTACTTTTGAAGTCCCTGTGTTCGTTATAGTGCTAGTTCGGACAGGCGTCATCTCGTTGTCAAAAATGAAAGAAGTACGTCCTTATGTTCTAGTAGGTGCATTTGTGATAGGCGCGATTTTTACGCCTCCTGATGTAATTTCACAGTTTATGCTGGCAATACCGCTCTATTTACTTTACGAATTAGGTATATTGCTCGCTGGTTTATCGAGTAAACCTGCAAATCCGATTCCGGATCAGCAGCTTGTAAACAACGCAAATAAACCGGTTATTAATGAAAAAAACGATTAGATCCAACGCAATAAGATCATCATTACTTATTCATCTTTTTTAATGCTTTTATTTTTTTACCTGGCTAGCATCGCCCAGTAGATACAAATTTCCAGCGGTTGTTTTGAATTGCTCTAGAATTTTTTCATTTTTAGAAATCTTGAGCAAATCCATCAAAAAGTAGGTATTCATGATTAAATTACTTTCTATCATCTTTTTTCTATTCTGGATCGTTACAGGCGCTGAGTATACTCAGGCAGATGAATTCGCTAATCAACTTCAGGTAATCCAGACTAAGCTTGAAACGCTGAATAGTGGGGAAGAAACGCCGCAAAAAAAGGAACTTAAAGAGATTTATCTCAATACTCAGCACGTTCTACTTGACCACCAGGAATACCTCAAGAAAACCCAACTTTATTCGCAACAACTAAAGGAATATCCACAGCAGCTCGAAACACTTAAAAAGCAGAAAGAGCAGAAAGACAAAACTATTTCGACCCCAACTGATGTCACAAAGCTAAAAGGATTATCTTTAAGCGAAATAGAGCAACAGCGTGTTATCACTCAAGCAAAATTGTCAGAACTACAAAATCAGCAGCAGAAACTGACTTCCGAAATCGGCACGCTTCGTCAACGCGCCATTAAGATTCAAGAAGAATTAGATGCAACAAGCAAGGTGCGTGCATCATTGACAGAAAAAATGTCTCTGGCGAAAGACATGTCTGATGAGAAAATTGCTGATGCATTTAAGATTCACCAGGAATATCAGAATCAAGCACTGACAGACAAGATTCGCATGCTGGAGATGGAAGTTTTAACCTTACCTAATGCTATTGAAATTGCTACCTTACAGGAAAAGCTGATACTTAAGCCAGAGATCGAAATGTTGGTGCAGAAGGTAGAATGGTTAACCAAGCAGATTAACCTGAAAAGAAAAACCGAGACTAAAAAAATTGTTGAGAGATCTGAACAGTTGCTAGGTGAAAGTAAATGGCATCCAGCACTATTCAAGATGGTTAAAGATAATGAAGAGCTTGCTGCCAAGCTTAGTGACTATGCTGCGCGTGCGACCAAATTGGTGGTGCAAACAACACGTCAAGAAAACCGACTTAACCTTATTACTAAGAACTATGCAACACTCCAGCAAAGACTCGAATTCCAAGAGGAAGATGAAGAATTAGGAACCGAGATCAGGAAACAACTAAAGCAAATATTATCTAAGCCGAATATAAGGCAAACACAAAAATTATTAAGTAGTGCAAAACTAGAATTGTTCCAGCTTGAGCAAGAAAAGCTGGAAATGACGAATGATAAAGTTTATTTCAAAAGAATGACTGAAGGTTATGCTATTGATGAGCAAACACCTTCTTACCAGGAAATAACAGAAGGGTTCCAGGAGCTTAAAGATTCCCGTTTACATATCATCGATCAATTTCTAGAAATATTGCATTCTTATGTAAAAGAGTTAGAGCTTTATGCTTCGATTAAGAATCAATTGCTTGAGAAAATCAATCAATTTGAGCTTTTACTCAAAGAAAACTTGCTGATCACGCGCAGTGCAAAACCGATCGATTTACACATAAAGAATGATCTCAGCGATGCAGCCGCCTGGTCTGTTTCCGACAAGACGCAAACAGCGCTAGCAAATACTATCGACAAGGTATGGCTGCCAGTTTTAGTCGTTCTAGCCTTTTCTTTATCGATCAGCGTGATTTTTAGGCGGATTTACTGGCCTCGCTATTTACGTTGGGAAGAAATCGGTGAAGAAGCTTGGGGGAAAGTCAATCAAGACAAGGCACGCTATCCTATCGGAATGTTGTTGTTCGTAGTTATTCAATCTTTAGTGACTTCCTTACCATTTCTACTGATTCATCTAATTCTGCAGCACAGTATGAATACAGAAATGAGCCATGCGTTTTCTCTTGCTTTTTACGTCGCTGCCATCACGGTTTTTTTCTGGCATTTTCTTCTTCAGCTTTGCCGACCAACCGGATTATTCATTGCTCAGTTCCGATGGCATGCGGACATGGTCGATAAAATGTACCGGGATATCAAATTTTATGCACCAGTGATACTTGTATTAAGTGTCATTATTGCTTTTACAGATTGTCTTGCGGATGACATCGTACGTAACAGTATTGGAAGAATTGCTTTTATGCTGCTCTGCATAGTGTTGGCGATATTTGCTTTAGGCTGGATGGCTATCACACCTACTGGAAAAAAGCTCTATAAAGAGAAAAGTTTTACTTTAATTCAGAATCCCAGGTTGTGGATGTTACTTCTTTTCGTGCAGCAGGTGTACATGATTGTCATGGCAGCAAGAGGCTATTATTTCGCTGCATTGTATCAAAGTATTCTGATTTTCCAGTCAGTCACCTTGATAATACTTTGTAGTCTGATTTTTTTCCTGGGTTACCGCAGCTTATTAATTGCCCAGCGTAGAATTGCTTTTAAAAGAGCAATTGCCAAACGGGAGGAAATGCTTGCCCATCGCGCAACTACTGGAAAAAGCGAGGTTGAGTTCGTGGATGATAACTACATTGATATCGAATCAATTAGCACACAATCAGCTACCTTATTGAAAATAAGTGTGTGGGGATTGCTGATTAGCAGCTTAAGCGTCATCTGGTTCGAGATGCTACCGGCACTGGGATTTCTTGAAGATATTATTGTCTGGCGAACCTCAATTATGAGGGATGGTGAAGCGGTCGTGCGCTTGATCACGTTGGAAACATTGCTGGTGGCATTGATCATTCTGGGCTTGGTCATGGTGGCTGCTCATAATTTGCCTGGTACGCTGGAGCTCCTGGTTTTGCGGCATTTATCCTTGAATACAGGCACCGGATACGCTATTACTACGCTACTCAGATATGCGATTATCATTATCGGAGTGATGGTCACATTCCAAATGCTCGGTATGGAGTGGTCCAATATCCAATGGCTGGTTGCAGCACTGGGTGTTGGATTGGGCTTTGGCTTACAGGAAATTGTAGCTAATTTCGTATCAGGGTTAATCCTGCTGTTTGAGCGTCCTATCAGAATAGGTGATCTTGTCACATTGAATGATGTGACCGGTACAGTCAGCAAAATTAATATTCGTGCGACAACTTTGATCGATGCTGATCGAAAGGAAGTCGTGGTACCTAATAAAACATTTATCACCCAGCAATTGTTAAACTGGACTCTCAGTGATCAGGTCACTCGTATCAAAATACCCGTGGGCATTGCTTATGGATCAGATTGTGATAAGGCCAGAGAATTGTTACTGGAAATTGCCAGAAATCATCCCTTGGTTCTACGCGAGCCGGAGCCTGTCGCCTTATTTACAGCATTTGGGGCAAGCTCGTTGGATTTCGAGTTGAGGGTTTATGCGGGTCAGCTTTCGGATCGATTAGATCTGCATCATGATTTGAACATGGAGATCAATCGTCGTTTTACTGAAGAAAAAATTAACATTGCATTCCCGCAACTGGACATTCACCTACACCGGGGAAGTAATAAGGAAATAGCTGAGTAAGTAACGTGAGTTCGACATAAGAATCACAACCCTACAAGTGGAAGAGCTTGAGTGAATCTGATATTAAGTGAAGGTTTCTTCTCGCGGAACGTGTAAGC
>NZ_FNPJ01000062.1 GCF_900107265.1 Nitrosomonas sp. Nm33 | reverse complement strand
ACCTACCGCCTTGACTACTCCTTTTTCCTCAAAATCCTTTTCACCCATTAGGTGACTCCTTCATCCAACCGTAAAACCTTTACAGTACTACGTTTTCAGCTGTTTTTATAGGGTCAACTGAGGAAAATAGGATTATCGGATAATGACAAATTACAATCGAAATCGATTTCATAGAAGTTCTGCCGCTACGTCTATTTCCTTGTAATAATTACGATTATACATAGATATTTCGGCGATAATTTTCTTGAAAAATCATCCCGTACTTCAAGGCAATTTAAGAATCCCTAATAGCCATTCCGGGAAAATGCCAAGTCCGATAATCAAGAGAATGGTAATGATTATGACAATCAATGTGCCCTGTGTCGGCGGGATGGTGTCTAAGGTTGTCTCTTGCTCACTATAAAATACCATCATTACCCGTAAGTAATAAAAAAAAGAGAGTGCCGTGTTGATTACTGCCACGATCGCTAACATGACATTACCGACCTCAATAGCTGCGCCAAAGGCGAGTAGCTTGGCCATAAAGCCAGCTGTCGGCGGAAGGCCAGCGAGGGCTAGCAGGTAGATTCCCATAGCAAGTCCCAGCATCGGATATCGACGCCCCAGTCCGCGATAATCTGTCAGGTTTTCGCGATCTTGATCACGGCGTGTCAACGCAACGATCACAGCAAATGCACCCACGTTCATAATTGCTAAGGTAACAGCATAATAGATAGCGGCATCGCGGCCTTGAGCAGTACCCGCTGACAGCGCTACCAGGATATAACCGAGATGGGCGACAGAGGAATAGGCCAGTAGCCTTTTCAAATTCTGCTGATTCAGCGCCAATAGGTTACCTACTACCATACTGATTAACGCAAGTCCCCACAATAACGGAAGCAGCACCTCCCATAGAGAAGGTAATTGCAAGCACAATAGCCGGATCAGAAATACCATTGTCGCAGCTTTGCTGAAACTCGCGAATAGAGCTGTTATCGGTGAAGGGGCGGCCTGGTAGATATCAGGGGCCCACATATGAAACGGTACCAAGGCCACCTTGAATCCTATCCCGACTAGGATCAGGGTAATGGCGACTGGCAGTAAGGATTCACCGCTAGCAACTGTATTCAGCTCAGTCAGATCCAATGTGCCGCTGCTGGCATAGGCCAGGGCAATGCCATAAAGAAAAAATGCAGTTGCAAAGCCAGCGAGCACAGCATATTTTATTCCGCCTTCGATCGCGCCATATCTTGTTGGTTGCCAGGCGATAAGGGCATAGAGCGGTACAGCCAGGATTTCTAGGCCGACAAAGGCGCTGACAAGATTGTTTGAGCTTACAAGCAATGCCATTCCTAATGTGGCAAAGAGGATCAGGCTCAAGTATTCCTCTTGGAGTTCATTGCGGATGGGGGCGTGGCCGAAGGATAGCATGACGATGGCTGCGGCACCGAATATGAAAAATAGAGTAAACAGGCGGCTTATGTCGTCGATTACCAGCATACTACCTACTGCACCAGGTATTTGCCATAGTGAGGTAGTGGCAGCACCTAGCAGTAGGAAAGCCAGCGTAGCAGTCGATAATAATCGGCTCGAAACACGCTTCGGCCAGATACCCAGTGTTAATATGGCGAGGCCGCCCGTTGTTAGCAACAGGTAAGGGATGAGGTTGATCAGGTCAGCGGAGGGCATCAATCGATCCGGTAGGCACAGAGCTTTTCGATTCGATGATTGCGGTCACGGGGATTTGCAGGCTGTCAAGGAAGGGGGCAGGATACAGACCCAGCCACAGTACCGCAAATGCCAACAGTCCCAGCGACACAGTTTCGCGACGGTTGAGGTCGGTCCATGCTCGTTTAATGGTTATCTCTCCCAGCATGGCGCGCTGGTACATCCACAGCAGGTAAACGACTCCAGTAATAATGCCCAGGGCACCTGCTACGGCAAGTCCAGCTGAGACCTGGAATACGCCGGCAAGGACCAGGAATTCACCGACGAAGTTGGCCAGCCCTGGCATACTCATCGCAGAGAGTGTAAAGAGCAACAACAGGGAAGCCAGACGGGGTAGTGGTGATAATAGTCCCCCCAGTTGCGCTAGTAAACGGGTGCCGGAACGTTCTTCCAGCATGCCGACCATGGCAAACATCGCTCCTGTTGTTACTCCGTGGGCTAGCATCAAGAGCACAGCGCCGTTCAAACTTTCCTCATTCCAGGCATAGATGCCAAACACCACAAAACCCAGGTGGCTGATAGAAGAATAGGCAATGAGTCGCTTCATATCCTCCTGTACCAAGGCCAACAAGGCACCGTAGAAGATACCGATTATCCCCAGAATCATACCAACGGGCGCAAAGTCTGCAGAGGCATCAGGAAACAGCGGCAGGCAGAAACGCAACAAGCCGTAAGCACCGGTCTTCAGTAATAGACCCGCGAGGAAAATGCTGCCTGCTGTGGGTGCTTCGGTGTGAGCGTCAGGCAGCCAACTGTGTATCGGAAACAGCGGAACCTTGACAGCGAAAGCCACAAAAAAACCGAGCATCAGCCACATCTCGCTGTTGCCTGGCAGATTGATCTTTAACAACTCGAAGTAATCGAACGTGTAAATACCCGTCTGCTTGCCATGAGTGAAGTACAATCCGAGGATTGCTATTAGCATCAACAGTGAACCGGTAATCGTGAAAAGGAAAAACTTGTAGGCGGCATAGAGCCTCCGTTCGTGCCCCCACAACCCAATCAGAAAATACATCGGCACTAACATCAGTTCCCAGAACACATAGAACAACACCAGGTCCAGCGACAGGAAGACCCCCATGATTCCTGCTTCGGTAGCGAGGAGGAGGGCGGCAAAAGCGGGCCAATTGCGTTGTACTGCATTCCACGAGACGAGGACTACCACAGGGCTCAGAAGTGCGGTCAGAAGTACCAGCAACAGACTGATACCATCCATACCCAATAAAAATTGAATCCCCATGGTAGGTACCCAGGGAGCGCGTATGATATAAAAATAACCCTCTTCATTGGGGACTGCACCCCACCACAGGCAAAGTGAGATTAACAGCTCTGTACTGGTAACCGCTAGTGCAGCCCAACGTGCAAAAGCTGTTTTGTTGCGCCCTGTCAAGCTGATCCAGAGTCCGCCAAACAGGGGTAGAAATATCAGCACGCTCAACCAGTCCATAGCACTCTCCTCACCATAACCAATATCCCAGGAAGAACACGGCCCCTGTGCTTATCACTAGGGCATAGCGGCTCAGAAAACCATTTTGGGTAGTGCTCAGTATCGTATAGCTGAAGCGCAGCGCCGCCACCAAGCTAGTGATGCCGGCTTCTAACATCTTATATTCCACACCTTTGCGGCAGAAGGTGGCAAAGGCCAAGAATCCACGCGTTATTCTGGTTAGTGCTCCCTCAATCAGAAGAGTTTCCACAGCATCTGACACTCCCCTGGCAAGAGCGCGGTAAGGACGTACCACGATATATGTGATGCCTTCCTTACTTTCACCAGCTTGCAGTATCCTTGCCAGAGCAAGGTAGGGACGTACCAGCATGGCATAGTAGAAAGCGTCAAAACCCCAACCGCTGCGCAAAAAATTTGCCAAAGGAAGTGATTGATACGCTTGCTCGCGCTGGATCAACCACAAGGCCAAACTAAAACCTGCTAGTGGCAACAACGCAGTAATGAATTGGAGAGTATAAGTAATGGTTAGCGGAGGGAAGGTTGCTACGGCAAGTTCATCTGCCAGCCATAGACTCCAGAGATGAGGGCCGGGCCAGCCTTCCGGTAGCTCAATGAAGCCACTAACGATGCTGAGCAACGCCAAAATGAGTAACGGTAATGACATGAAATAGGGAAGGGATATAGTCGAGGTTCTGGGGCCTGAACCATGGAAGACAAGAAAATAGACGCGAAAGATATAGATCGCAGTCAGCAGGGCGCCAAAAGCAGCGAAGATCCACAATAGCGGGCCAGTCGGTGCCGACCATGCAGTGACAAGAATGGCATCTTTGCTATAAAAGCCAGCGGTGATGAAAGGCACACCAGCCAGTGAGGCAGCGCCAATCAGGAAAGTCCAGCGAGCTATGGATGGATGGTTACCTATTTTGCCTAGACTGTTTATATCGTGTTCATCTCCACTGGCACGGATCACTGCTCCTGCAGATAGGAACAGCAAAGCCTTGAAGAAAGCATGAGTGGTAAGATGAAAGAGCGCTATGGCATAGGCTCCGCAGCCAAGAGCCAGAAACATGTAGCCTATCTGACTGATGGTCGAGTAAGCTAACACCTTTTTGAAATCGCTTTGCGCCACTGCAGCGCTGGCTCCATAGACGATAGTCAGCGCACCAATGGCTGCCACGAGCCATTGCGTATGGGGTGCCAACTCAAATAAGGGGTGAGTGCGCGCGATCAAATAAACTCCTGCCGTGACCATGGTGGCGGCGTGGATCAATGCAGAAACAGGACTGGGACCGAGCATGGCATCAGGTAGCCAGACTTGTAACGGTAATTGTGCTGACTTACCTACAGCTCCGCCCAGGATTAACAGCGTCGCCAGAGTGGCCAATGTTGAGCCTTTTTCCCACTGGGTGGTGGCATTCGTGAGTAGCGCGGATAGCGATAATTCGTGAAATTGGCTGAATAGGAGAAAGATGCCGAGTGCCAGCGCTGTATCGCCAATGCGTGTGACAATAAAGGCCTTGCGCCCGGCATTGCTACATGGCGGGTCTCGGTACCAGAAACCAATCAGGGCATAGGAGCACAGTCCAACCAGCTCCCATCCAAGATAGAGAAGCAGCAGATTATCGGCTAGCACCAGTAACAGCATGCCAGCTAAAAACAGGTTGAGAAAAAAATAATAACGACGCTGATCGGCCTCTTCAGCCATAAAGGGTACCGAGTAAAGATGGACCAATAAACCCACACTGCTGACTATGCTCACCATTACCAAAGCAAGGCGATCAAGTGTGAAACCGAACATCGGTCGCCACTCGCCCACTGCTACCCAAGTGTAGAGGGTTTGCTGTAACGGCTGGCTGGTGGCTTCGGTCAGCCATGCGAGCACCACCACCAAAAAAGCAGCAGCTGAGGCACAACAAGCTACCATGGCAAGGTGTTTTCGTCGCAGCAGACTCCCCAGGAAAAGGATGATGAGCGATCCAAGCAAGGGGGTGCCGGGAATCAGCCATAGCCACTGGCTCACGATGTACTCCTGTCAGTATCATCCCTGAGGTGGGTGAGCGTTTCCACGCGGACTGCCTTGTAGTGATCAAAAGCTAGCCATACCAGGATCAGTGCCACCACTACTTCTGCAGCAGTTACCGTCAATAGCATGATAACCAGTACCTGGCCATCGGCATTGCCCCAGTATTGGCCTGCTGCTATTGCCGTTAAGGCAACGCCATTGAGCATCACTTCCAGTCCTATCAATATGAACAACAGCTCTCGCCGTAATAACACTACGGCGAGACCTAGCACAAATAATAGGGCGGCGATAATCAGGCTGTGACTGAGCGGGATCATCGTTTTCCCTTTCGACTGAGATAGAGGGCTGCCACCAATGCTGCCAGCAACAAAATCGCAGCAGCTTCGACCACCACCAGGTATGGACCAAACAGAGCGCTTCCCACTTCCTTAGGTTCGATCACCGTGATGCTGCCTGCTTCATCTAATGACGATCTGCTCAGTAACAGCAAGAGTACCAACCACAGAAGTAGAGCCAGTAATGATATTCCTCCCCAATTGCCAGGGAGTAACAGTGGCAGATTTCGTTCGGTGCGTAAATTCATCACCATCATCATGAACAGGAACAATACCATGATTGCACCAGCGTATAGCATGACCTGGAGTGCTGCCAGCAGTGGTGCACCGAGCAGGAAGAACAGCAATGCTAAAGCCAGCAATGACACGATCAGGTAAAGGGCAGCATGAACCGGATGACGCACTACCAAGATCGCGCCTGCAGCAACCACTGCAATGGCGGAAGAAAGATAAAAAATGAACTCATACATGGGCTGACCCTGTTGAACGGGTTGTTCTGTTCATCATTGTTGCTTTCCTTTATCTTTGTGCAGGGTAAATCGATGCATCCTCTCATAAGACGAACTGTTCTCCGTCTGCTAGGGCAGATTGGTATCATGATCCACCGGCGGTGTGTCGCAGACTCCCTCGCCAATAGCCTTGCCGAAGATTGCGATGCCAGCATGGCGGTAGAAATTGTAGCCGACGTGCTTGCCCTGACCGTCGATCAGCAGCTGCTCTTTCTCGTACACTAGTTCATTATGGCTCCGCTCGCACATCTCGAAATCTGGCGTAAGCTGTATTGCCAGCGTTGGGCAGGCCTCTTCACAAAAGCCACAAAAGATGCAACGGCTGAAATCGATGCGAAATGTTTCCGGATAACGCCGGCCGTCGGCTCGCTGCGTAGCTTGCAAGTGGATGCAGTCCACCGGGCATACCGCTGAGCATAAATAACAGGCCACACACCGTTCCTCGCCATCAGGATCGCGGGTAAGCACGATGCGGCCACGCCAGCGCCCGGGCAGGGGGCGCTTGACTTCCGGGTAAGACACTGTCTCACGCTTTGCCCAGGCATGGCGCAGGGTCGTCCACAGCGAACGCCACAGCCTGATCAGTAGAGTTGGAGTCTGTTTATTCATTTGTTTAGCTATCCCAAGTGTTAATCTTCCAAAGTTTAATTTTCCATCCAGAACAACCCCAGTCCAGCGGTCATCAGCAGGTTGAGCAAGGCGGCCGGCAGCATTACTTTCCAGCCGAAATCCATCAGCTGGTCATAGCGCAGCCGTGGCAGGCTAGTCCGCAACCAAAAGAATAGGAATATCAGTGCCAGCGTCTTTAGAGCAAACCAGACTACACCAGGCAGCCAGGGTCCATGCCAGCCACCCAGAAACAACAGCGTTACCAGTGCCGCGATGAGGAGTATCCCTAAGTATTCACCGAGATAGAAGAAGGCGAATTGGATACCGCCGTATTCAGTGTTGTAACCTGCAGCGAGCTCGTTTTCCGCCTCAGGAAGATCAAAGGGCAGGCGGTTGGTTTCGGCGATGCCGCACACCAGAAAAATGATAAATCCCAACGGTTGTAGCACGATAAAGGGCAGCGTCTGGGCAGCGACGATCTCTTTCAGGCTGAAGGAACCGCTCAACATCACCACTCCCACCAGCGCGAGTCCCATCGGTAATTCGTAACTGATCATCTGTGCAGCGGAGCGGAGGCCGCCGAGCAACGGGTATTTACTGTTAGAGGACCAGCCGCCGAGTATGAGGCCGTAAACCCGCAACGAGGAGAGAGCCAACACATAGAGCAGAGCGATGTTGAGATCGGCCAGCCACCAATCCTCGCTTACCGGCACCACGGCAAAACTGAGCAACACGGTCAGCGGGACGATGACAGGAGCGATGGTATAGACCATGCGATCGGCAAAAGGGGGTACGAAGTTTTCCTTGCTTATCAGTTTCAGGATATCGGCAACAGGTTGCAGCAGACCGAAGGGACCGGCGCGGTTGGGGCCGAGGCGATCCTGCAGTAGCGCAAGAATACGGCGCTCACCATAGATCATAAAGGCTGCGACAAGCACCAGCCCCAGTAGCACCAATCCCAGGCTTGCGAGGGTGAGCAGCCATTGGGCGACGTTCATGATATCTTCTCCAGTTCGAGTGGATCACCATGGCCGACCCCTAATTGAGCAAGCACCCCTCGGGCGAGGGCAATCGTGCCGGCAGCCACGTTGTTATCAAGCTGCACAGGTAGCACCATGGTTTCGACCGGACCCCGCAGTCTGACCCGTTCTCCCTCCGCGATCCCTTCACTCAAAGCTATTGCTGGATTGATAAGCGCCGCGGCTGCCGGAGCTAGTTTCAGTAAAGCCGGAGCGAAGCCGGCAAGCGGTTCATCACCATACCAGCTTGTCAGTGCGGCCTGCCAGCGTCCGGGATGGGGTCCCTTAGCCGGGAGGATGGTTGTATCGATCTGCACGGGCAGGGGAAGCGCAGCCAGAGGTGACCCCAGTGTGCCAGGGACAGGCGCCTGGTAGCCAGGGAAAGCATCACTCAGCACTACCGCGGCATCCGGCGGGGCGAGCCCAAGGCACTGCGCCAAGTCTGCGATGACTTCTGCTGTACTGGGCAAAGGTTCTGAACGTTGGAAGACAGAGGCGAAGCCTTGAGCGCGGCCTTCGTAATTGACAAAGGTACCGCTACGCTCCGCCCACGCCGCTACTGGCAGCAAGATATCTGCTGCCTCAGCAGTGGCGGTAGCGACACAATCGAGCACGATAAGGGTATTGAGGCGTTGGCATGCTGTCCGCCAGCGAGCACCCAAGCGGGCATCGCCGAGGGGATCATTGCCTGCCACGATCAGAGTTTGGATTTGGCCCGACTCGATCGCCTCTAACATCGCAGAAGTACTACTTGCTGGGGTAAGCAACGCCGCTCCGTAAGCGTTGGCTCCTGGCAAAGCATAGGCAAGTCTAGCACGGGATCCCAACGCAGTGGACAGTTGTGCCAGGACGGCAATCTCTGGCGCGACCATGGTCTCGATTACGCCTATCAATAACGGTTGATGGGCCGCTGTCAGGTATGTTGCAATATCCGTTAGCTCTTTCTCCTGCTTATTGTGAGCAGCAGAGGGGGCGGCTACCCATTCATTCAAACGCAAAAGATGTGCACCTATCTCGTGTGGTGGAACTGTCAGTGTCGTGGCTGCGAAGCGAACCAATGGGGTGGGTCCACTATGCAGCACGGCCAGCTTAGCACCGTTCCGGTAAGCCTGGCGTAAGGCCAGATCGATCATCGGTGCATGCGCGGTGAGGTCGCCGACGATCAGTGCTGCATCAACCTGCTCCATTTCGGCCAGGGACAACACCCTAGTGGTGTTTTGGAGCTGGGCGACGGCGGTAGTCGTTGCTACCTCGAGCTGGGGATCGCTGAAGGTAGCGAAGATTCCACTCAGGTCATACAGCAAGGCTCGTAACATGGCATTGCCTTCCAAGTCTTCCCGTACTGAGCCGAGACCGCCTATTTTATCCCTGGCAGCTTTGATCTGTTCCGCAGCGGCGGTGAGCGCCTGACGATAGCTTACTTTTACGTCCTCTACGCGGGGGGTCAGCGGCCGAGCAGGGTGTTCGCTGTATTGATGACCATAACGGCCGCGGTCACAGATGAACCAGCGGTTGAGTTCGGCATGAAAGCGATTGCGTATCCGACGCAAGGTGCCGTCCCGTGCTCCGGGCAGGGTGTTGCAGCCGACGCTGCAGTGAGGACAGACAGAAGGGGCTGTCTTCAGATCCCAGACCCGTGCAAAATGCTGTCGAAACACGGCATCGGTGAAAACGCCGGTAGGACAGACCTCGACCAGGTTGCCGGCGAAGGGACTTGCTAACGGACCATCCTGAAAGCGCCCGAAATAGACCTCATTGCGCAGGCGCATTGCCCCAAGATCATCACCGAGGGCATACTCCTGGTAAAAGCGGGTGCAGCGATAGCAGGTGATGCAGCGGTTCATCTCATGATGAACCAACGGACCGAGATCCTGATTGGTGAAAGTGCGCTTACGGCCGCGATAGCGGCGATAGGGAGGGCCGCAGGCAACAGTCATATCCTGCAGGTGACACTCTCCACCCTCATCACAGACCGGGCAGTCATGAGGGTGATTGATCATCAAAAATTCGATTACCCCCTGGCGAACTTGTCGTGCGGCTAACGCTGAGACGGAAACCTCGAGTCCGTCTCTGGCGGGCTCAAGGCAGGCCATCACCACCTGGGGAGCTTTGGCAGGATCCTTTGGCGTAATCTCCACGGCGCACAGTCTACAAGCGCCAAGACTGCCAAGGGTATCGTGGTAACAGAAATAGGGAATCTCTATACCGACCGCTAACGCGGCCTTGAGGACGTTGTCGCCCTCCTTAAAAGGGATTTCACGGCCGTCGATGCGGATCGTCCCCATGATTAAGCTCCGCTCTTATTGGCTGCATCAAACGGGCAGCGACCTGTGGCGATATGGCTTTCATAGTGCTCGCGAAAGCATTGCAGGCTGCTGACGAGCGGTTCCACTCCCCCGGGCGCGAAGGCGCAGAAGGAGTGTGAGGTGATGATACCGCACAGTTCCTCCAGCAAGGCTAAGTCTTCTGCCTGACCTTCTCCGGCAGCGATAGCTGTCAGGATTTGCGCCAGATAGGGCATACCATCACGGCAGGGAGTACAGAAGCCACAGGATTCACGAGCGAAGAAGCGCGTCAGGTTCAGCGTGGCCTGCACCGGACAGGTGGTGTCATCGAGGACGATGATGCTGCCGGTGCCGAGCCGTGAGCCTGCTTTGGCGACGGGATCGAAATCCATCGGCACATCGAGGTGTTTGGGCAGCAGGAAGGCTGTCGAGGCTCCGCCGGGTATGAAGCCGAGCAGAGCGTGTCCCTCGGCAAGGCCGCCAGCATGTTCGAAAATCAATTCTCGTGCCGGGGTACCGCAGGGGAGTTCGAACAGGCCGGGGCGTTGCACCATGCCACTGACACAGAATAATTTGGGTCCGCAACCGCCATTGACCCCCACATCACGAAACCAGTTGGCGCCATTTAGCAGGATATGCGGCACATTGACCAGGGTCTCGACGTTATTGCTGGTGGTGGGTTGGTCCCATAGGCCCTTGACGCTTTGCCGTGGTATTTTGGGACGCGGATTGGGGCGCCGCCCCTCAATGGCATTAGTCATGGCTGTTTCTTCACCGCAGATGTAGCGTCCGGAACTGAGGTGCACTTTGATCTGTAGACTGAAACCGCTGCCCCTGATATTGGATCCCACCAGTCCTGCCCTCTCAGCCTCTTCGATGGCGCACTTCAAGCCATTGCCACCCTTGGCATACTCGCCGCGGACAAAAATCACAACCTGTTCAGCCTGCAGCGCATAGGCGGAGACGATGGCTGCTTCGATGATCTGGTGAGGACCGCCATAGAGCAGATAACGATCCTTGAAAGTGCCAGGCTCAGATTCGTCCAGGTTACAAATCAGATAACGGGGATGCGGCGCGTCTGCACCCCGCAGGCGCCACTTCAGACCGCAGGGAAAACCTGCCCCACCACGGCCGCGCAGATTGGCAGCTTCCACTATCTCAATGATTTCCTCGGGTTTGCGATCAAAGGCGGCATCCAGGCTACGGTAACCACCGGCGGCTCGGTAAGCCTGCAAACCCAAGGGAGCGTTGGGATCGAGGTGGCGGGTCAGCACGGCTTCCATGCGCTAGCCCTCCACTTGCAGGCGTTGCAGCAGCGCTTGCAGAGCAGCTTCGTCCAATGGTCCCACTGCCTCACCGTCAACAAGCGCTGCGGGCGCTTGGTCGCACAGCCCCAGACAAATGCTGGGCAAAACGCTAAAGGCTCCATCCGGAGTGACCTTTCCCAATGGTACGCCACTGTATTTTTCGGCGACTACCAGCAACTGATCCGCCCCGCGTAGACTACAACAGACACTGTCGCAGACCCGAAGGACATGCCGGCCAACCGGACGACGATAGATCAGGCTATAGAAAGTAGCTAATTCCTCAACCTCGGTAGTTGATAAACCGGTGAAATGGGCGACTTCTTCAACTGCCGCATCATCGAGGTAACCGCGTTCGATCTGTAAGGCCTGCATCATAGGCAGGATCGCCGCACGACGTTCTGGATGAGTGGCGGGGAGTTGGGCCAGATGCTTTTGCAGTACTTGCCGGTTGAGCTTGTCGTTCATATTTCCTCCTATCTGTCTATATCCGCCAAGACGTAGTCGAGGGAGCCGAGGATGGGAATCAGATCCGCCAAGAGGTGGCCGCGGGCAAGTAACGCCAGAGCCTGGATATGGGGAAAAGATGGGGTGCGGATACGCAGGCGGTAGGGATTTTCTGAACCGTCGCTGACGACAAAGTAGCCGTTCATTCCCTTAGGCGCCTCGGTTACAAAGAGGCTTTCCCCGGCTGGGAAACGCATACCCCGGCTCACTGCGATGAAATGGTGGATTAGGGTTTCGATGTCTTGCAGCGTTGCCTCCTTACGTGGAAAGGCATAGCGCGCCTCTGCGGAGAGGACCGGCCCGGCCGGCATGTTCTGCATGGCCTGCTCGACGATGCGGAGACTCTGGCGCATTTCTTCCAGGCGCACCTCGGTGCGGGCCAGGGCATCGCCCTCGGTAGCGGTAGGAATCTCGAAGTCGTAGTGCTCGTAGCCGCTGTAAGGACGTCTTTTGCGCAGATCCCATTCCAGGCCGCAAGCCCGTAGATTGGGTCCGCTCACTCCCCAGTCGATAGCTTCTGCTATGGACAATACCCCGATACCACGGGTGCGGCCACGCAATATGGGGTTGTTCGGGAGCAATGCCTGGTATTCATCGATAGCAGCTGGCATGCGCTTCAAGAAACCTTGCACCGCCTCGTGCCATCCCTCAGGCAGATCCAAGGCCACGCCGCCGATGCGAAAAAAGCTTGGATGCATGCGCCCACCCGTGATGAGTTCCATCACATCGTACAGGTATTCACGCTCACGGAAGGCATAGAAAGGTGGCGCTAACGCCCCTGTGTCATGCGCATAGCTGGCCACCCACACCAGATGACTGGCAACACGGCAAAGTTCGCAGAGCATCACCCGGATCACCTGAGCACGTGGCGGCACGGTAATCCCGGCGAGCTGCTCCACTGCAAGCACATAGGGTAGTTCGTTTTGAACGCCAGCCAGATAATCGATGCGGTCGGTGTAAGGGATGTAGCTATGGTAAGTTTGACGTTCGGCCATTTTCTCCGCGCCGCGATGATGGAAACCGATATCTGGCTTCACATCGCGTATCTCCTCGCCCAGCAACCGTACTACCAAACGCAATAGACCGTGGGTCCCGGGGTGTGTGGGGCCGATGTTGAGGATCATTTCTTCATTACTCATCCCCGGTTCGTGATAATCCTCGGCACGGTAACTTTCCATGATACTGCGATAGCGAGCTTCAGGCAGTTGGTAGGGTGGCATCTCGGTGGCACGATTAGGATGTGCTTTGCGCAAAGGATGACCTTCCCAGTATTCGGGCATCAGGATACGCCTCAGATCGGGATGACCGTCTATGTGGATGCCGAACATGTCATAAAGCTCGCGCTCATACCAATTGGCAGCTGACCATACGGTGCAGACGCTGGGTAATACCGGCGCTTCTGCAGACAAACTCACCTTGAGGCGCAGATCGGCATTGCCGGAGAGGGATAGTAGCTGATAAAACACGGTTAATCCGCCATCCCGCTCCGTCTCGTCGATGGCAGACAGATCGAAGAGCATCTCAAAACGGGGCTCTGCCTTGTGTTTAAGGAAGGCTAGCGTTTCGGTGAGACGTTCGGCCGGGATCGACAGGGCGTTGATTCTGTCGTGGGGCAGTTCGCTAGGAATAGCGTTGAACTGTGTCTGCAATTGGGTGGTGAGCGCTCGCTGCCTGTCTTTATCTGCCATCTGCTATCCCTCCACTCTGTGACCGAGTGGTCGACGCTCTTTGCCTACTGACTCTTGCAATAATACTAGTCCCTGCAACAGCGCCTCAGGCCGCGGCGGGCAGCCGGGCACGTAGACATCTACTGGCAGAATCTGGTCTATCCCTTGCACAACGCTGTAGATATCGTACATACCACCTGAATTGGCGCAGGACCCCATGGAAATAACCCACTTGGGTTCGAGCATCTGGTGGTAGAGACGCAGAATCATCGGCGCCATTTTAATGAATACGGTTCCCGAGATAATCAACAGATCCGCCTGACGCGGTGAGCCACGCATGATTTCAGCACCAAAGCGAGCGATATCATAGCGCGGCGTGAACGTCGCCATCATCTCGACGAAGCAGCAGGAGAGGCCAAAATTGAATGGCCAGAGTGAATACTTGCGCCCCCAAGACACCGCATCTTCAAGTTTGCCGAAAACGGCTGTTAGAGGTCCCTGGTTGTTTTGTCTGGACTCCATGACAACCCTCCTTTGCACCATTCATAGGCCAAGCCAAGCAACAGAATCAATATAAAAACAATGGCACCAATTACACCTGGCAAGCCCAATTTCCAATAGGCTGCTGCCCAGACAAACAGAAACATTGCTTCAATATCGAATATCAGGAAGGATACGGCGATCACATAGAAACGCACTGGAATCTGAGGACGTGCATCGCCGGTAGGAGGGACACCGCACTCAAAAGGTTGTTCCTTATCCCACTGCGGCCGATAGCCACCAAGCCAGCGTGATAGACTCAACAAACAGAGTAGTGCGACCAGTACGAGTAGGGCAAATAGACCAATAACGGCAGCGGATTCCGAGTCTTGCATTTGGTCCCTCCTTCAACTTTAAGGCTAGTTGTTATGATTGAGTCGTTTAGTATTTTTTCCTTTGAAAATTGAAACTCATTAGCAAAGTGCTATTCAGGCAGATAGCTGGTGCGGAAAAAATCCAGCTTAATTCGCTTTTGTTACAAAAGGATGCTAAGGGATAACAAATAGCCAAGCAATAATGCAATTGCATACATAATCCTAAAAACTGATTCTAGGATAATTTATTCTTTGGTAGCAGGAAACTCTCAAGCTCACCCTCTGCTTGAGGATTAGTTGAAGAAAAATAGAATGAGCAGGAAGGTGGGGTAAAAGAGCGATCGACCCATACGATCGTGCTATCCAACAGAGCTGGCAAGGGGTCTAACAAGATTGTTTTTGTGTATCAGAAATTACGTCAGGGGATCATCAATTAAACCTAGATTCCTCATGTCCAATTGAGGAATCTAGGTTTAATTGAAATTATTATGCTCAGCGCAGAAGTATTATCTGATAATGATAAATGAAATTCATTTTTAAGGGGTGCTAACACAATGTCCATGCTTTCAATCAATCCCGTTACAGGGCAAACGATACAATCCTTTCCCGTTTGGCAGGTCGATACCATTGACACCGTTTTGAGTGAGGTGGAATCAGCGCAGGAAGGCTGGGCCTTGCTTAGCATTGAGCAGCGATCTGTTTATATGCGTAAGCTGGCACAGGTTTTTCGTCAGCATCGCGATGACTACGCTAATCTGATCAGTGAAGAAATGGGAAAATTACTGAAAGAAGCCAGAGCCGAGATCGACAAATGCGCACTGGGTTGTGACCATTTCGCAGAGCATGCTGGAACTTATCTGGCTGATGAAATCATTGCGTCTGATGCCAGCCGCAGCCTTGTCGTTTACCAGCCCTTGGGTACTTTATTGTGCATCATGCCGTGGAATTTTCCTTTCTGGCAATTAATACGTGCTGCTGCCCCTGCGATGATGGCGGGCAATACCGTGGTACTGAAACATGCTTCCAATGTGCCGCGTTGTGCGCTTGCGCTGGAAGAGGCATTTCGCGAAGCAGGATTTCCTGCCAATACTTTTCGCACATTGATGATCACGGCAAGTCAGGTTGAAACAGTTATTACCGATAAACGCATTGCTGCTGTAACCTTGACCGGTAGCAATGCTGCCGGACGCAAAGTTGCTGCCATTGCAGGTCAGCATTTGAAAAAATGTGTACTGGAACTAGGTGGGTCGGATCCCTTTATCGTACTCGATGATGCCGATCTTGAATTTACGGTAGCACAAGCGGTTACTGCTCGTTTCCAGAATATGGGGCAAAGTTGTATTGCCGCCAAACGCTTTATTCTCGTGGATGCCATTGCGGATTCATTCGTACAACGCTTTAAAATATTGATAAATGAATTACGCAGCGGTGATCCCAAGATAGAAACGACTACTCTTGCGCCGATGGCGCGTACCGATTTACGGGATGTTCTGCATGCGCAAGTTGAGCGTAGCCTTGCCATGGGCGCTACCCTCGTGACTGGCGGAGAATTTGTCGGTACCCAAGGCGTTTATTACGCACCAACTATCCTGGATCAGGTATGTCCTGGCATGCCTGCTTTTGATGAAGAATTGTTTGGCCCGGTAGCGGTAATGGTACGGGTTAAAAATACTGAAGAAGCCATTCGCTTGGCTAATGAATCGCCATTTGGCCTGGGTGGAAGCGTATGGACACGTGATGTGGCACGAGGTGAGTTTATCGCTCGCCAAATCCAGGCTGGCAGCGTTTTCGTCAATGGCATCGTTAAAAGTGATCCGCGTTTACCGATTGGCGGTATAAAAGAGTCGGGGTTTGGACGGGAGTTATCCTGTCATGGCATTCGTGAATTCGTGAACATCAAAACCATCTGGGTGAGATAGCAGCGTCGTCTATGGTGTCGGGTATCATTTAAGAGTAGGAGGTAGTCAGATAACCCATCTAAACTCTCTGAGTTTCCTATCTGTATCCTCTTTAGCCTCTTTAACCCAATATCGCATAATGATTCATGTCCCAGAAAGTAAGTAATTGTTTTTTTATCATTGTGGCTTTTATTCTCGCGAGCTCCAGCGTATTGGCCGAGACGGAGACGCAATGTTTGCTTGGTAATAACAATCCAGGAATTGGTGCTTTAGGCCGCATCGAGCCCCGCTCCCGCGTGATCAAGGTTTCCCATAATGCCGGTCCGGAAGGTGCCAGAGTAGAGCAGCTTTTTTTTCAGGAAGCAGATCGGGTTAAGTCGGGTGACAAGCTAGCGGTGCTTTCGGATCATAGTAAGAAAAAGGCTGAAGTGGAAGCAGCCAGTGCACGCGTCAAGTCGCTGGAAGCACAACGGATCGTCGAGCAGGTCGCGTTGACTTTCAATAAGAAGGAACATCTGCGTTATCAATCGCTTGAGCAAGAATCTGCTGCCAGCATCTCTCTTGCTGATGCCAAACGTTTGGCATTTGAGCAATCCGAAGCTAATCTTAAACGCTTGACGGCCGAAATAGCCAATGCTCAAGCTGAACAAAAAGTCTCTGAAGCAGAACTTGAAAATACGCTTATTTATGCCCCCATTTCCGGCATTATTTTAAAGATTCATACCTGGCCTACTGAACGAATCGGAGATAATGGGTTGTTGGAAATGGCGGATTTAACCCAGCTCGATGTCGTTGCAGAAGTCTATGAAACAGATCTGCTTCGTGTCCAAGTAGGACAAAAAGGCTGCATCAATGCTTCTGGTTTCAAGCGGAGTTATCACGCCCAGGTCAGAGAATTGGGTTTTCTCGTCAGAAAGAACGATTTAAATGACACGGATCCACTGGCAGACCGGGATAATCGCATCATTGAAGTGCGCCTGACACTCGAACCCGAAGCAATTGCTGAGTTACAGCATCAGATTTTCCGGCAGGTTTGGGTTCGAATTGCACGATGAATCTCGTTGCCTGGATTTATTTCCCTGCCCGTTTAGCCTGGCGGCAATTGATCTTTGATCGTACCAAATTGGTTGCAGCTACGTGTGGGGTGTTATTCGCCTGTGTGCTGGTGTTTATGCAACAGGGATTCAGGGACGCGCTTTATGCCAGTGCTGCTTCTGCACCGGTAAAGTTGAATGGCGATTTGTTTCTGATACATAAGCAAAGTGAAGCGATGTGGCGTCCAGTCCACTTCCCTCGCAGTGAGCTTATGCGTACGTTGGGGAACCCGGCAGTTGCCGAGGTTTATCCACTTTATCTAGGGCTAGCTCCTTTCAAGAACATCGAAACCAGGACCAAAAGAACGTTGATGGTTTACGGCTTTGATCCGGATTCCGTAATCTTTGATATCGAAGATATTATAAATATGCGAACTGCATTGCGGCTCAAGGATACGGTGCTGTTTGACGAATATTCCCGCCCCGAATTCGGACCGGTTCGCCAATTGTTGGAAGCAGGCCGGAATGTGACAGAAATTAAGGATTATAAAATCACCGTCATCGGACTTTTTCGGTTGGGCGTATCATTTGCTGCTGATGGCAATATAATCACGAGTGATCTGAATTTTATGCGTATCTTTCCGGACAGAAATCTCGACGCTATCGATTTGGGTGTCATCAGGCTTCATCCTGACGCATCGATAAAACAGGTACAAGCCGAGCTTAGCAGTCAGCTTAATGAGTTCGTCAATATTTTTACTTACGATGAGTTACTGCAATATGAAAAAGATTACTGGGCAAATATAGCGCCCATTGGATTCATTTTTGGCTTTGGCACGGTGATGGGACTGGTGGTGGGCCTGGTAATCGTATATCAGATTTTGTTTACCGATATTACCAATCATCGTCATGAGTTCGCAACGCTAAAAGCCATGGGCTATGAACATAGTTATTTTATTCGCGTGGTATTTGCGTCTGCCTTCTTTCTGGCAATTTTGGGTTTTATTCCTGGCTATCTTTTTTCTCTCGGCCTATATCACCTGGCCGAATCACAAATATTCATGCCAATGCCGATGACTTTCAGCAAGGCCATGACTGTGTTTCTGTTTATTCTTTCCATGTGCATGACAGCAGGATTTCTGGCAATACATAAGTTGAAAGCTGCCAATCCAGCCGATATGTTCTGATGTCTCTCGTCATCGATGTCAAAAACCTGAATTTCAGTTTCGGCAGCGGCGCTCTCACGCAGCCTGTTCTGAAAAATGTCACGATTTCAATTCATAAAGGCGAGATCGTGTTGATGACAGGTCCTTCCGGTTCAGGTAAAACGACATTCTTAACCATTATCGGTGGGCTGCGCCAGGCTTTTCACGGCAGTGTGATGGTGCTCGATCAGCAATTAATTAACAGTAGCGAGCAGGTTAAAGTTAAAGTTCGCCAACAGATCGGCTATATTTTTCAGCAGCATAATTTGCTTAAATCGCTTACTGCGTTGCAAAATGTCAGCATGACCTTAGAGATGCAAAACAGGATGACTGAGCAGCAGAGGCTCGATCGCGCAGCGGAAATGCTGAAAGCTGTGGGGTTGGGTGAACGGCTCAATTACAAGCCAGATCAACTTTCAGCGGGGCAGTGTCAGCGTGTTTCCATTGCAAGGGCTCTGGTGGGGCAACCTAAAATCGTTCTGGCCGATGAACCAACGGCCTCTCTGGATAAGCAAAGTGGTCATGAGGCTGTCACGATTCTTGAGCGATTAGCCAAGGAGTCGCAGACCACAATTCTGCTGGTGACGCATGATTATCGTATTCTGGATATTGCCGATCGGGTAGTGGAGTTAGAAGATGGAATGATCAAAGAAAGATAACAAAGCGATTCTATCAGGAAGTCATACTTAAACCTAAAAACTGATATGTGTTGTCAAATATGGAGTCCATATGATTAAGCTGCGAGTTGATTTGCATAGTATCGCTGTGTAAATTCTGTTGGCGATAGGTAACCTGATTTTTCCTGTTTGCGCTGCCGGTTATAAAAGATCTCGATATATTCGGTAATCTCCTGTTTTGCTTGTAGTCGTGTTT
>NZ_FNPJ01000094.1 GCF_900107265.1 Nitrosomonas sp. Nm33 | reverse complement strand
GGATGATGCGGACGACAGGGGCGGCATTTCAGTGCCGAGTTAGTCGGAATTATCCACAACGGACACCTTGAGCCACACCCCCATCAATAAGTTATGCTACGCTTCTTAATAATGGGTGTCATCCACAAATTCAATGGTAGACACCTTTTACAGTTAGCAAACATGATAAATATAACAATTTTTTGCTATTAATGACATAAGTAGGGAAAGTATACGGAAACCATGAAACGCGACCACGATTTCGTTAAATCGCTTATAGATGAATTCTTTTTATCCGTAAAATTACACGATTATTTTAATATTTTTTATGGCAATAAACCTATAACAGGCTGGGAAACTTGGTTACAGATCGAATTTGCATATTTTCTCAGCCACCATTCCAGTACACCTGAGTGGGACAGAGAAATACGTTTAGAATTTGATGGGCGAAGAGAGCGTGAAAAAATTAATTTTCGACCAGATTTCATCCTAAGAAAAAAAGGCTGGGCTACAAGCAGTTATGCTGCGCTTGAAATCAAGCAAGATAAGAATCCAATTCAATGCATTAACAAAATGATTTTTGATCTTGATAAAGTTAGTAAAATTAGGCCATCTCAGTTAAATATGCGTAGTTATTGGGCACTTGGCATATCAAAAGCCCCCTTAGATCAATCCCCAATCGATTTTCTTCACCAGTATGTAGAGCTCAACCCCAAATTAGCTTCTGCAAATGTAATCGGTAGCACTAATTTGGCATATTATTTATTCTAAAGTAGCCAGAATTTTCCATAGTTTACACATTAATCTTTTAAACACTTGGTCTATTTAAGCATCCTTCTAACCACTCATTCAACTGGACAGCCAACTAGCTACACTGGTTGCCTTCCCTTCGCTAACGCTCCGGTGCCGGTTAATTCGAATGTTATGCGCAATAAGAAACTAACTAGATGGCTGATTACACGATAAAGCGATTTAATAAATATTCAAAAGCGGAGCTTATTTCAGCGCTTAGGGAATTTGCTGATGCAAAAGGTAATGAATATGTTGCTAGTCGAGATTTTTGTAATTGGTTGGGTGTTTCTCCAGCAACCGTAGAAAGACATTTTGGCAAGTGGTCCTTGCTATGCAATAAAGCAGGTATTTCACCTCGATATGATAGAAACGTTGACAAAGAATCCTTGTTTCAAAATCTAGAGGTGGTTTGGGAAAAACTAGGGAGACAGCCCAGGGCCAAAGAAATTAAGCAGCCACTTTCTCCAGTTTCTATTTCAAAGTACCAGAAAGAATTTAAAAAAACTTGGTATGAAATCTGTTTAGAGTTTATTTCTTGGAAGTCTGGCGCCACAATTGAGGAAATAGAACAAGAATCGCGCTCTCTCCTTAAGCCAGCATCTGATGTGCAACACAAAACAAACAGAAGTATATCATTGTCTCTAAGGTATGATGTTTTTAAAAGAGACAATTTCAAATGTGTAATTTGTGGTAAATCCCCAGCGTTGTTACACGGAGTTCAATTGCACATAGATCACATAATTCCCTGGTCAAAAGGTGGTGAAACAGTAATTGAAAATCTTCAAACTTTATGTTCGGAGTGTAATCTTGGAAAATCAGATAAATACAGCGCATAACAATCGCTTCCACTCGACGTCGGCGCTAACGCGCCTCCTCGGCTGAAGCGTGACGTTAAAAATAAATTTTGTACTATCTTACTGTAATCTGGTTTCAGTCAATTTCAAAAGGTGTCAGTCATTGCATAGTGCATGAAGTGCATTTATGATGCGTAGCCGTAAAATGAATATGGAGAAGAATGGTTTTATGATACGTCCGATCAGACTGGAGTTTTCGAATGGTTTATACCATGTTATGTCAAGGGGGAACAGTGGAGAAGTTATTTTTGATGAAGATGAGGATAGACAGCAGTTTCTTAATTTGTTAGCAGAGCTGATAATACACTATGAAGCAATATGTTATGCCTACTGCCTTATGGATAATCACGAACATCTTTTGCTAGAAGCACCAAGGCAAATCTATCTCAAATATAATGTTTATTACAGTACTGTTAATCAGTTAATTCGTTCATTCTGCAAGATACAATGACTGACACCTTTTTTGCTAGCGACCTCGGCGCGTGATTGGCGGTAACCATGGTTGCTCCGGTGTTGGGTGAGGCTTAACGTTAAGCGGCAGACTCATAGACCAAGCTCAGATAAACCAGGATGCTCGTCTGGCCTTCTGCCCAGTGGCCAATGATATTTGCGCTCAGACTCTTTGATTGGGAGATCATTGATACTTGCTATGCGCCTGTGCATGAAACCACTTTCATTGAACTCCCAATTCTCGTTTCCGTATGAGCGGAACCAGTTACCTGAATCATCGTGCCATTCGTATGCAAAGCGAACGGCAATACGGTTTTCATGGAACGCCCAAAGCTCTTTTATGAGTCTGTACTCAAGCTCCCTGTTCCACTTGCGCACAAGAAACTGGACAACAGCTTCACGCCCACAAAAGAACTCTGAACGGTTTCTCCAAACTGTGTTTGGAGTATACGCCAAAGAAACTTTTTCTGGGTCTCGTGTATTCCATGCATCTTCGGCAAGCCTTACTCTCTTTGCTGCCGATTCAGCGTCAAATGGAGGAAATGGCGGTCTTGGTTGTTCTGTGTGACTCACGTTTCTTCTCCGATACCTGATGTTTTCCCTTTTATGCCACTTAACTAGTAAAAAAGGTGTCAGTCATTACATTTACGTGGAACGATGGGGCCAGATACCGTGTTGCTATATAACATCTAACTTTTTTGTGCTTTTTTAACAATCTGACTAACGGTAGAGTGATGCAACCCAAATTTGTCCACGGTCTGCTCTTGGCGGTCTCGCTATTGCAGATTCCTTAATTCCAACGAACCAAAAAAATAACCCAAAGATTGGCGTAATGCAAGACTATATCTGAACCATTATGTTTTCTTTTCTTTAAAAGTTATAGTCTCATAAAAATATCTGCTTACTTTTTCTCCTTGGCACGTGCCAGCGCCAGGGCAAATGCGCTGACCGGCTCGGGTTTACGGGAGGTCTTTTGCTGCGAGTCACGTGACTGCCGTTTGCGTGGTTCCTGAGGGCGGGGAGGGCGGGGAGTGCGTGTGTCAGCGCTGGAGGAGGAGTTGTCTGCCTTATCATCCAAACGCATAGTCAGGCTGATGCGCTGCCGGGTTGCATCGACTTCCAGTACTTTTACCTTGACGATCTGGCCGGGTTTGACAATTTTGTGGGGATCCTGGACGAATTTATTTGCCAGGGCGGACACATGCACTAACCCATCCTGATGCACGCCGATATCGACAAAAGCGCCAAAAGCGGCAACATTGGTGACGACGCCTTCGAGGATCATGCCAGGTTGTAGATCAGCAAGCGACTCGATACCCTCCTGAAAGGTTGCCGTTTTGAATTCCGGGCGTGGGTCACGGCCAGGCTTTGCCAGTTCCGTGAGGATGTCACGCACAGTGGGCAGTCCGAATGTTTCGTTGGTGAATTCATTGGGGGATAATCCTTTCAGGACATCTGGTTTGCCCATGACGTGTTCTATGCCTTTTTTCAGGCTTGTGAGGATATGCTCGACCACGGGATAAGCTTCGGGATGCACAGCTGATCGATCCAGCGGATTATCGCCGTCATTGATACGTAAAAAACCTGCTGCCTGTTCAAAAGTTTTTTCACCCACACGCGGCACTTTAAGTATCGTTTGGCGATTCGGAAAGGGGCCTTGGGCGTCGCGATACTCCACAATGTTCTGAGCTAGAATGCGATTCAGGCCGGAAACCCGCGACAGCAAAGGTGCCGATGCGGTATTGACGTCCACGCCGACCGCATTGACGCAATCCTCTACGGTGGCATCAAGCGAGCGTGCCAGAATGCGTTGATTGACATCGTGTTGATACTGACCGACACCAATTGACTTGGGTTCGATTTTTACCAGCTCTGCCAATGGGTCTTGTAAACGCCTGGCGATGGATACGGCGCCGCGCAGACTCACATCCAAATCGGGAAACTCGGCTGCGGCAAAAGCTGAAGCGGAATAAACCGAAGCGCCTGCTTCGCTGACCACGATTTTGGCTACTTTAAGCTCAGGTTTTTGTTCTGCCACCAGCTTGATGGCTTCAACGGCCAACTTGTCCGTTTCACGGCTGGCAGTGCCATTGCCGATCGAAATCAATTCGACACTATGCCGGATCACTAATTGTGCGATGGTTGCGAGTGCTCCCTGCCGGTCATTGCGTGGCTGATGGGGATAGATGGTGCCTGTTTCCAGTAGTTTTCCAGTCGCGTCTACCACAGCCACTTTGCAGCCGGTGCGGTAGCCAGGATCAAGGCCGAGTACGGCCTTAGGGCCTGCCGGAGCGGCTAACAGTAATTCACGCAGATTGCGGCTGAAAATCTTGATGGCTTCCGCTTCGGCTGCTTCGCGCAATTGCAACAACAATTCGGTACTGAGATGCAGGTGTGCTTTGACACGCCATGTCCAGTGACAGACGTCTACCAGCCATTTATCCGCGTTGCGTCCTCGATTCTCGATGCCAAAATGTGCTGCGATCATGGCGACACAAGGGTGAGGTACGATAGCTTCAGCCGCTTCATCCAGGCCGAGGTCAATTTTGAGTATTCCCAGTGCGCGGCCACGAAACAATGCCAGCGCGCGATGCGAAGGGATGATGCGGATCGGTTCCGAATAGGCGTAATAGTCGCGAAACTTTTCTTCTTCCGCCATTTCTTTGCCCGCCATGACGGTGGAAGACACAATGCCTTCGTTCCACAGTTTGCTGCGCAGGGCAGCGAGTAAATCAGCCGTTTCGGCGAAACGCTCAGCAAGGATATCACGTGCGCCTTCGAGGGCAGTTTTCACATCTGGAATGTTGATCGCTTCCACCCCTTCAGCGGCTGGCTGTACTTTGATGTATTTCGCTGCTTCTTGCTCGGGAATTAGCGTCGGATCGTGCAGTAACGCATCGGCTAGAGGCTCCAAACCTGCCTCACGTGCGATTTGGGCACGCGTGCGACGTTTGGGTTTGTAAGGTAGATAAATATCTTCCAGGAGCTGTTTCGTTGCAGCTTGTTCGATGGCAAGACGCAGTTCATCGGTGAGCTTGCCTTGCTCCTCGATCGAAGCCAGGATCGTCATCCGCCGATCTTCTAGTTCGCGCAGATATTGCAGGCGTTCCTCTATATTTCGTAGTTGCGTATCGTCTAGATTATTGGTTACTTCCTTGCGATAACGCGCAATGAAAGGCACCGTTGCGCCGCTATCGAGCAGATTGACTGCCGCTGCTACCTGAGAAGGAGCAACACTGAGTTCTTGGGCAATGAGCTGCACGATTTTTTGCTGTGCTGCATCAGAAATCGTTTGTGTGGTTGATGGGGTCATAGAATCTATTTTGCTTGGGGTTCAAAAGCTGTGCGTATATTGATAATGCACTGTTCGGTTGAAACTTGCTTCGTTATTTATCCTGAAAATGTTGCTGTATTTCCTGAGTTTTATCGATATTGTTGAGCAGGGCGTCGACACAATCCCGGTCTAGTTTATCATCGGCTATCAGACAGGGATCGGTTCTCATGCGATTGGGCGAGCACATCCTGATGTGAAAACAAATCCTCTTTCTTTGAAGTCATTGCAGCGCTTCTTGCGATGTCACGTGTTGGAATCACCCTGTGATTCTATCAGCGCAAGCAATTATGTCATAGAGAATAACTCATTAACTAATCAAAAGGTAATAAGGTAATAATTCTGTCATCAAGCAGATCTATCATATTAAAACAACTGTTGGGGCAGTTGTTTTATGTCAAATAAAAGGCTGCGACAAATTACCGCGCGACAATTTGTCGCATTCCAAGAGTGTTTTTTTCTCTCTACAATGCAAATCACGTGATTGATTATTACCGTAACAACGTAATAACCACAATCAAGGAGATGGACATGTTTTTTAAACTTAAAGTAATTAATTTGTATCAAGTTCTACTGGATAAGTTTCATATGAACTTTACTGGAACAAGAAAGCAAATGTTAACGGCAGATCAGAGTAACGGGAGCAAAACCCTGGTCGATGTCAAACATATTTTGTCCGAGGATACGGTCTGGCATCGAAGCAAGTCGCCAAGGTTTCAGCAAAATGTTCCAGCAAAATTAATTAATGCAGGAAGGTGAGGTAGCAGTTACGTGATTTCTCACCAGTTGAATTGAGAGAATTCATTTATTTGACAGGAGTATGGAAGCATGTCCGTATTGACATGTTTACATAAGAGCTTATGAAAATCCCCAAAAGAATTGAGCCACTGGTTGAAGAAGGTCTTGTTGATTCAGTTATTTGCCAACTAATGAGTGGCAAAGAAGCTATGGTATACGTTGTCCGTTGCGGCAGCGATATTCGTTGTGCCAAAGTTTATAAGGAAGCAAACAAACGAAATTTTTGCCAGAGTGTAAGTAACGCTGAGGGCGAGCTGGTTAGAAATGGTCGACGCATGCGTGCTATTCAAAGAAGAAGTTATTTCGGCTGGATGACACAGAAAGGGGCGTGGCAAAGCACTGAAGTGGATACCATGTCTCATCTGGCTACAGTTGGTGTGCCGACGCCTAAGTATTATAACTTTTTTGAAGGGGTGCTATTAATGGAGCTCATTACTGATAGTAATGGTGATATAGCTCCCAGGTTGAATGATTTGACATTGAGCGCTGAGCTGGCAAGGACGTATCATGATTTTTTAATTAGACAGATTGTCCGCATGCTTTGCCATGGTATCGTTCATGGTGATTTATCTGAATACAATGTGTTAATCGGTAACCAAGGCCCTGTTGTTATCGATTTTCCTCAGGCAATTTTTGCAGCAAGTAATCACAATGCGCAGAGAATACTTAAACGCGATGTTGATAATGTCACTACCTATCTAAGTCGATTTGCTCCAGAGCTTGCGCATACCGATTATGGTTCGGAGATTTGGTCGCTTTATCAGAGAGGAAAATTGCATTTGGAAGTTAATTTAACCGGAAATGCTGAGGAGAAAACCAAGCCAGTTAATATGAGCAGTGTTTTGAATGCTATTAACGCTGTATTAAAAAAGGAGATGGCTTGGCAAAGATACAAACAGGAACGTTGGACAAGCCGTCAATTGCAGTATTGATATTAGCTATAATCGACACTAATTAAATAATAAATAGGGTGCATGAGTGTTATCACTGAGCACTGAGAGCTATGACGATGATTCAGTTATGCCGTATCAAATGAATAATGAAGCATTATGATTTGACGGTGTTGGCATAATCTGCTATTATTCTTTGTTCTGACGCGGGGTGGAGCAGTCTGGCAGCTCGTCGGGCTCATAACCCGAAGGTCGTAGGTTCAAATCCTGCCCCCGCAACCACCGTTATCTGACTCAAGGCGGCTAGTCTGTCTTGTTTTATTTCAATCCGCAGTTCATCATTTTCCGGTTTTAATTCAGTCTCTCCCACAATAGCTTTGATTGCTTCGCGTGCGGATATTACATCCTGGATACGCTCCGGTTTTTGCACCAGGTTTCTGTAAATTTATTTTGCACGCGGAAGTATTTGCGTTGGTTGCCAGGATTGGATGTCTTTGAGCTTTTGTTGAGCTGCTGATAATTTGGCTTCAGCTTGTTCAAGTGCTTACTTGGTGCTGGGTGTGATGATGCCTTGGCGAATAGCGAGCATGATGTTGTCGATCTCAGTTTGCGCTTGTTCTTGGTTGATTATGCGCTAGTGGCCTTTATCATCAAATGATGAAGTAAAACTATATAGCCGGTTCGATGCGCCGGAAATGTGCGATCTTCCGCCTTTGTTGCTGTCGCTGATGCAGGTTACTGCGCAGCCTTACAGATCGTTCAACGAATAAATGACTTCGCTAATCCCATATCTTGATATGACGCACCCTCGTAACACTATGCTGGGGGATAATCAGCAGAAAGGGAGTGGTGTTACGGGGATGTTTTTAACAGTATAGTCATAGCACTTCAAGATATTACGATTTTGCACCCCAACAATTTGACAATCTTGGCGATGGTGTCAAATCGCGGATTGCCGTCATCGGCAAGCGATTTATACAAGCTCGCTCGCGACACTCCGGCACGTGCCGCGATTTTGGACATACCCTTGGCGCGAGCAGCAGTGTTCAATGCATGGATAAAATCAGATGCAACTCCGGAATTAGCAGTTTCTCGCAAGAATTCGCGAATGTCTTCGTCCGTTTTAAGATGCGCATTAATGTCGAATTGTCTTGTTTTGATGATCATTTTCTAATCTCCGAGAATTTTAAGAATATTTTTCACTTTCTTAATGTCTCGCTTCTGACCGGATTTGTTACTACACGCCAACAGCAGAACGATGTGCTGCTGGCGGATTGTGTAATACACATGAATGTCGCTGCCAAAGAAGTAGCGCAGCTTGAACAGCCCGGTTTCGATAGTTCTGTAATTATCAAAATTGCTATTTTCAACTTGATTGAGGCGAGACAACAATTCAATTGATTGCGGATTACCCGATCCAGTCTATCAGACCATTTGTCAAATATTTGTGTGGTAATCAATATTTGCCATGCCGCGCCTGCCGGGTAATGCGGGCTATGCCGGGGAATCAATTATGGGTTGAAATATGGCAAGGATCATTCGCGAGGTTCGACCAGGATCGTTTTCGTAGAGAACTCGCCAGTTATCACTTCTAGGGGGCTTGGACGAGTTCTTGGAGACCTGGCCAGCATGGGATGGGTGCGGGATGGGAGTGTTCAGAGCTTCCAGCATCTGAGCGTGTCACCATAATGACATTTAAAGAAGATAGGGTATGCTGCCTGGCTTATATCTTCGAGATGGATTTACATGTATTCAATGATCGTGAGCTGAAAGAACAACCGCATGATGCTTTGTTTGGCAGGTCACCCAGGGAGGTGATGTAATCATTTGGGACCGATTGGGGCAGAAAGATACTTCACCCTGATATTTGGGTGAAGAGAGTTAAAATCGCAATCGAATATGATATAGCCAATCACATATAAATTGATTATAATTTGTGAATGACCTATCCAGTATCATTTCGCCGTAAGGTATTATCCGTTCGAGAGAAGGATGGC
>NZ_FNPJ01000061.1 GCF_900107265.1 Nitrosomonas sp. Nm33 | reverse complement strand
CGATTGGTGCCCTGATTGGAAAGTTACTGGTAACCATCGGCCTGTTTGAAGCCAACATCAATGCTGATGTGTTTCATGGATGGGCGATGCAGGACTTGTTGCCTAAATTGCCACTACATTCCATCGTTGTGATGGACAATGCCACCTTCCATAAGAGACAAGACACACGGGATGCCATACATAACGCCGGGCATACCCTTGAATACCTTCCCGCTTATTCTCCTGATCTCAATCCCATCGAACACAAATGGGCACAGGCCAAGGCGCTCCGTAGACAACAAAACCAAACCGTCGATACGCTCTTCAAATCCTATGCATTCTGAATCATTCTTAACTGGTTAGGCTATAACGACACGCTCATGGGGGAGGGGGTAATGACAAACTCAATGGCAGTTTTGGCACCAACACGCTAACGGGCGGAGCAGGTAAAGATATCTTCATATTTACCACCACGGGTCATATTGATACGATCACCGATTTCGCTGTAGTTGATGACACCATTCAGCTTGAAAATGCGATATTTACCTCATTAACGACAACTGGGGTATTAGCTGTCGATCAATTCAGAATTGGTACACAGGCGTTGGATGCAAATGATTTCGTCATCTACAATAATACGACCGGTGCATTGCTATACGATGCGGATGGCAGTGGTGCTGGTATTGCGGTGCAAATTGCTACGATTGGTGTTGGGTTAGCTATGACCAATGTGGATATAGTGGTGATTTAAACCAGAGAAACGAGTCACCTGGAAATTGGCGATCAAAGGATACCTAATTTTTGTGTAAGTCGAGCATAAGCCAGAGGTACCGTCAAAGTCGGTAGCTTGATATAGAGTACCTCAGTCATCCATGGATTGGAGGGAGCGAAGATGTATTCTTTTTACCCCAAACTGAACACACCCTTAAGTTCTGCATTGCTGAGATTGCCGATCCATTTCTCTCCGATACCCACGGTCAGGTCAGCCAGATCGCGTTTGGATTGAATCATATCGTTGATGCGTTCTTCGAAGGTGGCGCGGGTGATCAGGCGATGCACTTGCACGTTATTTTGCTGGCCGATACGGTAGGCGCGATCTGTCGCTTGCGCCTCAACCGCTGGATTCCACCATAGATCAAAGTGAATCACATTGGCAGCTGCCGTCAGGTTGAGACCAGTGCCGCCTGCCTTTAACGACAGCAGAAAAACGCGCTCGGTGCGGTCATTCTGGAAACGCTCTACCATGATGTCGCGCGCTTTTCGCGTAACGCCGCCGTGCAAGAATTGAGGTTCACGCCCGAAGCGTGCTTTGATCCATGTCGACAGTAATTCCCCTGCTTCGCGAAATTGCGTAAATACCAGTACTTTTTCATGGGAGGCATAGATGGATTCGAGCAGATCGAGAAACAGTTCTGCCTTACCGGATAAGCTCGCGTTGCTATCTCCCGTTTTAAGATATTGTGCTGGATGATTGCAGATTTGCTTCAAGGCCAGAATCATTTGCAGAATCAATCCTTCACGTTTGAAGGTATCGGATTCGCCAGTGATCACCTGCAAGGCTTCACGCACGACGGTTTCGTATAATGCCGCCTGTTTCTTGGTTAGTTCGCAGTATTGATTCTGTTCGATCTTGTCTGGCAAGTCGCTGATAATACTTTTGTCCGATTTAAGTCGCCGCAGCAAAAAAGGACTGGTGACGCGCTTGAAACGCTGCGCTATGTGCTGATCATGGTCGTTTTGTATTGGTACGGCAAATTCTTTAGTGAAATGGGTGAGATTACCCAGAAAGCCGCGATTGGCAAAATCCATGATGCTCCAGTATTCGGCCAACCTGTTTTCAACCGGCGTGCCTGTCAAGGCAACAAAGGTAGCAGCAGGAATGGATTTAACGGCTTTGGTTTGTGCAGCAGCAGAATTTTTGATGTTTTGCGCTTCATCGACGATGACGATGCGCCAGGAGAGTTTCTTGAGCTTGGCTAGATCAGTGCGCACTATGCCGTAGGTGGTCAATAGCACATCTGCTCGTTCGTTTGCCAGTGCCCGTTCTGTGCCATGGAAAATGTTTACTGTCAGGGTCGGTGCAAAACGTGCGATTTCTTTAGTCCAGTTAGTAAGCAAGCTGGTCGGCACAATTACCAGCGCCTTTGCCTCATTTAGGTTACCTTCCTCTTTGAGTTTCAGTAAAGTGGTGATCATCTGCAGCGTCTTGCCTAAGCCCATGTCATCAGCGATAACGCTGCCAAACCCAGCGCGAATATTGCGATACAACCAGGCATAGCCGCGTTCCTGATACGGCCGCAGAATTGCATTGAGCGCACTGGGTAGCGGTACATTACCAACCTCAGTCAACTCACGAATGATATCCCGTGCTTTTGCATCCAGGGTGACTGGCGTACCAAAATATTCCTCGCTCAAGGCGATACGCAATAGTTCTGCAGGAGTGGTGCGTGGCGGTTTCTCCAGTTGCAAACGTAACCGTTCAATGTCGGCAGGCTCCAGATAGACATATTCACCTTTGAAGCGCACGATGCCTTGGGCATTCTTGACCAATTCCTCGAACTCGGTCTGGGTGAGCTGGTTATTGCCAATCGCCACCGTCCAGTCAAAACCAAAAATATCATTTGCATTGAGAAAACCCGAGCTGGCGGTATTTTTGCCGGATAGCTTCATCGATAACCGTGGCTGCAGGATGTGATCGAGCGCTTTGGGCAATAATGCACGTATGCCAAGGAGTCGGATAATCGGCAGCGTATCGAACAGAAAAGCAGGCAGAGCTTCAGTGCTTAATGCGATCGGAGCGGTAGCGCCAGCACTGATATAGTGATTAAAGGGCGGGAAAAATTCTGCTAACAATGATACGACTTGCAACACACTGTAGCGATTTGCCTGCCAAGCCTTATCCATCAGCAAGCGCGCAAACGGTACGGGCTCCTGCAATGAAGTATTACGAGCCACGACACCCAGCGACAAGCTGAATTCGGTGCCGTCATCTTCGAGCTGCAAAACCGGCATATAGGTTTGCTGGTCAATATGAAAGCGCGACAACCACAACTGCACACCGGAACCGATTTCGCCTTCACCGGGCCCATTAAAGCGGGCATGACCATGACCAAAAAACAGGCCAAGCAGTTTGTTGCCATACGGTTTCTCATTGCGGATATCGCTCCAATAACGGATAAATTCACCCAGAAATAAGCTGCATAATGCGATGGCTTGCACTTCGCCGGAGAGATTGGTTTCTTTCTTGGCGGTGCAGTAAGCCAGTAATCCTGCTGGTAGTAACGCTGCCAGTCGACTGAACAAAGTGCTCACTGTCCCATCCAGCATCGCCGGTAACCAGCGCAAGCCTATTTCCGATTTCCCCACTTCGAACACTTGGGGCAGGACCGCGCCTTGCGCCAACAGATGCAAGCTAGCCAAGCGAGCATGATACATGGCCGCTACTTCCGGTTGGAGATCAGGTAAATCAGCTTCGGTAAGCTGCTGCAGCGTCGATACCCAGTCCATCCAGCGCGCCTGCAACGTTAATCCGGCCAGAGTAGGCTGATATGCATGATCAAGCACCACATGTGGTTTATCTGTGGGAGTGATGACTACCGAGCGGATATCATTGCTTGCAGCAACAGTTTTAAGCGCAAGGCGGGCCTGTTTGATTACCCGCTTCATCACTTTTTCGTAAGTAATACGAAAATCACCCTGCTGAAAGAAAGTTGGATTCACAGGCAACACACTCAACAAGGAAGCAGCAAGGTTAGGCAAAAGAGAATAATCGAGCGCACTGGAATCCTCCAGGCTAGACATATCCTGCACCAAGGGTTGATGCTGATGCGGCTGATCCAGCAAGGCTTCTATCGTCGGCAAAGCTGCCTTTGCTTCGCGCTCGATCGAAATATGACGCGCTGCCAGCTCCTGGGTAAGATTGACTCCCTTCAATGAAAATACCAGAAAGGGATTGCCATCGATTTCCCGACTGATCAGATAAGTCACCGCAGCTAAATGCTTGCATGGTACCGCCCAATCCGGACAGGAGCAGTTCATGGAAAGATCTTTCCAGCGTGTGGGGAAGATATCGACCTTGAGTGTTTTGGCACGCTCCAGTACTGCAGGGTCAAGTTCACGATTGAGCATTTTCGAGATAATGATCGGATCAAGTGCCAGTTCATCGAGTAAGGCTTTGGTCTGCTGCTGAGACATGGCAGGGACCCCAATTGCCACGTCATAAGGGCGTGGGCGAGAGCCTTTTACCTTGGCATGAATTTTTCCATTGTGAATCTCAATTTTTGTTACCGCGCCTTTGTTAGCGTAACTGCGCCCACGTGGCAGGCGGTTGTCGTAGTCGATTTGCGAGAGGGAATTGAGCCACTGCGCTCCCCACCAGGTTTGTCCATAGTTTCTGTGTGCTGTCACTACGTAATGATTTCAGAAAATAGAATGATAAGAGTAAAAGGTAATTAATCCATTACGTCAGAAAAATGCTATCACTCTTGCCATTTTTTTATACATTATCGTGAAGACTTCACTACTTCACATCGCTCGCTGATCCAGCGGCCCTGGGTATCGGCAGAGGTATTGAGTGGCGCGCCTTGTACCACGCTGTCGAATTCTGTTCGCCCGCTGAAGCTTTCAGGGGTCATAAAAACACCTTCCGCGTAACCATTGCCTTTAAATTGGGGATTATCACACGTCAGCTCCATTTGATAGCGGTTCCCTGTTCGACTGGCATTCTTGACCGTACAGCCAGACTGATTTTCATAAAAATAGGTAGGCACCTCCTGTTTGGCCATTTCCGGTGTAATGCAGACATTGGAGGTGGCTGCGCCATTGCGGATTTGAGGCATCTCCAATCCATACTGCCTGGCCAACTTGGTCAACTGCTGCATTTGCTCCGAGGGAATATGGGGCACCAATGCCAATAAATCAGACTTGGTCGTTACCTCCCATAATCCTGGTCGAATGATGTTCTCCGCCCAGCTCGAAGTCGACAGGGCCCCTGACAATAAGATAAATAAAACAATCTTGCGCATAGTGATTCCTCAAACTACCTCAGCTATGATGAAATATTCGGACTGATATGTTTTGGCTTGCTCATGACTTCAACCAACGATTGCTCAGTACATGATAACAAAGTACTGCTTTTATCCCAATTTTCCATTCTCTTTATTTCTCTTTTTCTGCTGTTATAAGGGTAGCTGAAGATTCCTTATCGACTATCGGGAACTGATTCCAGCCAGGTGCAATGCTCGGCTACTCCTGGGTCCACATCGCTATGACCAATCCCTTTAGCGATAAGACCAATTACTCTCGGATCATTGTCATATTCGGTATGAGCGGAAAAGGGATTGGCAAATTTTCCAACAAAGATATTTGTAATACTGGTTACGTTCAGAATGGCATTAGTCAGGACTGGACAGAGACGTGAATCCACGTACTCATTCATAAAGCTGGGAGGTAGCGCGTAGCTAAATAAATCGTTGGGATCGCTGAAGGCAATGAGATGAGTTTTACTGAAGAGCTTTTCCGCTTCATGGGTAGCTTTCAGGCTACAGATATCGGCAATTTGACCAGTAACTTCCGGTTTGGGCTGTCCCATTTGCAAGAGGGGCAATTGGTTGGAAAGCATAAAAACCGTAAATTCTTTTTGTTGTAAGTGGTGTTTTTTTTTCAGGAAACTGCTTATTGTATTTGTTTGAAGAGGAGTTGCAGTGGTACTCTGGGGATTTTGCAAATCCTCTGCAAGAGCGGCTTTGAACTTAGTGATGTCACTGAGGATACTCGCTATCCATTGCAAAGCATCCACAGTAATTCGACTTCCGAGACTGTGAGTTATAAAAACGAACTCATCATCTAGCTGGTCAAGGCTGGTAGGAGCAGTTCCATCGCAGAATTGGGCAGTCTTAGTCTTAAGTGATGCCCAGCTCTTACTCATGAGCCAGCAGAGCGACTGACCAACAGAAACGTGGATCTTTTGCCGTGAGGTACCATTGAACATCATCACATCGGGAATAGTGTCATTGACAAATACCTTCATGATATTGTTGAAGGGTGCGCGCCGGAAGGAATACTCACCGGAGTTATCAAAGCTAATGGTTTGTTTCTCCTTTGTTATAATTGAATCCCAAGTGAGTTCTGCGAAAATAATTTCCCTGCTTTCATTGGCATTTATGTAACGTGTCAGGCGGAGCAATCCCAGTTCCTGGTTTGGATACTTAGGATGAGTGATGGTAATTTCCTTGATCGTTTCCTGGACATGATTGAGAGAGAGGGCCTGCACCAGGTTTTCAGTCAGGCGGGTAGAATAACCTGGCTGATGAGAACCAATCCCATGTACCACCAGCACCTTAAGTACAGGATGGTCACTTTTGCTTGCTTGAGCCAGCTGCTCCTGCCGCTTTAACTTTGCTTCCAATCCCTCGAACGAACGACCGCGTATATAGCACTTCCGGGTATCTTCTTCCTTGCCTTGTCCGCTAAGGACTGCTTCAGTGACCCCTTTAGCGAAGCTGATGCAGCCCGAAACAAGTACTGTAAGGAGTAAAGGAAAAAACTTTGCAATGACTTTTGGGATAACAGGGGTCACCATTGGCTTAAGCGTTCCAGCAATTTATCGAAAGGGATAACAAATTTTTGCACACCTTCCACTTCCAATTGCTCGCTGACTGCCTCTAGGTCGATGCCAATTTGATAGAGTTTTTCTGGCAAGCTACGGGCTTCATCTAATTCCTGCTCGATGCGCAATGCTGGCTGACCATGCTCACGATAAGCAATCAGTGTTTGTAGTGGCATCGTGTTAATCGTATCCTTAGCGATTAAAGGTTCGACATATTTGGTATCGCTGTAAATCGGATCTTTAGTTCCGGTACTCGCCCATAGCAGACGCTGGGTGCGTGCACCATGGCTGGATAAGGATTGCCAGCGCTTATCTTTAATCCATTGCTGATAGTGCTGATAAGCAAGGCGTGCACAAGCGATGGCAGCTTTACCCCGTAAAGCACCTGCAGATTTGTAGTCAGTAATTCTGTCAAGCTCATCCAGACGTTTATCCACCAATACATCAATGCGACTCAGGAAAAAACTGGCAACGGAAGTAATATGATCAACAGGCTTATGCTGGGCCACGCGGATTTCCAGTCCTGCGAGGAATGCATCGACTACTTGCCGATAACGTTCCAGACTGAACAATATCGTTACATTGATGTTGATACCCGCGGCAAGCAGATGCGTGATGGCAGGTAATCCTGCCTGGGTTGCCGGTACCTTGATCAGGATATTAGGCCGGTTAAGCGCCGTCCATAGCCGCTCGGCTTCGCTGATGGTTTGTTCCGTGTCATAAGCAAGATGGGGTGAGACCTCCAGACTGACAAAACCTTCATGGCCGTTTGATTTATCGTAGAGCGGTCGAAACAGCTCGGCAGCCCGAGCTACGTCTTCTAAGGCAAGTGCTTCATAAATTTCTTTTGGTGGCATGCCACGACGCGTAAGCAATGTGATTGCTTCATCGTAGTCATGGTGTTCGCTGATCGCCTTTTCAAAAATGGCTGGGTTGGAAGTTATCCCTGCCAAGCCGTCTTTCTCTATCATTCTGGCAACTTCACCATTTATCAGCATGTTACGCTGGATGTAGTCGAGCCAGACGTTCTGGCCGAGTGCTTTGATCTGCAGTAATGGATTAACATTCATAATATACCTCCCAATTTTTAGTCCATGGTGTTAATGTCAGGTTCCAGGGATTGGTAGCACCTTTGGTGGTAATCGCTATAACTGAACTCAATTAGTAACTCATGCTCAATCCCCGGTTAAACACTATCATTGTAAATTCCTATGCAACACTGCCGTACCTGACCACCAGTGAATCAGGTTGTTCTCAATGGGAGTACAAGCATCTGGATGGTACGCCACGCAGCGAGGCGTGAAATCAGTGTAAGGACGTGTGCTAGGTAAATTACTTCTATAAAGGAAGCCATTTAAAGCACCCGGAATGCTAGCGTGGCGCCGCATTGTCTCGCAAACAGGCGCTTCGCTATCTAGCGGGTTTGCATATAGCTGGATCAGGACAGAATCAGGTAAAACTTCCCCTAGATAAATCTGTACTTCAAATACCCAGCCATCCTTTTCTTCCGATACCGTCAGATTACCCCAATGTACCTGATGCCAATTTCGCCTTAACTGTTCATTCCACAAACGAAGTTTTTTAGCAATGATGCTTCCTTGGGCTGTTCGTTGTTGAAAGATGATGGCAGCGGGAAGATACAACTTTTCAACATATTCGCGTACCATGCGATTGCTGCTGAACTGCGGAGCGAGATGAGCCATACTGGCGCGCATGCGGGCGACCCAAGCTCGGGGAATACCCGTTGCATCGCGATCATAGAACATCGGTACAATCTCTTCTTCCAGAAGATGGTAGAGCTGTTCGGCTTCTATGCCGTCCCAGCCCGCTTCAGTATGTTCTTTGCCATCACCTAACGCCCAGCCAACTTCCGGTGTGTAGGCTTCGGCCCACCATCCATCCAACTCCGAGAGATTCAAACCACCGTTCACCAATACTTTCATACCGCTGGTACCACTGGCTTCCCACGGTCGGCGTGGTGTGTTGATCCATACATCCACGCCTTGTACCAGCTCCTGTGCGAGGGCAATATCGTAATCTTCGAGAAATATTACAAGTTTACGGACAATTGGTTGAGCAGCAAATTGCGCCCATTGCTGAATGAAGCGTTTTCCTTCAATGTCGGCAGGGTGCGCTTTGCCAGCAACAACGATTTGTACCGGTCGTTGTGCATCAGTAAGTATTCGAATCAGGCGGTTAGTATCATGCAGCAACAGGTTGGGGCGCTTGTACGCGGTGAAACGCCGTGCAAATCCGAGTGTTAACACATTGGGGTCAAGAATCTGGTCAACCTGATTAATAGTCTCCTTCTCTGCGCCCCTTTGACTCAATTGCAAACGAAGCCGTTGCCGTGCCTGACGCACCAAGTCAGCACGTTCTTGTCCGCACAAGATCCACAGCGTTGCATCATCCAGTTTGTTAATTGCGTTGGCAAGCATTTCTTCCGTGCCGAGCCAACGGTCCTTGCCACAAGATTGTGTCCAAATTTCATCGGCCCAGAGAGAATCCCATGACGGCACATGCACACCGTTGGTCACATAACTTATGGGCACTTCACACTCAGGCCAATGGGGATAGAGAACTTGGAAAATACTTTGGCTAACTTTGCCATGCAGGCGGCTTACACCATTTATCCTGCCGCAAGTTCGTGCCGCCAGGTAGGCCATATTGAAGGGCTCATTGCCATCTTGCCCATTCCGGCGACCTAGCGTCACTAATTCCTCAGGTGCCACATCTAGGTCCTTGGCATATATCAAACCATATTTTGCGAGTAACTCACGTGGAAAGGTATCGAAACCGGCTGCCACCGGCGTGTGTGTGGTGAATATGTTGCCTGGTCGTGTCGCCCAAAGCGCCTCCCAAAAATCTACTTGCCGTTTCTCACTGAAACAGCGAGCGCGTTCCAGCGTAACGAAGGCGGCATGACCCTCATTCAGATGACAGACATCAATTTCCAGTCCTAATGTTTCAATTAACCGCCAACCACCTATTCCCAGAACGATCTCCTGCACCAGACGGATTTCTTCTCCGCCGCCATAGAGTTTGCTGGTAATGCCGCGATCACGCGCACTGTTGAGGAGATTGTTACTATCAAGTAAATACAAGCTAACCCGCCCCACTCGCGCTTCCCAAACCTGCAAGCGTACCGTCCGCCCAGGCAACTCGATGGGGATGTGTAACCAAGCACCGTTATGAGCCAATACTGGGCGTAGCGGTAAACTGCTAGAATCATTATGAGAATAAATTTCCTGCTGCCAGCCATTTACATCCAATACTTGTCGAAAATAACCTTCCTGATAGAGAAGGCCGATCGCGGTTACGGGCACGGCCAGATCACTGGTAGCCTTGAGGTAATCCCCCGCCAGTATACCCAGACCGCCTGCATACAATGGCAAAGCCTCACCCAAACCAAATTCCATACTGAAATAGGCGATCCCTTTAAGTTTGGCTTCGGCATGCACTTCTCCAAACCAACCACAGCAATCACAGTAGCCATTGCGCGCCTTGGTTAAACTATCAAGGTGTTGCTTAAATTGCGTGCTTTGATTTAATTCTTCCAGTCGTCCGCGCGACAAGTTTTGCAACACAACAAATGGATTTTCACTCTGTTCCCATAATTGTGGATCCATTGTTTTCCATACCTCATCGCCAGCATGACTCCAGGTCCAGCGCAAGTCTGTGGCCAGATCTGTAATCTGTTCAACCAGTGGCAACAGTTCAGCGGGCAAATCCTGCAAGTAATGCATCATTAGACGGAGTATCTTCATGAGTTTTTGTGCTCCTTTCTTTACCGCTAGCATGCTTATAATCCATTTCTAAATCAAACCTGACTTTGTCGGCTCCACTTTGCCGTATTATTTAGACTGTCTTCGGCTCGCCTTCGCAGCATGTTTGATTTGGAAATGGAATAAGTTATGAGCGTATTGTCCCTATCTTGCTCCCAATCGTGATCCAAGGGGTGAAAAAGACCACCTTCCAGCCAGTTGTTCTCGTTTCTGCATTCCGTCCGCCTCGCGCTCAGGGGGCTCGCTACAATTATTTAGCGAAACTTCGTTTTCACAATCTCATAGTAGCCCGCCCGTGGCAACAAGGCACTCAGAAGAAATAAGTGATAAAGAATGCTCTGCGCTACAGTTGAAATGCTGAGGCGGGTGAGGGCCGTTAATCTAAAATAGTACTAACTTGCTTGGTTTCCTTATGCAAAGTATTTCCTTGATAGATTGGATAGATCATGACAATCAGGCGGTGTAAACCGTGATTTTTTACATCGCTAAAAAATAGTTTTCCTGCAAAATGTACCCCGCTCATACTCACCACTTCAAAATGATGTCCTATGCGTGAAAGAAGGCGCAAATAGGGGTTAGTCCGTTCTCCTTTTAATAGCTCGATTTTCGCCAGCTTTGGTAATAACTTGGAGATATGAAGTTTCGGCAAATTCTTGGGCGAACAACCCAATAACTTCGCGCCAGCCTCGTTGCAATCGCGAATCAAGCCATCATCAGAAAGTATCAGAACTGCATGCTCGTTTTCGATATTTTCAGCTTTAGTGTCGAAACCGTTTCTTGGCTTCGTTCTGCTAGTACTCATTGTTTTCCCTCCATTCTGCAGTCAACCAATCATCTCGTTCATGTCCTGCTTCAAATCCTCTGGCCTGTACCTTGTAATAAACTGAAACAGCAATACGAGGGTAATGATCTTCCTCATTTGCACACTGTTATTCCATTTCTAAATCAAGTCTGACTGTGTCAGCTTCTCCTTGCCGTATTATTTATACTGTCTGCGGCTCGTCTTCGTGTCATGTTTGATTTGGAAATGAAATTAGATCCACTGCCTGTGAGCGACGTTTTCTTCCTGGTATTCCTTGCAAGGGGTTTAATAGATTCTATCTTTGTCTCCTCTTTAATAAAGCAACCCAATTAGTAGAGTTGAAAGACAAATATAATCTTGGTATTACATCACTATGCCAGTGACCTGATTTGACAATTTATAGGAAAATAGAAGGCAATTAAATACGTATAAATACGTAGTGATTATCCGGGTTCTTCAATTGGTCGGGAAAAGCTGAAGAAATTCCCGTTTGAACCTGAAAATCAATTGGATGGGGTGGGGGGTGATTCAGGTGAAGGTAAGACGCTCGGCATGAGCCTGGGTCGATACAAACCAGGATTATTTTAAGATTGAGATTATCTGACAAACCCGAGCCATCAGACTGTCCGGTCGGAGACCACCAAAATTCTCCCACCAGTTTTTCAAGGTTTTCAGATCAATGGACTGCAGTGCTACTGAGCTGGGTCATTCATCAATTTGCAAAATTTTCTGTTCTTGTTTTTTTAAGCATTATGCTGAGATCAAATTAAGGTTCTTGCTTATTTTAATTTCCTTCAAGGAAAAGTAACTTTTGATTTGGTCAAGCGTGATTTGAAGTCAGTCACTGCTGTAGCATCGGTCAAGCGTCATAGCATCATGGTATTTATACATCAACGGGAAAAGTGCATATGAGCAAGATCGAAAGCGACGTGTCAGTGAACGCAAGTATTGAGACTATTTCACGACCCCACAAAATCAGGAGGTAATATATATGACAAAGATTCTTGTTCTTTATTACAGCATGTATGGGCACATCGAAACCATGGCGAAAGCAGTGGCTGAAGGTGCGCGCAGCGTTGAAGGCATCGACATCATCATCAAACGCGTGCCTGAGCTGATGCCAGAAGAGGTGGCACGAAAGGTTGGTGCCAAGCTCGATCAGGCAGCACCAATCGCGACAGTAGACGAGTTGCCAAGCTATGATGCCATCATCTTTGGCACTCCAACACGTTTCGGCAATATGTGCGCACAGATGCGCAATTTTCTTGATCAGACCGGCCGCTTGTGGCTCAACGGTAGTTTGATTGGCAAGGTGGGCAGTGTGTTCACATCCACAGCCTCACAGCACGGCGGACAGGAAACTACAATCACTTCGTTCCACTCCACATTGTTACATCAAGGCATGATTATTGTGGGTGTTCCCTATTCTTGCCAGGAGATTCTGAACATGAGTGAAATTACCGGCGGATCGCCTTATGGGGCGAGCACGCTTGCAGATAGTGATGGCAGTCGTCAACCGTCGGAGAACGAATTAAAAGTTGCTCGTTTCCAGGGAGTCCATGTTGCGAAAATAACCAAGAAGTTATCAGCTTAATGAACTGCTTGAAGAGGGACATATCCAAAGGCAGTCCTGCTCAATAAAACATGAATACTTTTCACCAGTATTCAACGAAAAAATAGAAAGGGAGAAAATAGATTATGAAAAAAACAAACAATCTTTATTGCCCTACATGAACTTCGGCTAACTACCCCTCAATGGACCATGAAGGCACATGCATCAAAGCCAACTGGAATTTTATGATCATTCCTTTCCGATTATTCGCGGCTCATTTGGTATTTCGGCTGGCCGCAAGCCGCACATTTTTCTGTTTCAAGAAGTTTGTTGAGGTATTCGTGCACTACCGCGATGTATGTGGCATGACTCCATGTCAAAGGTGAAACCGAAAGAAGGTTATTGGTATCCGGGTGTATCTGTTCCGCCAAGACTCCACTTGGCAACGCGTGTTTTTCCACCCATTGCATAATTTCTAGTGCCTTTTTTAAATCGTCTTTTTGGCAGGCTATTGCGATGTAATACTGAGCCAGCCATAGGGTGGTTATGAACCAGGGATTGCCGGCTGTATTTTCACTGGCGCGGTAGTATGCATCATTTTCGTAGCGAGCCAATCCGCCGACATGCGTTCTGCACCATAACGTTTCATAAACCTGACGCATGGTGTTCTTTACCTTTTCATCATGAGGGTCATAAGCACCGAACGCGAAGATGCCATACAGGCTTGCATCGAGGGTCCGATCGATCTCAATGGAGCCATCTTCTTTGAAATTGATCATTCGGCAAAATCTTTTTTCCTGATCGAGATAAAGATAAGTATCCATCGCTTCACGCATTTGACGTGCGCCCCGGCGGTATTCTTCCGCGAGTTCCGTTTCACCAAAGGATTCAGCGAAATGTGCCGCTGCAGTTAAGCCGCCAAAGACCGCCGCTGCCGTGAACGTTAGCACGCCGCGGCGTTCTTCCCAGAGATCGTAACTTGGCAGGGGCAAGGCGGTGTCGGCATCACGGTAGTTCATCATGAAATCGGCAGCATTCTTAATAAAGGGTTTATAGAGCGGTTTAATGAATTCGATATCGTGAAATTTTCTATAGTGATGCCACAGCGCCCAAATAACCAGGGCCGTTTCATCTTCTTGAATGGGAAGCTGGGCTTTGTCATCCTTCTGCCAAGGATGCCAGGAACTTGCCGGAGATCCCGACGGATTATATTTATGGAGAAAATAACCATTTTTCTCCATAATCCCAGCGCAGAAGTTAAAAAAATTTCTTGTGATTTCTGAATAACCTGCCAGATCCAGCGCATAGGCAACCAGTGCGGCGTCGCGCGGCCACATATAACTATAAGTATCGCGATTGAAATGTATGGCATCAGAATCGTTCGCTGCAATAATGCTGCCGCAATTATTTATTTGGGTGCGGCAGATCAAAAGACTTTTTCGGTAAAGGTGGGTGGTTGCTTCCGGGAGAAGATCATAATTCAAATTTTCTTTTTCTACCCACAGTTTCCAATAATTCGCGGTACGTTTAATAATTGCCTCGGGTCCCGTTTTTCTAACGACAGAGTTTAAATGTTCTACTTCACTCCAGTTCGTTCCAGCACATATCCAGTAATAACCTGTGTCGCTTGCATTTTTTTCCACGAATAAATGAATGGCAGCGACAGAATCTACCGAGCCCTGTGCAATAGGATTCCGGCTCAGTACGCCGTCTTCGGCATCTTTCCATGTACCTGTATCGTATTTGGAATCTTTGTTGCCGGTTGCAAAAAAATCGATGCCTGGTTTCTTATTTGCAAAAGTATTGATCAGAAAGTAGCGATTCGCCTTGTAATGAAGCAGAGCATTTATCTCTGGTCGAAAAGCGGCAGTATCACCGATATCGTTGCCGAGAATAGAAAAATTCTGTGCCATAAACAAGCGTACTTCTTTCTTCTCGCCGGAGAAATTCTGTACGGTTAGCTTTTTTAAATAAATATTCTCATGAAAATCGACCAGATCGTTAGTGATGATTCTCAGTTTCCATGTATCGTGAGTTAGCTCAACATTCGTTATCAATGTCTTCTCAAGATAATTCTTGGTGATTCGCCATCCATCCGGAATCCAACTAAAGTTGCCGTTGACCCATACACCGAAGCGAAAAGGCCGTTCCCCGATGTGGTTTTCTTCTCCTACGCGCGGGAAATGAAATTCCCGCAGGCGGTAATTTCCGTCGAATGCTACAAGAATATTTCCGTTACCAACCGGTATGTCACGAGGCACCGTTTTTCTCCTTCGACTAAAATTCTTTTGCTACGCTTACTGCCTTAATTTTGGCTTCTTCTATTCTGGCCTTTTGCAAATGGACATCCATATCCATGGGCTGGGCAATAATGAAACGGATGTCCATCAGTCCGACAAACCCGAAGATAGTACGCAAATACGGCTCCTGGAAATCAAAATCGCGGCTGGGACTTTCCGGCGTGTAATCGCCCCCGCGACTGGTAATAACTACCATTTTCCTGTCTTTGACCAAACCTTCTACCCCGCTGTCGGTGTAGCGGAAGAGATATTTAGGTTGAACAATGATGTCGATGTACTGTTTCAGTGGATAGGGGATGTTGAAATTCCACATCGGCGTACTGAGCAGGTAGGCGTCTGCTGAAAGGAAGCGTTCGATATGCGCGATGATCTCTTCCCAGGCTTCTTTTAAATCTCCATATAATTCTTTACCGCCTAGCAGCACATATTTGCCATCCACCCGCTTCATAGTCAGCGAAGGCAGTTGTTCTTTTGTGAGATCCAGTTCTTCAATAACCCATTCGGAATGACTCTGTTTAAATGCATCCAGAAAGACGCGTGATATTTGCAGGGTTCTGGAATCCATCCCCCGGGGTGTAGCGATAATATGCAATAGTTTTTTCATCTCTTAACTTCCTTTCATGGCGTTCCCGGGAGAATGATAAAAAATAAATAAACGCCTTTTTGCTAAGTTCCGATGGTTCAATAGATTATCGAAATATGCTGGCTAAAAAAATACGTACAAACGCGTAAGACCAGCTCTTATCGAAGAGTCATCAAAAATAATTTCTTTTTGGCTGAAGCTATGCAGTCATCTCTGAGAACCCTTTCAATTTATATCAGTATTGACATTGAGAAGGATTCAACAGTTATAGAATTTGCCAGAATGGAGGTTGATATTCCATTTCTAAATAGAACCTGACTTAGGTGGCTTTTTCTTGCCGTATTATTTATATTGTCTTCGGTTCGCCTTGGCGTCCATGTTTGATTTGGAAATGTAATTTAGCCGTGATTTCTGGTTAATTCGATGAAGCCAAGGAAGTAAGAACGTAGCCTTGTGATGAGATTGACAGCAGGTCTACACTATCTGAAGTACACTTCCAACGAATCAATGAAACGGTTTTGTCCCACAAACCTAGTCAGCCGACGCCAAAAAATGGCGTGGCTGAGTGGGATATGCAGGCGGGTAGTTCGCAGTTATTTATTCTTGGCTTCCTTGGTTTTTTCTGAAATTCCCGCCAAAACGCCAGTGGTAATTTTATGCAGCAGATCAGCTGTTGCTTGAGTAAGTTGCAATCCAGCTTCGAGCTGGGTATGCCCGACAGATGCTATTTGTTGGGTAAAGGTGTCCAGAGTTTCTCGTAGCTGAGCACCAATCGCTGTACCATTGCGTTTTGCATGAGTGACCAGATCATTCAAGGTATCAGCAATCAAACCTTTGGCGGTCGTTGAGGTCTGTTGGACAACATCGAGAAATAAGCTTTCCAGACTTTCAAGATCAGCACGTGTCTTACTGAGTTCCTCACGCGAAAATTGCTGGGCTTTCCCGGCTGCTTCCTCCACTGCTAATTTTGAGGCTTCGGCGAATTGTGCGAAGGCGGTTTCCAATCCAGCAACTGCATGGGTAATTTGGGTCTGGGCAGCATGGGATTGTTCCGTTGCATGCACCAATTTCTGCTGCGCCCCATCGTGCGCACCTTGCATCACAGCGGCTGCAATCCGGCCCATCGATTCAATATCTAAACGATGTGCTTGCATTGCTTTGAGGGTCAATTGTCGCACTGTTTCTTTTACGTCCCCACCATGAGCGATTGCCTCGCGGACATCAGCTTCGAGTTTTGCCATATCATCCTGGTTATGCATCGTGCTATTGCTTTCATTTTGCATTTTAAGTACCTCCGGATTTAGAGAAATGTGTCACAGCAGGTTCATTTTCCGCCCTCAATGGCAAGTCGGTCAAGGCCACCCATATAAGACTGTAAAACAGATGGAATAGTTACGCTGCCATCCACATTTTGATAATTTTCAAGAATGGCTACCAGCGTTCGTCCAACCGCTAGGCCAGAACCGTTCAGTGTGTGGAGCAATTCCGGTTTTCCTTTTTCGTTGCGAAAGCGTGCCTGCATGCGTCGTGCCTGGAAAGCTTCGCAGTTGCTGCAGGAAGATATCTCACGATAGGCATTTTGTGCAGGTAACCACACTTCGATATCATACGTCTTTGCAGCCGAAAATCCCATATCACCAGTACATAATGTCATCACCCGATAGGGCAATTCCAGTTTTTGCAAGATTTTCTCTGCATGGCTGACGAGCTGTTCCAATGCCTCATAGGATTCTTGTGGATGCACGATATGCACGAGTTCGACTTTATCGAATTGATGCTGGCGAATCAAACCGCGAGTATCCTTTCCATAGCTGCCCGCTTCGGAACGGAAGCAAGGGGTGTGAGCAACAAATTTCAGCGGAAGCTGTTCAAGCGGAATAATTTCATCACGCACCATATTGGTTAAGGGTACCTCGGCAGTGGGGATCAGGTGTAATTTGAATGAATCCTGTTCGGTTGGGATGGTTGAACTAGAATGGCTGCAACTTCCAGCATGCACGACAAACAGGTCTTCCTCAAATTTCGGTAATTGTCCTGTACCCTGCAAGCAATCCGCATTGACCAGATAGGGTACATAAACCTCGGTATAACCATGCTCCTGAATATGCATATCCAGCATAAACTGCGCCAGCGCACGGTATAGGCGGGCGATGCCACCTTTCATCACGTTAAATCGTGCCCCACTCAATTTGGCTGCTGTCTCAAAATCGAGTGAACCTAGTTCTTCACCTATGCTGACATGATCCTTGATAGCAAAGTCGAATGATCTGGGTGTTCCCCAGCGCCGTATTTCAAGATTATCCGTTTCGCTTTTTCCTTCTGGAACACTGCTATGCGCTAAGTTAGGGGTTGTCAGTAATATTTGTTGCAGCTTGGCCTGAATATGTTCAAGTTGGCTCTCGGTCTGTTTAAGTTCATCTCCAAGATGAGCGACTTCTGCCATAATTGCAGTCACGTCCTCACCTTTTTGCTTGGCAATGCCAATTTGCTTGGAAGTGGCATTGCGTTTCGCTTGTAACTCCTGAGTATGAGTCTGGATTGATTTGCGTTGCGCTTCCAGCGAATGGAATTGTGCAACCGGGAAGGTATAACCGCGTTTGGCCAGGCGTGCAGCGATGTTTTCTAGATCGGTGCGTAATTGTTGAATGTCTAGCATGTATTACTCCAAAAGAAGAGACTCATCTTAATTGACCGGCCAGATATTATGCCTGTAATTACGATATTCCTTGTGTTTTAGGTTTAAAGTTTGCTTATACTGAATCTGTGGAAATTTGAGCTGGCTTCGACAGACTCAGCCCGAACGGTGTGATACTTCACCATGTGGATTGATCAATTTGAGTCACTTGGAATTTGACAATTCTGTCAAATAGATAATGGTCGATTCAATCGGGTAAATATACGAAGTAAGTGTGTAAGTGTATTTGCTCAACTTCCCTCAAATTGGCATAATGCAAATACCTTTTGCCCTTGCTTTTCTAGACGAGCTCTACCGCCAACATCAGGTAAATCAACCACAAAACAGCATTCGACGATTTCTCCACCTATCTCTTGGATCAGCTTGACAGCTGCCTCCATGGTACCGCCTGTGGCAATAAGATCATCCACCAGCAATATCTGTTCTCCTTTCTGGATTGCATCGATATGAATTTCAATTCGATCACTGCCATATTCCAATTGATAGTCACAACCGATGGTTTCGGCGGGCAATTTGCCTGGCTTGCGTATCGGCACAAAACCAACTCCCATTGCATACGCAACGGGAGCACCGATAATGAAGCCGCGCGACTCAATGCCCACAACTTTGTCGATCTTGCTCGTTCGGTAGCGCTCAACAATTTCCTGGACGGTGGTACGCAAACCAATAGGATCTTTCAGCAGTGTGGTAACGTCGCGAAACATGATGCCCTCATGAGGATAATGAGGAATGGTGCGAATACGGGATTTAATAGGCATAAAAAGTTTAATTAAAGAAAATCTATCGATCAGAGCAAAGTTGATATTTTTGTATCCATCTTAGCGTATTTTATCCAATCTGGCAGTATGTTGAATTTGCAGGCATAACATATTTGGATATTATGAAAACTAAATTTACTTTTTTTCAGGAAATGTAAGGAGCTATTATGAATTTCATTCGGATTTGCAACGATGGAAAGGAAAGAAAAAAATACACTTGATTCGCTTAGGCAAGAGTTAGATTCTTTAAGTTTAAAGTACGAGCATAGATGTATTCCTCCAAGGCTTTTCCACTACACTGATTCAGCAGGGCTTCTCGGAATACTTAATTCTCAACAATTATGGGCTACGCATGCGTTTTATCTCAATGATGAGACCGAAATTAGCTATACACATGAGTTGGTTGAGGAAATTTATCGCGATCTAATAAAAAAAGCGACACCAGATAGAATAGAAGAATCATATTCTGATCACTCATTATGGATATACCGTGATTTTTTGCATCGTCTAAGCTACAAAACACTTAGAGCTAAGCCAAATTCTGATGTTTATGTAACTTGTTTTTGTGAGAATGATGATCTTCTTAGTCAGTGGCGAGTATATGGCAATAGAGGATCTGGTTATGCAGTTGGCTTTGACGTGAAGCAACTCTGATGTGGCTCCCTGTAACTGGACAACCTGAAAGAAAGTTAAGCTCTGACATATAAAGTTAATCAGGTTCAGGCAACCCGATTGATTCTTTGGTG
>NZ_FNPJ01000059.1 GCF_900107265.1 Nitrosomonas sp. Nm33 | reverse complement strand
CAGGCCAAAACAATCAGAAAAAAGGAAGGATGCTCCATCGAGCAGCTCTTTACCGCTTATGCACTTTAAATCATTTTATATGGGATCAGCTATATAAGCGCTATCTTTGAGCATGACTTTGAGTAGGTCGCTGGTGGCTTTAGTGGCATAGACAGGGCCTCTGAACCCCCAGGTGCTGAGGCGGGGCAGGAGGCCGGAGTGATCAATGTGAGTATGGGTGAGCAAAACAAAATCAATCTGTTCTGGATCAAAATTGAAAGCAGCTCTATTCCTGCGATCTGCCTCACGCCCGCCTTGGAACATGCCGCAATCAACCAGAAAATGTGTGCGATTTGTTTCAATCAAATAGCTTGGACCTGTGACTTCGCAGGCCAGCCCGGAAAAGTAAGTTGCATACGGTAGCTTCTTTTCCTTCTTGGTTTAAAATGTATCAAGAATGTGTACAACACTTTTTACCAGCCACGTCATTTCTTCCTCATTAATGATATATGGAGGCATGAAGTAGACGGTATTGCCAAGTGGACGAAGCAATAGCTGTTTGTCGAGAGCCCTTTTAAAAAAGGTATTCGTAAAGTCAGTATCATCTGTAATGACTTCGAATGCCCAAATCATGCCGCAGTTGCGAAAGTTTTTTACTTTTGGGTGAGATTGCAACGGTTGCGACAATTGGTTGAGATAGTTCGCTTTGGCACGATTGGTTTCAATAATGTTGTTCTGCTCGAATAGATCGAGTGTCGCCAGAGCCGCGCGACATGCCAGAGCATTGCCTGTATGAGAATGTGAATGCAGAAAGGCCTGTGAAGTCTTGTCATGATAAAAGGCCTGGAATACATTAGATGTTGTCAAAACGACTGAAAGCGGTAAATAACCACCGCTCAATCCTTTTGACAAACATAAAAAATCCGGGGTAATGCTGGCTTGCTCGCAAGCGAACATGGTTCCTGTACGACCAAATCCAACAGCAATTTCGTCAGCAATCAGATGTACCTGATATTTATCACAAATTTCTCTGGCACGCTTTAGGTAGACGGGATGATACATCGCCATTCCTGCAGCGCCTTGGATAAGTGGCTCAAGAATCAGAGCTGCAGTGTGTTCATGATGTTCAGCTAGATAGTTTTCGAGTTCATTCGCTACTCTTAATGCATAATCCTTGGGGGATTCTCCTTGCGAAGCATTGCGCCAGTCTGGCGAAGGCATATGTTGGGTATGTCGCAGCAATGGAGCGTAAGTTTGTTTAAAAAGAGCGACATCGGTCACTGATAGCGCACCCAGTGTTTCGCCATGGTAGCCATTTTGCAGGCTGATAAAATCAGTTTTTTTGGTCAAACCACATTGTTGCCAATAATGAAAACTCATTTTCAAGGCAATCTCAGTAGCCGAGGCACCATCGCTGGCATAAAAGCAATGTCCGAGATTTCCTGGGGTTAATTTACTTAAGCGCTCTGATAACAATACCACGGGTTCGTGGGTGAACCCTGCAAGCATGACATGCTCAAGTTTGTTGAGTTGATCGTTCAGCGCGCTATTAATATAGGGATGGCAATGACCAAACAGATTGACCCACCATGAGCTGATCGCATCGATATAGCGATTACCATCGGAATCATATAGCCAGACTCCTTGTCCTTTTGCAATGGATATAAGCGGAAGGTTTTCATGTTGCTTCATTTGGGTGCAGGGGTGCCAAACAGCTTTCTGACTACGTTCTTGAAGAGGGGATGATGATTGTGGAATTCCAGAGTTAGTATTAGACATACGAAATTATTTATTAAATATAATAGATTAAAGTCACTAAGTGCTTGGAAAAACACTTTTAGAAAATGACCAAAAATAAAACTTTTTAGGCAAAAAATAGAAAATAAATATCGAATTATTGCATGTGATTGATATTTTCCTGTTCAGGAATAATTGCTAAATAGGAGGATATATGAGGATTTAGGCTCATTTCCCATGCGCAATACTTTCCTTTTTATTTTTATAGAGATAAGCCTGCATCTCTACACGAGTTAATGCTGCTTTTATGGTCAGTACCAAATAACATGCAAATTTATTACCATAGTAGCAGCAATATATCGTTAAAACTTTTTGTACTTTGCCGTTCCACTGAAAACCCCGTCACTGCTTGATCTTGCTATGGGCTTCCAGGTTGTTCTGAATGATACGTTGCGGCAATAATGAGGTAGTTATGAGCTGGCGAGCATAATGACTTCTTTTAGTATCTTATTGTCCACTTTGCCACTTGCTTTGAATATTTGATAAGGCGTTATTAAAGCTTTAACTTTTTTATCTGTTGCAAGCTTTATTCCTGTTGTCTCGATCAATCCAAGGTTAAACAGATACTTCATTTTGACTTATAAGATTCTCAATTTCTTGTCGCTCATCAAGCTCAACGCGCTGATAGCAGAGATACGGAATTTGCCCTTTCTTCAAACCTGGCAATATCTTTATCTGATAAAGCAACTTTGATGAGGCTCTTGCATAAGCCAAATCATTACCGCTTCTCTCACCGGTAAGTATATAAAGCACATCAGCTCCTGCTTTGCGCGCTTCATTTAGGTATGACAAAGTGGACGCCAAACCTCACGATCATTGCCCCGCAAACCCCTGCTCAGTGACAACAGAGCAATTTGCCGTAGCAGAGGATTGGGCAATTTTCGGCAAGATTGCCTTCATCTGGATTAAATTTGTGGTCTTGCTTCTTGAGATGATCTGTGGAAGCGGCGATGCAGTTCGTGTACCTGTTCCGCGAGATCGGGGACCGGGCTCTCTACCAATAAATCGGGAACAATCTCCCGAATTGACAAGCTACGCACTGGAGATGGTGGAACTCCGAGTTCGGCAAGCCAAGTCATCAGTTGATCGGAAGAGCTCACATACACGATGCGACCCAATCTGACCCAGCCATGCGCGGCGGCGCACATCGGGCAGTGTTCACCTGAGGTGAAGACGGTAGCTGCAGCTCGCTCCTCAGCAGTCATGTTCGCCGCGGCCCAACGCGCCAACTCGAACTCTGGATGACGAGTCCGGTCACCGGAAGAAACCACACGATTGCGGTCTTCGGCGAGCACAGTGCCGTCCGCCGCTACGAGTACAGAACCGAACGGCTCGTCACCTGCTTCCAAAGCTTCGGTTGCCAATTCGATACAGCGATGCAGATGCTGCCATTCGGCTGGTGTCAGATTCAATGGTGTAACCATAGAATGCTCATTAATGGGTTTACATCCTCCTAACAAGGTCGAAAAAGTCAGTCCTAAGCTTGCGTAATAACCCATGCCTTTAATAAAGGCTCTGCGGTTCTCATCCTTGATTTGGTTAAAGGTATTCATTATCGTTTTTGACTCCTTTTAATGATAGAGTCGATTCGACCGCTCGACTAGGCTGAATTGACATTTTAGTGAAGCTAAATCAACGCTGAGACAAACTGTATAAACTCCATGTAATTTCTGCCATTTTCTCAAATCAAGAAGATATTTTTCTGTAATATTTAATTTTTTGGAAGAAACACTCAGTCAAAACCAGTCAATATAAAATCCAGAGGACTACTCAGTGCATCGATAATGGTATGAATTTTAGTGGTAAAACCACTTTTCAAACGCCCGTGTTTCAGCCTTTGCTGAATTCCTTGTCGCTTCAGCATGTTTCATAAACAACTAGCATACCCAGTGTTTTTTATTCCACTTTTTCTTTCTTAATTATTCCGGTTTTATTTCTCTTCTTACAACTTATTGACTTTTTATCACTCATTGACTTGAATTTCCTTCTAATAGATTCTATTATTAGCACTCGTCGGCGATGAGTGCTAATAATACTCATGTTTGTTGCCAACACTTCTGTAGGACTTTCCGGGTCCGGGTCAATATTATTAATTTACTGATGTTCATGTTTTTAATCACTATTAGGAGAAACAACTATGAATATTCGCCCCTTACATGACCGTGTTATTGTCAAACGGTTGGAAGAAGAACGCAAGACTGCTTCTGGAATTGTGATTCCCGATACTGCTGCAGAAAAACCAGATCAAGGTGAGATAATTGCGGTAGGAAAAGGCAAGGTGGGAGATGATGGGAAAATTCGCGCGCTGGAAGTAAAAGTGGGCGACAAAGTACTGTTTGGAAAATACGCTGGCCAGGCCGTTAAGGTAAAAGGCGAAGAGTACTTGGTAATGCGTGAAGAAGACATCATGGGAGTGATCGAAGGTTAATTGGATTCAAGATTACTGGCGATTAGATAATTAACTGTAAATTAGGAGAAAGATTATGGCAGCAAAGGAAGTAAGATTTGGTGATGTGGCCCGTCATAATTTGGTCAATGGGGTTAACATTCTAGCAGATGCGGTTAAAGTTACCTTGGGTCCAAAAGGGCGTAATGTGGTGCTGGAGCGTTCTTATGGCGCACCCACGATCACCAAGGATGGCGTTTCAGTAGCAAAAGAGATCGAACTGAAAGATAAATTTGAAAACATGGGCGCCCAGATGGTCAAGGAAGTAGCGAGCAAAACATCTGACGTGGCCGGTGATGGCACCACAACAGCGACCGTATTAGCGCAGTCCATCGTAAAAGAAGGGATGCGTTATGTTGCAGCTGGCATGAATCCAATGGATTTAAAACGCGGTATCGATAAAGCGGTTGCAGCAACCATTGAAGATTTGAAAAAACTTTCCAAACCATGTTCCACCAGCAAAGAAATCGCGCAGGTTGGCAGTATTTCAGCCAATTCCGATGTGGAAATAGGCAAGATCATTGCCGAGGCAATGGAAAAAGTTGGGAAAGAAGGGGTAATTACGGTTGAAGATGGCTCAGGTTTACAAAACGAGCTTGAAGTCGTCGAAGGTATGCAATTTGATCGTGGCTATCTTTCACCTTATTTTATCAGCAGTGCGGAAAAACAAATCGCATTACTGGAAAATCCTTATATTTTGTTGCACGACAAGAAAATTTCCAATATTCGTGATTTACTGCCAGTACTGGAACAAGTAGCCAAGTCAGGCAGACCGTTGTTGATTATTGCTGAGGATGTAGATGGCGAAGCGCTGGCCACGCTGGTGGTAAACAATATACGTGGAATACTTAAAACTTGCGCCGTTAAAGCACCAGGCTTTGGCGATCGTCGTAAAGCGATGTTGGAAGATATTGCAATCCTTACAGGCGGTACAGTGATTGCCGAGGAAGTTGGGTTATCACTCGAAAAAGCTAAATTGGAAGATTTGGGACAAGCAAAACGCATCGAGATCGGAAAAGAAAATACTACCATTATCGATGGTGCGGGTAGTGCTAAAAATATTGAGGCGCGCGTGGCTCAAATTCGTACTCAAATCGAAGAAGCTACGAGCGATTACGATAAGGAAAAACTCCAGGAGCGGGTGGCAAAATTGGCGGGTGGGGTAGCTGTCATTAAAGTAGGCGCGGCTACCGAGGTTGAAATGAAAGAGAAAAAAGCCCGTGTCGAAGATGCGCTACATGCTACACGCGCAGCAGTCGAAGAGGGGATCATCCCTGGAGGTGGCGTTGCATTAATGCGAGCTATTGGCACCCTAAGTAAAGTGAAAGGTGAAAATCACGATCAAGATGCAGGTATTAAAATCGTTTTACGTGCATTAGAAGAGCCATTGCGTCAAATTGTGGCTAATAGTGGTGAAGAACCTTCAGTAGTAGCAAACAAAGTGAAAGAAGGCCAAGGCAACTTTGGTTACAACGCTGCTACAGGTGAATATGGGGATATGGTTGCCATGGGTGTGCTGGATCCTACCAAAGTAACACGTTCAGCATTGCAAAATGCTGCTTCTGTTGCTGCTCTCATTCTGACGACTGATGCCATGGTGGCGGAACTGCCGAAAGAAGAAGCTGCTCCTCATGGTGCTGGTATGGGCGGTATGGGCGGTATGGGCGGCATGGAAATGTAACCCTATTCTTTTTGATTATGATAGGATCGCTACAGTGGCAGATTTTGTTTCAGCAATTTGTTGCTGTAGCGTTTAATTTTTATGGATCACTTTTAAGCATAAACTCTTCATACATTTATTAGTTCTGCATCAAAGATCTGCTTTAGAAATTAATTGACCTTTTCCCCTCTCTGTCGAACAAGCAATAGCATGCATGGTATTGCAATTGATTTTGCATGAGATGGTTATAAAATAAATCGTTTTCCATGTTACTGCTCTATTTTTGATGAATAATTTAAAGAATTATCAAGCCGATAAAGATTTACTCAGCGAGCGAGTCATTTTAGTTACCGGAGCGGGACAAGGGATTGGGCGTGCTGCTGCGATAGCTTACGCAACTCATGGTGCTACGGTAATTTTGCATGGTCGCAAAGTTGAAAAACTAGAACATGTCTACGATGACATTCAAGCACTAGGTAGAGAAGAAGCAGTCATTTTCCCTTTTGATTTTGAGAAAGCAGTAGAGAAGGATTTTCAGGCCATCGCTGACGCAATTGAATCACAATTGGGGAGATTAGATGGAATACTGCATAATGCTGCTTTTGCTTTTGGTCCAATGCCATTGGAGAATCATACGCTTGAGCAATGGCAAATAATCATGCAAGTTAATTTACTTGCACCAGCTGCGCTTACTCGAGCTTGCTTGCCATTGCTTAAAGCTTCTTCTGATGCTAGCGTTATTATGACATCAGATACACATGGCCATGAGCCATCTGCGTACTGGGGTGGATTTGCAGTAGCTAAAGCGGGTATAGAAGCATTGGTTAAAATTCAATCCCAAGAATGGGAGTTATTGCCAAATTTACGTATCAATACACTCATTCCTGGCCCTGTTCATTCGCCTCAACGCATGAAAACTCATCCAGGTGAAATGAAACATCTATTGCCTCAGCCTCAGGATTTGATGAGAGCTTATCTTTTCTTCATGGGGCCAGATAGTAAGGGAGTGAGCGGCAAAGTAATATCTTGTCAAGATGCAAGATAGTCCGGCTGTGATATTATGAATAACAAGGTATAATTAAACAGTAAAAAGCAGAGTAATGCGCGAAAGTGGCGGAATTGGTAGACGCACCAGATTTAGGTTCTGGCGCCGATGAGGTGTGGGGGTTCGAGTCCCCCCTTTCGCACCAGGGAAGCAAGATTGAATCCATTTCTGCTTAAACTACATAAAGCAATTTATTCGTCTTGGCAATTATATTAGCGGTTATTTAGGAAGATTTAATGCAATCAAACGTTGAAAATCCCAATCCTCTGGAACGAAATCTTGATATTTCGATTTCTCAAGAAAAAATCCAAGTGGAATTAGATGATCGTCTAAAGCGCTTGGCTGGAAAAGTAAAAATACAAGGTTTTCGTCCCGGTAAAGTGCCGCTGAAAATAGTGGCTCAACAATTTGGCGCGCAGTTGCGCCAGGAAGTGCTGGGAGAAATATTGCAGAAGCACTTTCAAGAAGCGGTTCGGCAGCAAAATTTACGAATTGTAGGTGCTCCGCATTTTAAGGCTAAGCAGTCTGAAGAAAATAATGCTCATTATGAATTTAGTGCAACATTTGAAGTCTATCCGGATATAACGCTTGGAGACTTGAGTGTACTTAATGTGAATAAGCCCGTCGTAAAAATTGGTGATCAAGAAGTTGAAAAAACATTGCATGTCTTGCAAAAACAGAGAGCCAAATACGAATTGACTGATCATCCAGCAGCATTAGGTGATCGAGTTAATATAGATTACGTAGGCCTGATCGATGGAAATGAATTTCGTGGCGGCACGGCACAAGATTTTACTTTGATTCTGGGTGATGGAAACATTTTAAAAGATTTTGAAAATGCTATTATCAGTATGAGTGCGGGAGATGAGAAATCATTTCAGATGGTTTTCCCAGCTGATTATCATGATAAAGAAATTGCAGGAAAATCTGTTACATTTAATATCAAGCTCAACAAAGTTGAGGCGCCTGTGCTGGCTGATATCGATAATGAATTTGCCAAATTACTTGGTATCGAAGATGGCGACGTAAAGAAAATGTATGAGGAAATTCGATTGAGTCTTGAGCGTGAAGTTTTCCAAAGGACACGAGCAAAACTGAAGGAACAAATCATGCAGTGCTTACTTGATACGACCGTATGTAATGCACCAAGAGTTTTAGTTGAGCAAGAAGTAAACTATTTGATTCAGGATGCTAAAAACAGCCTGGCAGCAAAAGGGATAGCTGATAAGGATATTCCTATCTCCCCTGAAATATTTTGGGAAAGAGCTGAACGGCGGGTGAAATTGGGTTTGATTTTAGCTGAAATTGTAAAAATCCATAGTTTGAATGTTAAACCGGAACAGACAAAGAAATATGTAGAGTATTATGCTCAGAGTTATGAGAATCCTGAACAAGTGATTAAGTGGCATTACTCATCACCTGAGCGTTTAAAAGAGATTGAGTCATTAGTACTGGAAGACAATGTTGTTTCGTGGGCATTGGAGCAGGTTAAAGTAATTGATCAAGAGATGACTTTCGAGGATTTGATGGGATATTCTCAGGCATCAGCTTAATCAGGAGTGAGTTATTTTGGATACAAGAGGTTTAGGTTTGATCCCGATGGTTATTGAAACCAGTGGGAGAGGTGAGCGAGCTTATGATATATATTCCCGATTATTAAAAGAAAGGATTATTTTTCTGGTAGGGCCTGTTACTGAGGTATCAGCAAATTTGATTGTGGCTCAGCTATTATTTTTAGAGTCAGAAGGTTCGGATAAAGATATTTATTTTTATATCAATTCTCCTGGTGGTCTGGTTTCTGCGGGACTAGCTATTTACGATACCATGCAATTTATAAAACCGGATGTCAGCACTTTTTGTGTTGGTCAGGCTGCAAGTATGGGTTCTTTGTTGTTGACGGCTGGAGCAAAGGGTAAGCGCTTTTGTTTACCTAACTCTCGCGTCATGATTCACCAACCTATGGGGGGATTTCAGGGGCAAGCCTCGGATATAGAAATTCATGCTAGAGAGATTTTGTATCTGAAAAGTCGTTTGAATGAAATCATGGCTAAGCATAGTGGTCAATCAGTAGAAACCATCGAAAGAGATACGGACCGTGATAATTTTCTTAGTGCCGAAGAAGCGGTAAAGTATGGTCTCGTAGACGCTGTATTTACGAGTAGAGACAATAAGAAATAAATTGGGCATATGCCTGAAGAGGTGTAATTAGATTTGAATAGTTTTATTTCTTTATTAAAGTGGCGTTGCTCAATGGTCATGGAGTCAAATTATGTCTGAAAAAATGGATGGCGATAAACTTCTCTATTGTTCCTTTTGTGGCAAAAGTCAGCATGAGGTGAGGAAGCTCATTGCAGGACCATCTGTATTTATTTGCGATGAATGTATTGATCTTTGTAACGACATTATTCGTGAAGAAATGCAACTTAATGAAACTACCAAATTAGTGAAATCTAATTTACCCACACCTCGTGAAATTTGTAAGATTCTTGATCAATATGTTATCGGTCAAGAATCAGCCAAGAAGATTCTTTCTGTAGCTGTCTATAATCACTATAAGCGTTTAAGGAATTTTACCAAAGTCAGTGATACTGATGATATTGAGCTTGCAAAAAGTAACATTCTTTTAATTGGCCCCACTGGTTCCGGTAAAACGCTGCTAGCACAAACATTGGCAAGATTATTAGATGTGCCATTTATTATTGCCGATGCAACAACACTGACCGAAGCGGGATATGTGGGAGAGGATGTAGAAAATATCATTCAGAAATTACTGCAGAAGTGTAACTATGATGTAGAAAAGGCTCAGCGCGGTATTATTTACATTGATGAAATAGATAAGATTTCACGTAAATCTGATAATCCTTCTATTACGCGAGATGTTTCAGGCGAGGGTGTGCAGCAAGCTTTGTTAAAGTTAATAGAGGGGACAATTGCTTTAGTCCCTCCCCAGGGTGGGCGTAAGCATCCTAATCAGGAGTTCATTCAAATAGATACCACCAATATCTTATTTATTTGTGGGGGAGTATTTGATGGCATTGATAAAATAATACGGTCGCGATCGGAAAAAGGCGGTATAGGTTTTGGCGCTGAAATAATCAACCGTAATAATCATAAAGAGATTAATGAAGTATTAAAAGCTGTTGAGCCTGAGGATTTGATTAAGTATGGTTTAATTCCAGAGTTTGTTGGACGTTTGCCAGTCATTGCAACATTAGATGAACTTAATGAGGCTGCTCTGATCCAAATATTAACTGAACCTAAAAATGCTTTGATTAAGCAATACTGGAAACTATTTAACATGGAAGGAGGTGTTGAATTAGAGTTCCGGGAGCAAGCGCTCAAAGCGATAGCTAAGAAAGCATTGATGCGCAAAACAGGTGCACGTGGCTTGCGATCAATTCTGGAAGAGATATTACTAGATATAATGTATGATTTACCTTCTCTTGAAAATGTCTCTAAAGTTGTGATTGATCATGGATCTGTAAATGGTGATATCAAACCAATTTTGATTTATTCAGAACAACCAAAGATTACTAAGAATTCAAAGCAAGCTTAAAGAATTATGATGGCCAAGTATAACTAGTACATCTAGAGTAAAGTTGGTAAAAAAACATCAAATTTAGAAGCGCATGAAATAACTACTGTACACTGTAGTATTCCTAATTCTATATTTTTGAATAGCACCATAATTTAGACCGGTGGTGCTTAATCTAAAGTGAAAATATGACCTCGGTAGCTAACGATAACGAATCCAATCAATTGATTTTGCCATTATTACCATTACGTGATGTAGTTGTTTTTCCACATATGGTGATCCCACTATTTGTCGGGCGACCAAAATCCATAAAGGCATTAGAGCTTGCTATGGAATCTGGTAAGAATATTTTGTTAGTAGCCCAGAAATCAGCGGCCAAGGATGATCCTGCGCCACGAGATCTTTATAGCATATGCTGTGTTTCGAGTCTTCTTCAAATGCTTAAACTTCCTGATGGTACTGTTAAAGTGCTGGTGGAAGGGAGCTATCGGGGGCGTATTTTAGAATTTATTGACTCGGAATCTTATTTTTCAGGAAAGGCACTTCAGATCTCGACTGAAAGTGCCACTAACACACCAGAAATAGAGGCTGCTCGCCGTGCTCTAGTATCACAGTTTGATCAGTTTGTAAAATTAAATAAGAAAATACCGCCTGAAATTCTAGCATCTCTTGCGGGTATTGATGAAGCCGGACGACTGGCTGATACTATCGCTGCATATCTGCCACTGAAATTAGAGAAAAAGCAGGAAATACTTGAAATTTTTGATGTGGAGAAGCGATTAGAGCATTTACTTGGTTTGTTGGAAACGGAGCTCGATATTCTTCAAGTAGAAAAGCGTATACGCGGAAGAGTTAAGCGTCAGATGGAGAAGAGTCAACGAGATTACTATCTGAATGAACAGGTAAAAGCCATTCAGAAAGAATTGGGGGAAGGAGAGGAAGGAGCTGATCTAGAGGAAATCGAGAAAAAAATTAAAGCTGCTTCACTGCCTAAAGATGCTCTTGCGAAAGCTGAGTCAGAGTTTAAAAAATTGCGTCTTATGTCACCGATGTCAGCTGAGGCAACGGTGGTCCGCAATTATATTGACACGTTAGTTTCGTTACCGTGGAAGTTGAAAAGTAAAATTTGTAAGGATCTTAATGCAGCAGAAGCTGTGTTAGAGCAAGATCATTACGGATTAGAAAAAATTAAAGAAAGAATAGTTGAATATTTGGCAGTACAACAAAGGGTTAGCAAACTAAAAGCACCAATCCTTTGCCTTGTCGGTCCCCCAGGAGTTGGTAAGACCTCTCTTGGAAGATCTATTGCTCGTGCGACTAATCGGAAATTTGTGCGTATGTCTTTAGGAGGGGTACGTGATGAGGCAGAAATACGAGGTCACCGTCGTACTTATATAGGGTCGATGCCAGGAAAAATTCTACAAAATATGACTAAGGTTGGTGTCAAAAACCCACTCTTCTTATTGGATGAAGTAGATAAGATGGGAATGGATTTTCGCGGAGATCCAGCATCTGCATTGTTAGAGGTGCTGGATCCAGAGCAAAATAGTACTTTTGTTGATCATTATATTGAGGTTGAATACGATTTATCCGATGTGATGTTTGTTGCGACAGCAAATACACTGAATATACCTTCTGCACTGCTTGATCGTATGGAAGTGATACGTTTATCGGGTTATACGGAAGATGAGAAGCTTCATATTGCCAAACGGTACTTATTACCTAAACAAATGCAAAACCATGGACTTAAAGAAAATGAACTGATACTGTCTGAATCTGCTCTACGAGATATTGTCCGGCATTATACGCGCGAAGCTGGTGTGCGTAGTATGGAGCGTGAAATATCCAAGATTTGTCGTAAGGTGGTAAAGACTATCGTAAGTAATAAGAAGGAAGAGAAAGAGGGACTTACCGTTAATTCGCGGAATCTTGCTAAATATTTGGGAGTTCATCGTTATACGTATGGAGTTGCAGAAGAGAAGAATCAGATAGGACAAGTGACTGGTTTGGCATGGACTGAAGTAGGCGGTGAGTTGCTAACAATTGAGGCGGTAGCGTTGCCAGGTAAAGGAAAAACGATTACTACAGGGAAATTAGGTGAAGTTATGCAGGAATCAGTGCAAGCTGCACTATCTGTGGTCCGTAGTCGTGCAGCAATACTTGGCATAGCAGAGGATTTTTATTTAAAAAAAGATATTCATATTCATTTGCCAGAAGGTGCCACACCCAAGGATGGGCCAAGTGCAGGTATTGGGATTTGCGTTGCTATGGTTTCTGTACTGACGGGTATTCCAGCGCGTGCAACCATAGCTATGACTGGAGAGATAACACTACGTGGAGAAGTATTGCCAATAGGGGGGCTCAAAGAAAAATTATTAGCGGCTCATCGCGGTGGTATTAAGATGGTGCTGATACCAGAAGATAATATTAAAGATTTAAATGAAATCCCGGCAAATATAAAGAGCAAACTGAAAATTCAACCAGTAAAATGGATAGATCAGGTTCTGGAATTGGCGCTAGAGCATAGACCGGAAACGCTTCCATCAGCAGTTCAGAACACACTAACAGCCATTAATGAAGATGATGTTAGTAATGCTATTATTAAACATTAGCTAGTGTAATATATGAGAAATGGGGTTCGCGAGTGTACATGCCGATGTCGTATTCGTAAACAAGTTCTATTTCAATTATCCTGCAAGCGGGGAAAATAATTCCCGTGAAGGGTGTAGTATTGCCTGGATGACATGCATGGGATAGCTTGTTAGGTTAAATTAACGTATTTTGGAATGGCGGTAAAGTTTATGACTGCGCACAGAGTGAGCGGCTTTCTAAACGTCCTTAGCAGGATGCCGGCTCATCAGAGCTTGTTCGTATCAGCAAATCAAATTATTGAGATACAACGCACATTTTTTAGAATTGTTTCTCCTCAACTAGCTAAACGATGCATTATTGGTAAATTTTCTGATGGATTGCTCGTAATCTATGCAGATAGCAGTGCTATAGCCGCAAAATTAAAATATATTACCCCATCATTACTAAGAAAGTTTGATTCACAAGTAGAATCTATTCAAATTATCGTGTATACCGATTACCGTAAAAATTTGTTTAGCATTTCATCTAAACAGAAACCACAACTTAGCCAAAGGGCCGCGCAAAATTTGAATCAATTTGCTTTGGCAATGCCTCTATCTCCCCTTAGAACTGCGATCGAATCATTGCTCAATAACTGTAAAACTGAACCGAATCACTCATAGAAGTGAGAAGATCTCGTGTAATCAATTTGATAGCGTGAGTTAGATCAATAGCATTTTGCATCAAATCTAAAAGCTATCCACAAAAAATTCTATTCTAAATCAGTTACCTGTGTTTGTGACCGGGTTTTGCGGCGCACCGATTTTGAAGATGGCGCGATTTCCTAATATCGGCTAATGATAGCGTTGCGCAATCCACAGCAATCAGTTTGATTTCATCTGGATAGAGCGTTTGTTTGCGGATTGGGCATCCATCCTGCAGTTGTTTTCCTTAAATTGTCGATCATAGCAATAATCCTAAAAACTGTGATTGGATGCGACGTGGCATGCGTTTAGCTGAGGGTAAGCAAGGTGCGATGAAAGGCTGCTCCCTCATAACAAAGAGCAACGCAGTATTCGCATTTGGCGCAACATGGGATGCGCTCTCCTAGTAGCCTCATCGTGCGGTTGCAGGAGGGATTTATGCCGCGGCATTAACTTTTCAACTAAACGGTCCCCCATGGTTTCCAGGATAACACAAACACAGCGCAGTACAGATAAGGTAAATACGGTTTGCAGCTACTGCGACTATTGATGCGGAAACAATGTGTCTGTAATCGAGTAGCTGGACGGCTATACCATGTTGGATGTTATGCAGGTGAAGTTATGTTTTGCGCCAGAAGTACTGGAATCTTTTTTTGCTGTCATTTCGACTTCTGTATTCCCGATTGATATAGCAAAACAAGATAATTATAATTATGATAGAAGGCATGGCATATACATTGGATTTTCGCCGTAAAGTTCTGTCTGTTCGAAAGAAAGAAGGACTCACAATAGCGGAGGTGGCGGCCCGGTTTGATGTTGGTGTGGCAAGCGTGACGCGCTGGATTAAGAATATCTATCGCAAGCCACAAGGGCTCAGAAGACGCAAGATTGATCTCGACGCGCTGCACCAGGATGTTCTCGATTACCCCGATGCTTACCAGTTTGAACGAGCAAAGCGTCTGAGTGTTACGTAAAATGCGATTTTTCTTGCCCTCAGGAAATTGCGCGTGAGCTATAAAAAAACACTGCGGCACCCTGGGGCGAACGAAGGCGCACGGCTTTCCTTCGAGGAAAAAATCAAGGCGCATGAAACTGTCGGTCGCACGATTGTTTACATTGATGAAAGTGGGTTTGCCCATGATATGCCGCGCATGCATGGATATGCTCCCCTGGGGCAAAGATGCTACGGCGTCCGGGACTGGCATGCCAAAGAGCGGACAAACGTCATCGGTGCGCTGATCGGAGAATTCCTGCATACCATCGGATTGTTCAGGACGAGCATTAATGTTGATGTTTTCTACGCGTGGACCGTGCAAGATCTGTTGCCCAAACTTCCTCCGGCTTGCGTCATCGTGATGGACAATGCCGCTTTCCACAAACGACAGGATATCCAGGAGGTCATCGCCAAAGCTGGGTACGTGCTCGAAATACCTACCCGCTTACTCCCCGGACCTCAACCTCAATAGAACACAAATGGGCGCAATCAAAAGTCCTGCGCAGAAAATTTCGATGCTCCATCGAGAGTCTCTTCAATGAGAATGCTCTTTGAATCATTCTTAACTGGTTTAGCTATAGTTGATGTTATCTTGGTTTTATGCATATATACTTACGAAAGATTCCTGATCTGTCAGGGGTAGGTCGAGCGTAACTCAATAAACCACAAGGCAAAAATGGATTTTTTTATGTCAAGAATAAGTTGACAGCACTTTATATCAAATGTAGATTCGCGAGTTTGAACGTCAATTAAATGGAGGGAGAAATTTAAAATGGTTTCAACAGTATATGCTGTCACACTTGTGTGCATGGGTTTGATCGTAGCAGTTTTTTACTTTGTTATTGTTAATTCAAAGAAAGTTGAAGCAGATTATCCGTCAATCACAAAGAAATGGTATGGGGTACGTAGCAAATGGTTTCTTTTCTTACTTACCCTTGGTATTGCCGTTTCATTTGTTTCAACTAATCCGTTCCCAATTCCAGATCAGAAAAAAGATTATCCTGAGAATGACCACCAGGTTGTAAAGGTGGGTGCATATCAGTGGTATTGGACGATAGCGCCTAATACCGTGGATGCAGGCAAACCGGTTGCTTTCCTTGTGACTGGAGAGGATGTAAACCATGGATTCGGCATCTATGATGAAAATTTGAATTTAGTTGGACAAACCCAGGCTATGCCAGGCTACACCAATAAATTTTTGCATACATTTGATAAGCCAGGGAAATATAAAATTCTGTGCCTGGAGTATTGTGGTTTGGCACATCACGCCATGATCACAGAATTAACAGTAAAATAAGCAGATCAACAGTAATATTGAGAACAATTAAAGAGTGGAGGGGGTTATGAGTAGTACAGCGGTAGCGAGTGGAAAAATTGAATATAGCAATTCAGTTGAATATAGCGATTCAGAAAACAGGAATGCCCTGATTGCTGTCAAGGCGCATCTGATCGGGGGATTATTGGTATTTCTGTTAATGATGCTAGCCGGGCTGACCATGAGGGCAGTGCAAGGTACCTGGCTGGAAATTGGCGCTGATTTGTTTTATCAAATCATGACAGTGCACGGTGTAGGGGTTGTGGGTGCCGCAGGAATCGCCTCGACCGGGGTATTATGGTATTTTTTACGTCAATATGTACGCTTAAGCAATAGCATATTCTGGATCAATTTCATCATTTTTCTGACCGGCGTCGTCATGATTCTGGGCTCCATTTTTCTGGGTGGTTATGGAGGCGCGTGGACCTTTCTTTATCCCTTGCCAGCCAAATCTATGGGAGTCTGGTCTACAGGAGCGGCAGCTGTTTTTCAGTTAGGGTTGCTGGTCATTGGAACTGGATTTCTGATTCTTTATCTGGATATGGGCAGAGGCATTCTAGCGCGCTATGGTAGCCTCTCTAGAGCGCTTGGACTCACTCAGCTTTTTGGTAAGGAAGCAGTTGATTATACCCATCCAGCAACTGTAGTCGCCGGTACCATGGTGATGATTGTCAACTTTTTAGGTATAGCTGCAGGAGCGGTAGTATTGGTCATGGGACTGATTAATCTTTACACGCCAGAGTTCCAGCCTGATGCATTACTGATGAAAAATTTAATTTATTTCTTTGGTCATGTCTTCATTAACGCTACCATTTATGCATCTGTTACTGCAGTGTATGAATTATTGCCTCGATACACGGGTCGCCCATGGAAAACTAACAAGGTCTTTTATGCAGCCTGGTTTGCTATTGTGTTCATGGTGATGGCAGTTTACCCACATCATTTAATGATGGATTTTCCGATGCCTCAATGGGCATTGATAGTCGGGCAAGTGCTTTCTTTTGGTAGTGGCATACCAGTTCTGGTGGTTACTGGCTACGGTGCATTGATGATCGTTTATCGTTCTGGTATTCAATGGAGTACCACTACAAAATTATTGTTCTTATCTATGTTTGGCTGGGCCGCAGGCGTAATCCCTGCTATTCTGGATGCGATGATCACCGTCAATCGAGTATTCCATAACACCTTGTGGGTGCCAGGGCATTTCCACTTCTACTTGCTACTTGGATTGCTGCCGATGATCTTTGGTTTTACCTATCATCTTATTGGTGAGGGACGTCAAGGTGATCAACTCAAGGCAACTGATAACTTAGGATTCTATGCTTACTTAATCGGTGCCCTCATGACATCCATGGTCTTTCTTGCCAGTGGCGCAAACGGTATTCCTCGTCGCTGGGCAACCCATATGACAGAATGGGTAACCTTTGCACAGGTTGGTACTGTGGCTGCTGCATTGGTTGTATTGGGAGCACTGATATTTACGTTGCGTGCGCTTATCAGCTTGCCTCGGGCTGCTGATCCGCGCTAAAGTTACAATTCTCCCTCATCAGGGAGAATTGTTAAAAAAGGTCTTAAATATCTACTCAGAAAGCAAGTGTGGCTATAGGTAAGATAAGCAACCGGTTTTGAGATATTTTTGGCCTTTTGGCTAAAGGAGAAATAAGGAGTGAGAACTTTCCTGGCAACGATTTTCATAGTTATCACTGGATTGCTCATTCTGTGGGTAAGCACAGATGGCGGGCGTGCTTTTACTGTAGAAGAAGCACGCCGCCTCGAAGTGCGTGAGAATCCTCGTTCTGTACCTAACTGGCGTTTACAGAATCAAGATTCAGAGCTTGTTAGTTTGCACGACTGGCACGGTCAATTTATAGTTATAGATTTTATTTATACGAGCTGCCCGAGTGTATGTCTGATACTTAGCAGCGGCTTAAGAAGCCTACAAAATGATTTTGCTGCGCAACTAGAGAAAAATAATCTACGTTTCTTGAGTATCAGTTTCGACCCAGAAAATGATACTCCTCAGAGACTAAAAGAACACCTTTCTCACTTTTCTGCCAATTTAAAATACTGGATGGCGGCGCGTCCAACCAGTTTATCGCAGAAAGAAATTATTCTTGATTTCTTTAAGGTAATCGTTATCCCTGATGAATATGGTGGTTATACACATTCTGCAGGCTATCATGTTATTGACCCAGAGAGTAGGTTAGTTGCTATTTTTGGCGTAGAGCAGCTTAATGAGCTAAAAGAATATCTAACTCAAGTAATAAATAAAGAAAATGTCCATCAAGATTAAGCAGGAATGGTTGTTGCTGGTAGCGTTTGTTGCACTGGTTTTACCTCCTTTGCAACAATTTCTGGAACAAAGTATGGTGACACACATGCTGGTTCAGATCCCAATATTGACGATAATTGGATGGATGATCGGAAAATCATTATCTGAGCATTGGAAAAGCAAGATAATACCATGGAATCGATGGGGAATAACAGGTATGGCGTTGGCTATTGTTATCATGACTTACTGGATGTTGCCACGCGCCCTGGATGCAGCGGTATCAGAATGGTATTTCGAGTTAGTAAAATTTATTACGGTTCCTTTAATGGGCATTTCGCTTAGTTTAAGTTGGCCATTGCTTCATCCTATCGCGCAAGGAGTTCTAAAACTGGAATTTTGGGCTACTTTTATGCGTCTAGGGTGGTTATATCTAGATCTGCCAGATCGCCTTTGTGCAAATTATCTGCTGAGTGACCAACGTATTCTAGGACAACTGCTTTTATTAGGTGGAAGTGCTTGGGCTGTCGCCTGGACGCTACGCATTATGTTCGGAACCAGGATCGTTAAAACTTGAATGTGCGCGGTAGAGGTACATTAAATACATTGCCGCGCTATTCCTGTTTTATGCACTATGTGTGCGGTACCACAACACTGAATTAAATGCTACTGCTCCCAGAATATTGCCTATCGTTACTGGAATTTGATTCCATAGCCACCATTGTGAAATGGTTACATCAGCGCCAGATAGAATTCCTACCGGAAAGACAAACATATTTACGACAGCATGCTCAAAACCAAGCGCAAAGAAGGTTGCAATGGGTAACCAGATCAGCATCACCTTGCCAGGCACACTTCGCGATGCCTTCGCGAAAACTGGTCCGAGGCTGACTAGCCAGTTACATAACACTCCCATACCAATAGCCGCAAACCAGCCAGTCATGCCATATTCGGAATAAGAGGCTTTCTTTTCAGCGAGTTTAGCTAGCGTGGTCAATACACCAGGAATTTCTCCTGCACCTCCCTTGGTCAAGGCAAACCAAAGCAACCAGGCGAAGAAAATGCCGCCAACCAGATTGGCTATGAATGTCCATGTCCAGTTACTTATCACGCTTAATAATTTGATTCGCCCAGCAAGTAAAGCCATGGGCATAACGGAGAAACTGCCAGTCGCCATTTCAAGACCGAGTATTGCCAGCATGATATAGCCAACTGGGAAAAGAAGACCAGCGGCTGCTGTCGGCCATCCTTGAGATGCCAGCAATGCGGAGAGAGCTGTGGCATAGGCAAGAAATGGTGTGCACAAAAATCCCCGTACCAGAATCTGGGAAACGCTAAATTTACTTTTCTTGACTGCATCTTCAACAAGGTCACGCCCCATCTGCAAAGGTGGGACGCTATCGATGAAAGTTGAATCACCTGCTTTAGGCGGGATTGCGCTACCACCAGCTGACATGGTTTCTGCGACTACACTGGATTGAATGGCATGTTCGGATTCTTTCATTTTTTCTCTTACTTAGATAGCGTTAATCAAGGAAATACTGACGGTTATACTATGCGATTAAGTGCATAATAGGCAAGGATTCTGCCACATCTTAGAGTAAGTGGCAAGCAAACAACTTGACCGTTTAATCATTTAAGTCACTGAAAGAGCAAGGCCAAATTCGTAGAAGATGATAGAGACAAACGTGAAATGTTGATTTCATTGATTCAGGTGATAGGAGAACGCCTTAGTTGGTTATTTGCAAGCCGGTTATGTTTTATAGCTTGAAGTTTGATGTGTTGCTTATTGACTAGGGTCTGTTGACATTTCACATAGGCCCTTATCCGCTACAATCGCTTGTGCATCAGGTAACTTGGCAATCAGCTGCGGTGCTACAGAACAATCATTCACTTCTCCACCAGTAATCTCAAACTCAACTGGTAAACCACAACCATCAACCGCCAAATGAATCTTTGTGGTGTTGCCCGCACGGCTTTTTCCGATGGCCTGCGGTTCTTGACCTGCTGCACCCGCACGATGCTGATGCGCTTTAATATAACTGCCGTCAATGAATTCCCACTCCCAATCCGCATCAACAATCAGTGCCTTGAAAACTCTGCTCCACTTGTTACTGGATGACCAAGCATTGAATCTCTTATAAATGGAATTCCAGCATCCAAACACCTCAGGTAACGTGAGTTCGACATAAGAAAAGAAGTAAAAGGAATCTGAATTCCTTATGATGAAGCGAATTTGGAAAAGAGTTTCATCATTAGAGGAGTCAGA
>NZ_FNPJ01000050.1 GCF_900107265.1 Nitrosomonas sp. Nm33 | reverse complement strand
TCGAATATTGAGTGCGCTTCTTACTCATCGTCATTAAGCTCCTTTTTAATTTTGTCAGAGCTTAACAATCTGTACAGTTTTTGGGGACCACTTCAATTCTGGCTGAGCAACAAAAACTGCTCATTGAGTTTCTTTTTTTCGCTCTCAAGGAGAATGAAAAAAGCTCTTTCTGAGCTGAATGCAAACCAGTGTAAACCACCTGGTGGCGCAAAAGGAAGAGATAGGGATGTTCCATGCCCAGCTATACTCCGAGTTCAATCTAGAGGTATTTGAACGCTGATTTCAAGCACGTTATTCGAGTCAAGGCACTGGTGCAAACCAAAACCAGTTGTGGGGTAACACAGAATCTTTTATGTCTCTATACTACATTTTCTGTATGACAGATAAACATGGAGTAATACCCCAAAATTGACATAATAAAGTTATTTTAGCTTTCATACATTCTAAAAAATATCAAACTAAGAAATATTTATGGGCGTAATAGATTTTAATTTGTCAATCAACCCCCATACTCATTTTATTATTTTAATATTTTTTAATGAAAAGCCTGATTGAAATAATTCTGGGATACACTTTGTCTTTCGTGCAGTATTGGTGCTAAATAGCATATCATTATCTTTAATTGCACTGATTACCTTATTGAAGGTCAAAACAAAATTGTAATTTTAGTTGAGAGGTTAAAAAATGGAGTACTGCTATAAGAATAAGCACAAAAATTATATTCGTGGGTTTACACTATTAGAGTTACTAGTGGTGATGGTCATTATAGGTTTGCTCGCTGCCTATGTCGGTCCAAAATATTTCTCGCAGGTGGGCAAGTCAGAAGTCAAAATGGCGCAAGCTCAGATTGATTCGCTTGAAAAAGCCTTGCATCAATATCGCCTGGATGTGGGGAGCTATCCTACGACTGAGCAAGGATTAAACGCGCTCGTGACACGACCTGGTAATGAACCAAAATGGCAAGGTCCTTATCTTGGTAAAACACCTCCACCTGATCCTTGGGGAAAACCATATCAATATAAGTATCCGGGTGAGCGTGCAGAGTTTGATCTGTTTTCATTAGGAAAAGATGGGCAGCCGGGTGGTACGGGTGATGCTGTCGATATTGCCAACTGGTAGAAAGGATCAATGCGTTATACTGTAAAAGCCATTCTTGCCAAACAAGGCACAGTATCTCTCGAACTGGATGCAGCTAATGAGCAGGAAGTTCGACAGCAGATTGCTGCCCAGGGTGGGATGGTGCTGAATGTGCAACGAAACTTCTCTTGGCTTCCCAAATCCAGAACGCGTTTTCCTCTCACTCACTTTAGTCAGGAGCTCCTCTCTCTTTTAACGGCCGGTCTCAGCTTGGTGGAAAGTATCGAGACGCTTATTGAGAAAGAAGAAGATAGCGGCGTACGTAAGATTATCCAGGAAATTCTTGCGCGCTTGTATGAAGGTATGACATTTTCACAAGCATTAGAAACTTATCCTCAGATATTTCCTCCACTGTATATCGCTACGGTTAGGGCGAGTGAACGAACGGGTGATTTACCTGAAGCCTTGACGCGATATATCACCTATCAGACGCAAATGGATATGGCGCGTAAAAAACTGGTGGGTGCTTCAATATACCCGGTTTTGCTGTTGGTGGTTGGACTGCTTGTGGCAGTTTTTTTGCTGCTGTTTGTCGTGCCTAAATTCAGTGCCATCTATGAGGATATTGGTTCGGACTTACCATGGATGTCCGTTATGCTGATCAAATGGGGGCGGTTGGTGCACGAAAGTGGCTGGATGTTAGCGGTAGTCTTTGCCGCTATCATGGCTCTGGCTACTTACAGCTTCACCCGGCCTGCTTTCCGAGCGCGTTTAATGCAGTTGTTATGGCGCATTCCGGCTATCGGTGAGCGTATGCGGATTTATCAACTCGCCCGGTTTTATAAAACGCTGGGAATGTTATTGCGAGGAGGTATTCCGATCACAAAAGCATTGGAAATGGTGAGTAATCTTTTGCAATCTCATTTCCGGCCAAGGGTAATCGCAGCAGCTACCCATATCCGTGAAGGTAAAACAATCTCAAGTGCAATGCAGATGGCAGAGTTGACGACACCAGTAGGAAGCCGGATGTTACGAGTAGGCGAGCGAACAGGACTTATGGGGGACATGATGGAGCGGATTGGTGGCTTTCATGATGAAGAAATCGCACGTTGGGTCGAATGGACAACCAAGTTGATCGAGCCGCTGCTGATGGCAGTTATCGGTACGGTTATTGGTGGTATTATTATTTTAATGTATATGCCTATTTTTGAGTTGGCAGGAAGTATCAATTGATTGAAGCGAGTTCTCAACCTCTTATAAAGCCATCTATCGATCTGCATCAGCTTGGCCAAGCGCGCCAACAGGCTGTAGCTCAGAAAACGCCTGTCATCAAGATACTGGAGGAGGTATATGGTTACTCATCCAGTGAGCTGATGGTCGAATTGGGCCAGCTCATGCAGATGCCAGTACTCCAGATGGAAGATTTGCACGAATTACGTCCCGCTTTTGAGATTTTGCCTTTTTCAGAAGCTGTCAAACAGGAATGTGTATTATTCCGTAAAAATCAAGAATACTTGCTTGCGATAGCAGATCCATTTTTACCCAATTTACATGCCTGGGCAGATGAATACATTGCAGTAGGTGTGACGTGGTATTTAGTGCATCCGGCTGATCTATCAGCATTTTTTGCTCAGCAAGAAAAGAATATGCGGGCGATGGATAATGTGTTGCCAGCGGAGCAGCAGGGGGTGGCGCAGGTAGGTATCGAGAATCTGTCATTAAAGACGATCCATGAAGGTACGAGCAAGGTAGTGAGGCTGGTTCATTCCACCTTATATGATGCCCATAAATCAATGGCAAGTGATATTCATCTCGAAACGATGCAGGGTGCATTAGCGATAAAATATCGGATTGATGGTGTATTGACCACTATTGGTGTGATGCAAGGCTATGATTTGGCTGAGCAGGTGATTTCGCGTATCAAGGTTATGTCTGATCTCGATATTGCAGAGCGTCGGATTCCTCAGGATGGTCGCTTCAAAGTATCTATTCAAGGGCGAGAGATTGATTTTCGTGTATCGATCATGCCGAGTATTTTTGGTGAAGACGCGGTGTTGCGGATCCTTGATCGGGAGGCACTTACGGATCACGTTGAAGGGTTGACATTGAATCAACTTGGATTCAACCAGGCAGCCATTGCCAGTATACGCCGGTTGAGCTCGGAGCCTTATGGCATGTTGCTTGTAACCGGACCTACTGGAAGTGGCAAGACGACTTCACTCTATGCCGCAATTTCGGAAGTAAATCGTGGTGATGATAAGATTATCACGATTGAAGATCCCATCGAATATCAGTTACCCGGTGTTCTCCAGATTCCGGTCAATGAAAAAAAAGGCCTTACCTTCGCGCGAGGATTGCGCTCAATTTTGCGACATGACCCAGACAAAATCATGGTGGGTGAGATTCGTGATGCCGAAACAGCCCAAATTGCAATACAAGCTGCACTAACCGGTCACCTTGTTTTTACCACAGTGCACGCCAATAATGTATTTGATGTGATTGGAAGATTTTCCCATATGGGAGTGGATCCCTATAGTTTCGTTTCAGCCCTGAATGGCATTGTTGCGCAAAGATTGGTTCGTATGTTATGTCCTCACTGCATTGCTGATGAGCACCCTGAAGATCAATTGATTGCGGAATCCGGCATTCCTCTGGAAGAAGTAGAGCATTATAAATTCCGTTTCAGCAAAGGATGTGGCCAGTGCCGTGGAAGTGGTTATCGGGGACGGAGTGCGATTGCCGAGATATTGCTGTTGAATGACGAGATTCGTGAATTGATTATCGCACAGGCTACGATTCGCCGCATCAAAGAAGCAGCTAAACAGAATGGTACCCGCTTCTTGCGTGAAGCTGCGCTTGAGATGGTTAAAGCAGGACAGACCAGTTTGCAGGAGGCTAATCGTGTCACTATTGTGGCGTGATCGGATCGAGTCACTATTATGGCGTGATCAGATTCAGGTTTTTTTTGCGCCCGGACGCGTTGACATGGTGAGAACATTCCGGGGCATAAAATCCAGGCAATTACCCGCAATTTCGAAAATCTATGAGTATCAACAAGATACTGCCATGTGGAAGACATCTTTACAACAACTTGAACAAATGATTGAAAAAGAGAATGCTGCATCAGATTTGAAGGGCGCTGAGCTGATAATTACGCTTTCAAATCATTTTGTACGTTATGTTGTTGTTCCACCGCAGCAAGAAATTACTAATTCTGCTGAATTACTTGCTTATGCCAATTTTAGCATGCGAGAAGTATTCGGAGAACGAGTCGATAGCTGGGTTGTGAGTATAAGTGACGAGGATCCCTATCAAGGTACAGTGTGTGCCGCGATCGCCCGCAATTTATACAATGAGTTTGAAGCGCTGGCATCTCGTCATCGCATTAAGTTAAAGCAAATAGAACCCTATCTGACAGCTGCCTTTGATCAATGGTGTAGATCATTTAATGATAAGCGATTCTGGTTTGTAGTCATTGAGCCGGGGCGACTGTGTATGATTTTATTTTCCAACAGCGAGTGGAAGGGAATACGTAATCAACGCATAGTACATTCGATTGAAACCGAGTTGCTCGCTGCACTTGAACAAGAGGTTATTAATTCCGGTTATCGGGAACCCATTGAGCAGGTATATCTATTTTCACCAGAACATCCGGATTTGGATTTACCAATCGATAAAGGATGGCAATTTGCTCATTTACCGACTGAAAAAATGCCGGTACCCCTCCATTTTCCTTCTTTCTCTTATCGTAGTTGATAGGGTAAGGCCATGCGTAACCTGAAACTGAGGTTTCCTTATGCAGAGCAGCAAGCGCGTCATATCGATTATATTTTGCTGGGATTAGGTTTCCTTATTTTTGTTGCATGCTTTTATCCGCTGAAATCGATCATGGAGGAAATTTCCCATTGGGAAGCACGCATCGATCGTCTTGAGCAGCAACAACAGCATAGAAAGACACCCAGAACACCGATTGCACGAATTACTCAAGAAACACAAAAGGAGGTAAAACAGGCAAATGAAGTTTTGCGACAAATCAATTTACCATGGGAAGTGTTGTTTGATTCGTTAGAGTATGTTGTTAGCAAGGAAATTGCACTATTATCAGTGCAACCAAATGTAGCCAATCGCACGATACGAATCACGGGTGAAGCGAGAAATTTGGTGGCGCTGGCTGATTTTGTCGAAGCGATTGAGCGTGAAGAAGTTTTTGAAAATGCATATTTGCTCAACTATAAAGTGAAGCAACAGAATCCCTATCGACCAATTGCTTTTTCTCTGACCACCACATGGATCGACTTACCTTAGAAAAACTGCTGATTCAAATACGCTGGCAAATAACACGACTTAATCTAATTGGAAAAATAGGTCTGGGTTTGTTTGTACTTTCGATTGTATTTTTCTGGGCAGCTGTTTTGCCACAAAAAGAGGCGCTCCATAAACTCAAAGAACAAGTAGCATCAATGCAGCAGCAGACGCAGATTCAATCTGCTGTACCCACTCAGTTAGATGATAGCCAAGCGTTAAAGGTTTTTTATGATTTTTTTCCGAGTATCGACTCATCGCCCTATTGGATCAAGGAATTGGATAAGATTGCTAAAAAGCGCGGGGTTGAGCTAAGCGGCAGTGACTATCGATTGATGCAAGAACAAGAATCAAAATTGGCGCGTTATGAGATGATTTTGCCTGTTCGTGGTAGTTATCCACAAATTCGTGCTTTCATCGCTGATGTGCTAGAAACCATTCCCGCGATGGCGCTGGTTGATGTAGTTCTTAAACGTGAAGATATTAAATCGGGCAAACTGGATGTGCGACTTAGCATGAGTCTTTATCTGCGTGGCTGACATGGAAAAACAGGCGACCAATTTTCGCAGATTGATTCTGGGGGGCGCATTAGTGGCAACACTAATTGCAGTGGTATGGCTGGAGGAGAATGATGTTGACATAGAAGAAGCTGTGCAACCGATCTTGCCAACTCGACCTACATCAAGTAGTGTGCGTGGCAAAAAAAGTGACATGGGTCATCTACAACTTGATCAATTGGGGCAGCGAAAATTCAATGTAGAAGCGGATGATATCTTTGCGTCGACTTCATGGGAGCCGAGGCAGCCGCGTGCTGATCTTTCCCAGTCACCATTTGGTTCTGGGGGTTCTGGGCAAGCTGCTAGGCCAGCACCTGTTGCCCCTCCACCCCCTGTAGCACCACCTTTGCAATTTAAATATGTCGGCAAAATTACGGAAGGAAAGATGACGAGCGTATTTCTTTCCATGGCAGATAATTATTATATTGCAAAAGTAGGGGGGCGTATCGAGAAGAACTATCGGGTTGATAGAATTAATGATGACGCGATCGAGTTCACTTATCTACCATTGGGCATCAAACAAACTCTTCTTATCAATAACAATAACCCTGGAAGGTTTCAATGAAATCAGGCAGATTTGTCTTCATTGTTTTGCTACTGACACTATTAACGAGTTGTGCGCAATTAGCCACCAGAAATACGGCATTTCTAGAAGGTCAGCAACTGATTGCACAAGGCCAATTAGATGCTGGTTTGAGGAAACTTGAACAGGCGGCCTATGAAGAGCCTGATAACAGAGAAATTCGTGCGGTACTGACGCGGCAACGTGAAATGATCATCAATTACATAATCAATGAAGCAGAAAGTGCGCGATCAGCGGGGAATCTTGATGTTGCCGAACAGAAATACCGCCATGTACTCGAAATTAATGCCAATAGCGAGCGTGCCAGAGCTGGGTTAGAAGTACTCAGTCTGGAACGATATCAGCAATCTTTTATTAAGCAAGCCAGAGAGTCTCTTGCTCGAAATGATGTGGAAGGTGCTGAGGCGGCCGTGCGCGCAGTGTTACAGGAAAACCCGATGAATGGAGATGCGCGCCAATTAATTAAGGAGATCAATCAGCGCCTTACCCGAGCTGAAGAACCTGGACTGGCATTAATTACAGCTTTTGATAAACCCATTACCATGGAATTTCGTGATGCCAGCTTGAAAACAATTTTTGAGCTGATATCACGCGCAGCAGGGATCAATTTCATTTTTGATAAGAGTGTCCAGCAGGACTCGAAGACGTCTATTTTTGTGCGCGAGAACAGAATTGAAGATGTTTTGAAATTGCTATTGATGACTAATCAGCTTGCTTACAAAATATTGAACGACAATTCTTTATTGATCTATCCGGATACACCTGCTAAGCAGAAGGATTATCAAGAGCTTGTGGTGCGGAGTTTTCATGTGATCAATACTGATGTCAAACAGATGGTTGCGATGATCCGAGGATTAGTCAAGGCTAAGGATATTTACGTTAACGAGAAACTCAATCTTTTTGTTATGCGCGACACACTGGAGGCAATACGGTTGGTAGAGCGCCTGGTTGCAATCAATGATTTTCCTGATCCAGAGGTTATGCTCAATGTTGAGGTCTTGGAAGTTAACCGAAATAATATAGCCAAGCTTGGAATTAATACGCCAAATCAAATCACTTATTCTCCCGCACCTGGTTTGCCTCTTGGCATTGCCACACCTGTACCATTTGATGAGATTACGATGGGTTTAAAGAATTTCTCGATCCCTAACCAAGTCGTGATTGATTTAAGAAAGGATCTTACCTTTAATGACCTGCTTGCCAACCCTCGTATTCGCGTCAAGAATCGCGAGAAAGCTAAAATTCTGATTGGTAGCAGGCAGCCTATCATCACTTCCAATGTCACGGGAACTGCTGCTACGGTATCTCAATCTGTGACTTTTATCGATGTTGGACTGAAACTGGAAGTTGAACCTATCATTTCTCCGAATGACGAGGTGTCAATCAAGGTTATGCTTGAAGTAAGTTCGATAACTGCTTTTGAAACTGGAACTTCGGGTAGTAGATTCCCTGTCGTGGGAACACGTACAGCGGAAACTTTACTTTCCTCAAGAGATGGTGAAACCCATGTGTTGGCGGGCTTGATAAACGATGATGATAAAAGAAGCTTGGGAGGTATACCAGGATTGCTTGATACACCGATCCTGAACAGGTTGTTCGGTAACCAAAATCTGAATCGTCAAAAGACGGAGATTATATTGTTAATTACACCGCGTGTTGTTCGTAATGTCACACAACCGACTAAACTGGAGAGTGAGTTTTATTCTGGTACGGCCAATGCTGCTGGAAGATTGTCGACGTACATTCGGAAAACATTGCCACAATCGCTGGCCCTGGCCCCTTCCGGACCTGCATCAACTGCTCGGTCTGTTTTTGGTGAAGTGCAGCCACCAACTGAGCCTGAGTCTGCACCTAATCCTTTTGCCGTAGCAGCTGCGCAAACTAGCGCCTCTTCTCCGTCACTTTCATTGCTGGCACCGGCTACAGTGGCCATGGATCGAGAATTTACCGCTACGGTGAGACTCGTTACCCAGAAATCCAACTTGGTGAATGAGCTTAATCTAGCATACGATAAGGATATGCTGGAAGTGCTGGATGGTGGCGAGAAATCCGGAGTGCGTACTATCAAGTTGGGTAGAGAACAGCCAAGCGGTATGACAGCAGTCTTACGTTTTAAAGCGATTAGTCCAAATCCTGGCACTACTGAGATTGCTATTCAAAGCTCGACAACACAAGATGACAAGGGAAATCCAGTTGAAGTGAACTTACCTCCTCCAGCCAGCATCGAAATCCATTAGAAGTATGCTAAATCGAAGCTCGGGATTGTTATTTTCAACCTGTCGTGGATTTACCCTGGTCGAGTTGATGGTAGTGGTGGCTATAGTCGCTATTTTGGCTTCTGCAGTGATGCCGTTGCGTGAGATTGCCATAAAGCGCGAGAAGGAACAAGAATTACGTCTTGCCTTACGGCAGATTCGCACAGCAATCGATGCGTATAAACAGGCTGCGGATGAGGGGCGTATAGAAAAGAAAGCTGACGAGACAGGATATCCTCGCAAATTGGAAAGCCTAGTGGAAGGTGTGCCAAATATAAAAGATCCTAAAAAAAACATGATCTATTTTTTGCGACGTTTACCCCGTGACCCTATGTTTACAAACTCAGACTCAGATCAGAATGTGCCGGATGCTGACACGTGGGGAAAGCGTAGTTACGAAAGCCCGCCCGGTAATCCAGAAGAAGGAGATGATGTCTTTGATATCTATTCGCATTCCGATCGAAAGGGATTGAATGGGATACCTTATAATCAGTGGTAAATGAGAATATCTGATTTTTACCGGCGTACCGGTTTTACGCTAATCGAGTTATTGGTTGTCATGGCGGTGATTGCTACTTTACTCAGTATTGTTGCACCGAGATATTTCAATTCAGTCGATCGAGCCAGAGAGGCTGTATTGCGACAAAATCTGAGTATCATGCGCGATGCAATTGATAAATTTTATGCTGATAGGGGAGTCTATCCGCTTAATCTGGAGCAATTGGTGGAAGAGCGTTATATTCGTGCTATTCCAATTGATCCAATGACCGACAGTGCTTTTACATGGATTGAAATTCCTCCTCCTGATGAAGAGGTGGTTGAGGGCGTGTATGATATACACAGTAGCTCTGACAAGCAGGCATTAGATGGAACGTTTTACGATAAATGGTGATAAAGAATCACGCTAGCTATTCCTGGGCAGAACAAGGTTATATCTATCTCTGGACGCTATTTGCGGTTGCGCTTGCAGGTGTGGTGCTGGCAGGTGTTGGTCCAATGTGGCAGATTGAATCCCAGCGGGAGAAAGAAATAGAATTACTCTATGTGGGGGATCAATTCAAGCGTGCTATCGAGTCGTATCACATTAGTTCAAGTGGGAAAGCAAAACGGTATCCGGAATCGCTTGAGCAATTACTCGAAGATAGGAGTTCATTGGTAATCAAACGCCATCTTAGAAAAATTTTCCTTGACCCAATGACGAATAGTCATGACTGGGGATTGATTGAGAAAGCTGGGTCGGGAATTACCGGTGTATATAGCAAATCGGACAAGATCCCGCTCAAGCGAGCAAATTTTCCAGAACAATATTCCGCATTTTCAGAAGCACAGAGTTATAAAGACTGGAAGTTTATTCATGCTACTGGTGCTGCTAGTGGAACAGATTCCAGGCAATCAACAACATCTAAATCAGGTTTACAGAATGCTACTCCTACCAATCCTTTTGCTGGCGATAAGGCTACAGCAGGTTCTAATCCTCTTTCCCCAAATCAGCCAGCAAATAGCGCTAATCCATTTACACAAAATCCTTAATGACAGAATGATCTATCTTCAAAGACATTTTTTAGGGAAACACCGAATAAACTCTTGCGTAAACGAGTTATTGCGCTAGGTGATGCTCCAGAATTTGCTTATCTATTCCGATATTTTGTTTTCTGCACTCCCCCTGCCTCGCATTCTTCCTGCTTGATGACTTATTCAGGGTTTCCTTAGGTGACTAAGTAGCTTTAGATGCATAAATTGATGTGAGTAGAGTATCAAAAATACATCTATACATTGTGATCGTTAGCTATACTGTGAGAACTGTTAAATATGCCGTAGTATAAGAACTGGTTTGTTTTTTTTTAGTCTTAATGATTTTATTGGCTCATTCAGATGAATTTTAGAATGCATTGGATATTGTTTTTAGTCGGTCTAGTTGGATGTACTCAGACGCCAAAAGTTGGAAATTTGCAAGCAGTTGAATCGGCTGGCCATAACCAACAGGGGCAATTGAAATCACTCGGCCAGGAATTGACGAGCGAGTTATTGTTTGATTTTTTGCTGGCTGAAACAGCACTGCAACGCGATAATCTTGATGTGGCTGTTGAGCGATATGCTAAGCTCGCCAGAGAAACACGGGATCCACGCATTGCCGAGCGTGCTGCAGATGTAGCGCTTCGTGCCCGTCGACCTGATGAAGCAGAGGAAGCTATTACTTTGTGGGTCGACATTGAGCCAGATTCAATCAATGCGCGTCAAGCTGCAGCGGCCTTGTTTGTGAGTATTGGGAAGCTTGATAAAGCACGTCCTCATCTTGAGAAACTGCTATCGTCCGAGAAAGGTTCCGTTGATAAGGCTTTTATGCATTTGAGTAGGCTACTGTCACGTCACAGTGACAAAAAAGCAGCACTGAAGTTGCTGCAACAGCTTGCGACTCCTTACCCTGATTTGCCGGAAGCACATTTCGCAATTTCCCAGGCTGCATGGAATGCTAATCAGCTTGATCTCGCACTTAAGGAAATGAAAAAAGCGTTGGCATTACGTCCTGATTGGGAAGTTGCCGCGATTCATCAAGGTCGAATTTTGCAGAAAATTGCTAATGCAGAAGCGATGACTTTTTATGAAAATTATCTCGCAAAATATCCTAAAGCCAATGATATGCGAATCGCTTATGTTCGCATGCTGATGTCGGAGAAAAATTTTGTTTCAGCGCGCGATCAGTTCCAGAAACTGATGAGGGAGAATCCGTTTAATGCTGATATTGCGCTCGCAGTTGGTTTATTATCTCTTGAATTAAATGATTTCGATGGTGCTGAAGAAAATTTTAAGAAAGCTTTGGATCTAGGTTATGAAGATCCCAATAATATCTATTTCAATTTAGCGCGAATTTATGAAGTTACTCAACGTTTTGATGCTGCTCTTGAAACATATCAGAAAATAAGTGGAGGTGAACGGTATTTGCCCGCTCAAATCCGTTATGCTGTTTTGCTATTCAGGAAAGAAGGAATTGATCGCGCGCGCCAGCATTTGCAACGATTAACACCGGAGAATGAGCAGCAACGCATCCAATTAATTTTAGCTGAAGCACAATTATTACGAGAAGTTAATGCGGATCAAGAGGTTTTTAAGTTACTGGACAAAAATCTTGAAAAAATTCCTGATCAGCCTGACCTTCTTTATGATCGGGCTTTGGCAGCAGACAAAATTGGCAAATTTGACATCGTAGAAAAAGATTTACGCAGACTGATCGAGTTGAAACCAGATAATGCGCATGCCTATAATGCATTAGGCTATAGTCTCGCAGAACGAGGGTTGCGCTTGCCAGAAGCATTGGCTTTAATCAAAAAGGCGGTTGAGCTAGCGCCTGAAGATCCTTACATTATGGATAGTCTGGGGTGGGTGTATTACCGGATGGGAAATCTTGGTGAAGGTCTCAATTATCTGAATCTTGCTTTTACTACTCGTCCTGATCCAGAAATTGCCGCTCATTTAGGCGAAGTGCTCTGGGCTAAGGGGGCAAAAGAGGATGCTGAGAAGGTTTGGCGTTCTGCACTTGAAGCAAATCCAGGCAATGAAATGTTGTTGGATACCATGAAAAGATTGATGCAGTAGCTTTTTTTAGTGAAATATTTTAAGAGCAGCTATATGCTGCTTGATTTTTATCACCTGCTGGATGAACTTTCTGGTGATGATTGTCGATGATGTATTTAAAGCGCTCGAGCTTTATCAACATGAAGAGTTCATTTTCAGAAATAAGATAAAATGCTGCTATAGGTGAAAGAAGAAATATCAGTAAACAAATTGTGATTAGTCAAAAAATACGCCCAAAATTCTTTACCACCAGTAAGGCCAAAAGTGTCTCCTGTAGAAGGAAGGATAACTAGGATAACCGTAATAGCCAAAGTAAGGATAATAAGGATAACCGTAATATCCTCCATATCTACCTGGGCCATAATAATAGTATCGATAATCTTTAGGCCACAAGTAGATTGCCGTTGCTGAAATAAGGGGTACTTGTATGGTTTTATTGCCAATGGTACGCTCAATATCACCTTTGATTGTTCCGGCGACTGTTATCTCAGTATCTTTTGCATAAACAGCAGGGTCCAGAAAATCACTACTTTCAATGACAAAGCGACCTTCATTTTTTTGGCTTAATTGTGGATAACCTCTCTTATCCAGAGGATAAAATAAAACTTGCACCCGACTAAAATCTTTTTCATTTTCTACGTCAACGATTACACCACCCCAGCGAATGGAGACATCCTTATAAGTGTTGATGTCCTCATTTACTGTCTGGTAGGACACATCAACAAAGGGGATATTCCTTATTGCGGCGGGCGGCAAGCTAGCACACCCACTCAGTAGGAAAAATAAACTGATTATTGATAAATGCGATTTCATATTTCCTCCTTTATCAAGTATGCTTGCCTTCTGAGTTTATAGAATCATTCATCAAATCTAAAAATACGGTATTAACCTTTGGACAATTGGTTAAATAGATAATTCTAGCTTAGCAGGCTGTTGAGAAACGTATTTGAGGCTGTAGATGATAGGCAAGAACAGGGGAAAAAAAGTGGAGTTTAACTTGATAAATGAGCTTGTTTTTTGACGCCGCAGCGGTAACGTAGATAGTTTTTCAACAGTCTGCCAGAGGTGGCAGAGAAGACTTTTATGCAGAATGAATTGCGTTATGATTAGATTAATTTCATAGTTGCAAGAGGATAGAGGTAGATTGGATTGTAGAGGTTAAATTGTTCAAATGCTCAGTAGAACCAGAAAAAATAAATGAAGTCCAGCCAGTGCTGGAAATTGGAAGTAGCACTTTTTTGTGCCGGTTTTAGTTTTGTATACTAATGATTTGATTGTAATCGAATAACGATTGCTACAAAAGGTATCTCAGGCGTCGGATTTTTTCAGAAATTCACCCAAAATGTTATTGGATACCATGAAAAGATTGATGCAATAAATTCGTTTTTCGTTTTTACTTGAGTATTTTGAGAGCAGCTATATCATGCTGCTCAATTTTTTCATAAGTAATAATGTCGCAGAAAAATATACACAAAACCCTTTACCACCAATAATAAGGATAATAAGGCACAGAATAATAATAATTACGATAATCTTTAGGCCACAAATAGATTGATGTGGCTAAAATAAGCGGCACTGGTATAGATTTATTGCCAATAGTGCGCTCAATATCACCCTTGATTGTTCCGGCGACTGTTATCTCAGTATCTTTTGCATAAACAGCAGGGTCGAGAAAATCACTGCTTTCAATGACAAAGCGACCTTCACTCTTTTTGTCTATTTTTGGATACCCTCTATAATTAAGAGGATAAAATAAAACTTGTACCCGACTGAAGTCTTTTTCGTTTTCTACGTCGATGATCACACCACCCCAGCGAACAGGGACATCCTTATAAGCGCTGATATCCTGATTTACTGTCTGGTAAGACACATTAACAGAAGGAAAATCTCTTATGGCAGACGGCAAGCTTGTACATCCATTCAGCAATAAAAGTAAACTGATTATTGATAGATAAGATTTCATATTTCCTCCTTTATCAAGTATGCTTACTTTCTGAGGTTATAGAATCATTCATCAAATCTAAAAAATATGGTATTAACTTTTTGACAATAGATTAAATAGATAATTCTAGCCTAGCAGGCTGTTGAAAAACGTATTTGAGGCTGTAGATGATAGGCAAGAACAGGGAGAGAAAAAAGTGGAGTTTATGCTTGATAAATAAGCATCTTGAACCTGTTTTTTGACACCGCAGCGGTAACGTAGATAGTTTTTCAACAGCCTGCCAGAGGTGGCAGAGAGGACTTTTATGCAGAATGAATTGCGTTATGATTAGATTAATTTCATAGTTGCAAGAGGATAGAGGTAGATTGGATTGTAGAAGTTAAATTGTTCAAATGCTGAGCAAAAATATTAGTTCCTTTCGATTGGAAGATATAATGCATAATTGTTGTCAATAAATAAATTAATATCGATATTATCTTCTATTATTAAGACCAGCTTGATTTAACAGATGTCGATAGAACCAGAAAAAATAAATGAAGTCCAGCCAGTGCTGGAAATTAGAAGCAGCACTTTTTTTGTGCCGGTTTTGGTTTTGTATATTAATGATTTGATTGTAATCGAACAACGATTGCTACAAAAGGTATCTCAGGCACCGGATTTTTTCAGAAATTCACCCATCGTGTTTGATCTGCACGCATTAAACAATAATAATAATGAAATAGATGTTGTAAGATTAGTGCAGCTTATTCGTAAGATTGGCTTATTCCCTATAGGAATACGTGGCGGAAGCGAGTCTCAGAATGAACAGGCAAATTCGATATTTATTCCAGTAGATAACACTCGAAGTAGTCAAAGTATAGCCGCCGCTGAAATACCCAGAACATCTGCACCCAGCCCCCAAACGATTGTTAAGGAAGTTGTCGTGAATAATGCGGCGACACTGATTACTCAGCCTGTTCGTTCGGGTCAACGTATTTATGTATCTGGCGATTTGATTATATTAGCTCAGGTCAGCGCGGGCGCTGAAATCATGGCTGAAGGTAATATCCATGTTTACAATACATTAAGAGGTAGAGCGCTTGCGGGAGTACAAGGCGATACGAATGCAAGAATATTCTGCTTTGATTTGCAAGCTGAGCTTATTTCAATAGCTGGAGATTATAAAACAAGCGAGGATCTTAAGGAAACAATTAGAAAAAAACCAGTACAAATCTATTTGCAGAATCATGCTTTGATAATAAAAGAATTAGGATAGGATATCTCAGCGAAGGAGGGAGGATTAAGTGGCAAGAATCATTGTCGTAACGTCGGGCAAGGGGGGAGTTGGTAAGACAACTACAAGTGCGGCTATTGCCATGGGATTGGCAAAAAAGGGGCATAAAACAGTCGTAATTGATTTTGATGTGGGTTTACGCAATCTTGATCTTATCATGGGTTGTGAACGGCGAGTTGTCTACGATTTCATCAATGTGATTAATGGTGAAGCAAATCTTAATCAAGCATTGATTCGCGATAGGAACTGTAATTTACTCTTCATTCTGCCTGCCTCACAAACACGCGATAAAGATGCTTTAAGTCTGGAGGGGGTGGGGAGAGTGTTAGAAGAGCTCTCTAAAGATTTTAAATATATCGTGTGTGACTCACCCGCTGGTATTGAAAAGGGCGCTCATTTGGCGATGTACTTCGCTGATGATGCTTTTGTCGTTACCAATCCAGAGGTGTCTTCTGTTAGAGATTCGGATCGTATGCTTGGTATTATGTCAAGTAAATCACGAAGAGCTGAGTTAGGGATGGAACCCATCAAAGAGTATTTATTATTAACTCGTTATGATCCGTATCGGGTTGAAGCAGGAGAAATGTTGAGCCTGGAAGATGTGCAGGAAATATTATCTCTGCATTTGTTGGGCATTATTCCAGAGTCGAAATCTGTTCTAAACGCATCTAATTCAGGTATTCCAGTGATCTTAGATGAGAAAAGTGACGCGGGCCAGGCTTATGCTGATATAGTGGCGCGTTATCTCGGGGAAAAAAGGCCTCATCGTTTTATTGAGGGTAAAAAAGGATTTCTTAGGAAGCTTTTTGGAGGAAAATAATGAGCTTGCTGGATTATTTTAGATCATCTAAATCCAAAACAGCTTCTGTTGCTAAAGAAAGGTTACAAATTCTCGTAGCACACGAACGTTATTATCGTAATAAACCTTCTTACCTTCCGCAATTGCAAGAAGAGTTACTGACAGTCATTCGTAAATACGTCAAAGTGGATCAAGACGCTATCTCAGTTAAATTTGAACAGGATGAGAATCAAGAGACGCTTGAATTAAATATTGTATTGCCAGATACTCAAAATAACAAGAGTGTACCTGAGGCACCCAGAAGTGGTTTTTAATTAACATTTGCTTTGTTATGAAGCAATGATGCACGACTTGAAGCGAAAATAGGTAATAGCAGAAATTTGGATACTTAACTGCTAGGAACGTAGAAAAACAAAGTGTAGGTTTGATATCCATTGGTCAATAGCATTAGAAAAAATAATGAATTTTTTGTATGGAAGTTTCTGATTTGTATAATTTCGATGCTTGCAGGCTGTGCAGTATTTGAAAGCCGGAATGTCGTTACTACTGTTGTTACCCAACCTGGCGAAGGGGTAGGAAGGGAGATAGTTACTCACTTTGATTTGATGGGGAGAGTTTCGGTCAAGGCAGGTAAGAATGGATTTTCAGGCGGTGTGCACTGGCAGCATACCGAGATCAGTGACGAGATAATGTTATTTTCACCCTTAGGGCAGGCTGTTGCTCAGATTGAGCGGAGTCCAGAAGGTGTGAGTCTTATTACCTCAGAACAAAAAGCTTATTATGCAAGTAGTGTGGAAAATTTGACAGAAGATGTATTAGGATGGCGTTTGCCGCTTTCTGGATTACAATTCTGGGTGCAGGGCACTCATTTTCCATTCACAATGTCTGAAAAGGATTTGGATAGAAGTGGCCGCACGGTAGCGATCAGGCAAGACGGCTGGAAAATTACTTATTTGGATTATTTTTCGCAACTTGTTCCCGCATACAATAATCTTCCAAGGGTATTGGAGCTTAGCCATATAGATTTAAAACTGAGATTGGTCATCGATAACTGGAAAATCAAAGAGTAATGGTATTCTCTTCTTAGAAGATATTTTATAATATTTAAAAATATGCAAACCTTTCCAGCACCTGCCAAACTTAATTTATTTCTGCATGTGGTGGGACGCCGGGAAGACGGGTATCATCTGTTGCAAACAGTCTTTAGGTTTATAGATTTTTCGGATCAGCTGAGTTTTGTTTTAAGAGATGATTCTGTCATCAAATTGCACACTCCTATTCCTGGCGTGCCTGAAGAAAATGACTTGTGTGTTCGGGCGGCAAAATTGTTGCAGCAAAGAAGTCATACAAATCTTGGAGTAGAAATTTTTTTAGAAAAATGTATTCCCATGGGTGGCGGATTGGGAGGAGGAAGTTCCGATGCGGCAACGACCTTGCTTGTACTTAATCGCTTATGGGGATTGAATTGGAAAAGAGCACACTTGATGGAATTAGGGTTAGAGCTAGGTGCTGATGTTCCCGTATTTATCTATGGTGAAAATGCTTTTGCAGAAGGGATAGGTGAGAAACTTTCATCGATCGCTTTGCCACCAGCCTGGTATTTAGTGTTAACACCATCAGTGAATGTTTCAACAGGACAAATTTTTTCAAACAATGAATTGACACGAAGCACAAATCCTATCACAATACCGCCCTTTTCCATCTGGCAAGGACGTAATGATCTTGAAACAGTGGTTTGCCAGATGTATCCTGTTGTGGCAAGATATTTGCAGTGGCTGAAGCAATTGAATAATACGACATTAGTCGCAATGAGTGGTTCGGGTGCTTGTGTGTTTGCCGAATTTGCAAACGAACGGGCGGCGAAACATGCTTTTCAGCAATTGCCCAATGGAATGAGTGGTTTCGTTGCAGAGGGATTAGCTTATCACCCATTGCAGAAATTTTTAGTAGAGTAGTGAATTTGGGGAGTCGCCAAGCGGTAAGGCACCGGATTTTGATTCCGGCATTCGTAGGTTCGATCCCTACCTCCCCAGCCAGTAATCTGTAATGATCAGAATCGATTTCAAGTAACTGGTTTTCTGGTTTAAATCAGAGCATATAAATTTATAATTATGTGGCGAGCTTTGTATTACCAGGAGGAACTGTGTTTTTCAGTATCCAGTCGATAGCAGGAAACTATTAGCCATGTCTTATGACAGCTTGATGGTTTTTACTGGCACAGCCAATCCACAACTGGCCCAGGATGTGGTCAAGTATCTCAATATTCATTTAGGACGAGCAACGGTTTCTCGTTTTAGTGACGGCGAGATCATGGTCGAGCTTCTTGAGAATGTGCGTGGCAAGGATGTGTTTGTATTGCAATCTACTTGTGCACCTACCAATGACAGCCTTATGGAAATATTGGTGATTGTAGATGCCTTGAAGCGTGCTTCAGCAGGCCGTATTACAGCTGCAATCCCATACTTTGGTTATGCGCGTCAGGATAGAAGGCCGCGTTCGGCGCGTGTGCCGATTACAGCCAAAGTAGTAGCCAATATGCTTACCACTGTTGGAGTAGATCGACTTTTGACAATGGATTTGCACTCGGATCAGATCCAGGGTTTTTTTGATATACCAGTGGATAATATTTATGGAATGCCTATATTGTTAGGTGATATATGGAAGCATAATTATCAAGACTTGATCGTCGTATCGCCTGATGTGGGTGGTGTGGTACGAGCGAGACATTTGGCAAAACGTTTAGAGTGCGATCTTGCGATCATCGATAAACGTCGCCCTAAACCGAATGAATCTATAGTAATGAATATTATCGGTGAAGTTGATGGGCGTACTTGTGTCATTATAGACGATATGGTAGATACGGCTAATACACTATGCGAAGCTGCCAGGGCCTTAAAAGAGGTAGGTGGTGCCGCGAGTGTGGTTGCCTATTCTACTCATGCGGTGCTATCTGGTAAGGCAGTGGAGCGGATTGCAAATTCTAAACTGGATAAATTAGTAGTTACTGATACGATTCCGTTACGTGAGGATGCCAAGGCATGTGATCGAATTTGTCAGTTAAGTGTCGCGAGTTTACTGGGTGAATCCCTGCTCCGAATAAGTAATGAGAGTTCATTGAGCTCATTGTTTATGGAATAAATGAAGATATTTTTATTTTTGATTTATCTGGTCGCGGATAAATCTTATTTTGGAGAATTGAAATGCAAATTGAAATTGATGCTAATAAACGTGCATTGCAGGGCAAAGGTGCGAGCCGCCGCCTGCGTGTGGCTGGTAAAGTTCCTGGAGTGGTTTATGGTGGAGAGGGTACTGCGCAATCTATAGAATTAGACCACAACAATCTATTCCATAAGCTAAAACTGGAAGCGTTTCATGCATCTGTTTTATCGTTAAATGTTGACGGTGTTAAGGAACAGGTATTGTTGCGTGATGTACAAATGCATCCTTATAAACTGCAGGTGCTTCATGTAGATTTTCAGCGGATTGATAAGAATAAAAAAATACACACTAAGGTTCCGCTGCATTTCATTAATGCTGAGCTTGCGCCTGGAGTAAAACTAGCAGGTGGCATGATCAGTCATGTGCTCACTGAAGTAGATATATCGTGTTTTCCTCAGGATTTGCCTGAATATATTACCGTCGACTTGTCAGAAATGACCGCGGGTAGTACCTTGCATCTGAGCGATCTTAAATTGCCAGAAAATGTGGAAATTCCTGCATTGATCAGAGGTGATAATCTACCAGTGGCTACCCTCATTGTTCAGCGAGGCGCAGCTGAAGAAAGTAGTGCGAGTTAATTCTTAAATGGGTTAAATGGCCGAATAAATAGGTCGCATGAATTGGAAATACAGGATGAGTTAATCTCTTCTGTATTTCGATTCCCAAAATTAAGAAATCGCAGATGAACATGTTCAGATTGATGGAAAGTTATTGTTGTGTAATCAAATCGAGTAAAGAATGAGACTCATTGTAGGACTCGGTAATCCTGGAGAGAAGTACGCTGCTACGCGACATAATGTTGGATTTCACTGGCTGTGTCGTTTGGCAGAGCAATTGCGAATCACATTCAAATCTGAAGTTAAGTTCCATGGTTTGTGTGCAAATGTTATGCAAGATGATGAGCAGTTATGGCTGCTTAAGCCACAGACATACATGAATGCAAGTGGGATGGCTGTGGCAGCTTTATCTCGTTTTTATAAGATCTCCCCTGACCAGTTATTGGTTGTTCATGACGAACTGGATTTGCCCCCTGGAACTGTCAAGTTAAAATTAGGTGGGGGCACAGGAGGTCATAACGGTCTAAAGGATATTATTTCACGTCTTGCTACCAAGGATTTCTGGCGATTGCGAATTGGAATAGGCCATCCAGGGAATAAAAATGAGGTAGTGGATTATGTATTGCATTCACCCCGAAAAGAAGAAGCTTTATTGATTGATGACGCTATCCAGCGAAGTCTGATTGTCTGGCCCCTCATCGCAAGTGGTGATTACTCTGCTGCAATGCATAAATTACACACAAAATAAAAAGAGACATAAAACTATACTTTTTATTTTGTGTATTTTCTCGTTTACTAGAAATTTAATAATAATCAGATTATGAGCCTGAAGTGTGGCATCGTTGGCCTCCCTAATGTTGGTAAATCAACACTTTTCAATGCGCTAACCAAAGCAGGCATTGCTGCTGAAAATTACCCATTTTGTACAATTGATCCTAATGTGGGCGTTGTCGAAGTTCCTGACCCGCGTCTCAAAAAGCTCAGCGAAATTGTTAAACCCCAGAAAGTACAGCCTGCCATTGTCGAATTTGTCGATATTGCCGGTCTGGTAGCGGGCGCATCTAAAGGTGAGGGGCTAGGCAATAAATTTCTGGCAAACATCCGTGAAACTGATGGTATTGTTCATATGGTGCGTTGTTTTACTGATGACAATGTGGTTCATGTGGCAGGAAAGGTGGATCCCATTTCGGATATTGAAGTAATTCAAACCGAGCTTGCATTGGCTGATATGGCCACAGTGGAGAAGGTACTGCAACGAGAAGCCAAGCTTGCTAAATCGGGTAACAAGGAGAGTATCCGATATGTGGGCGTGCTGGAAAAATTACATGCTCATCTTGACCAAGGTAGACCAGCGCGCAGTCTAGTGTTAGAGAAAGAGCAGCAGCCGCTAGTGAAGTTATTGTGTTTGTTGACATCAAAGCCAACTATATATGTGGCAAATGTTGCGGATGATGGTTTTGAAAATAATCCACTACTGCAAAGCGTTCAGGAGTATGCGGTACGGGAGGGAGCGCCTGTTGTGGCAATCTGTGCAGCACTCGAAGCAGAAATTGCGGATCTGTCTGATGAAGATAAGCAAGTATTTCTGGCTGATCTTCATCTGGAAGAACCAGGTTTAAACCGTTTGATTCGTGCTGCTTATCAGCTACTTGGGCTTCAGACTTATTTCACTGCGGGTGTCAAGGAAGTGCGAGCATGGACGATTCACAAAGGAGATACTGCTCCACAAGCAGCCGGGGTGATTCATACTGATTTTGAAAGAGGCTTTATCCGGGCTGAAGTCATCGCCTATGATGATTTTGTAGCTTATAACGGTGAGCAAGGCGCCAAAGAAGTTGGAAAAATGGGCCTAGAAGGTAAGGAATACGTTGTCAACGATGGCGATGTGATCCATTTTCGCTTCAATGTGTAGTGTATTTCTGGTTGGCTATCAACGTATGAAAATTACTTGATATGATTCTGCCCAAGTGTCTGAATTACTGAGACACCGGGGCAGATATTCTAGTTACTAGAAAGTCAAAAACAAATTTACGCCCAAAATATGCATCATTTGATCCGGACGGGTGTTATGGGGCCTATTAATAAGCTGATTCATATAGCCAATTTCCCCGGTGGCGATTTTATTGAATTTCCAGCCTAACCCAACAAAACCTCTGTTCTGATCAAAGCCCTTTGTAATCCAGCCCTTATGAGCAGTAGCCATGTTGATAAACAATTCATCCTGCACGATAAAACTAAGATTCTCATGAATAAAAGTCATTGGGAACGCAAATTTTATTAATTGGCGGAATCGGTAGGCTACATGATTGGAGCCGGGTTCGGGAATGTCTTCATCAAAAAAACGTTGCTCAAAGCGGCTACGCCATTGAAATCTAGCAAACGAGAAGGTATCAGCATAGATTAATTGTTGCCAGATTCGGTTCTCATCAAAATTTTTCCCTCCAATATTGTTAGCAAGAGGTTTAGCATTTGGAATCCAAGCATAACCCGCCCAGATAGTTATTTTGTCATTGACAGCATAACCTATACCTGGCCGGATAATAGCTTGACTAAATTGAGAAGCATCATTACCAAAACGCCCCTGTCCTTCGGCCCAAATTCTCCAATTTTTCAGATTTTCATTACCTGTTACATTCCCTAAGTTTATATTCGCCATAATCTGACCCCAGACTTGGAAGTCAGGTTCGATAGCTTCAGCCTGAGCCTGTGCCGATAACAAACTACAAACAGCTGCTACTGCATAAAGTTTAAGTCTTTTAAACATCTATTTTTTTTCCCTTTCCTTTTTTGATAGAAACCTTTAGCTTTTTATGTGTCTTACCAATTAATTTCACTCGAAAGCTTATTGCATTAGTAATTAAAAAGATAAATTTGATAACTTATATTTGTTTCTGAGCATGCTGATGCTGCAAAGTGAAATTCTTTGAGAGCGAAGCCTACCATAGAAAATGTCAAGAAAGTGTTAATTGTTACAGAAAAAACTTAACAATTATTGCGTATTGTTGCAAGCAAACAACTGTCATGATTAGTTCTTATTCCAATTTGCATTGAAAAATGAAGAAATGAAACAATATAGCCATGAATTACGAGGAAAAAATCATGGCAAGAAAAGCAAGTGGAATAGATCAATTAGTAACGGCCCGGGAATTATTGAGAACAGCTAAAACAGCAGAGGAGTTGAGGGCGGCACAAGCAGTATTGCTGCCCTTGGAACTGGGAATGTCGTTAGAGGAAACGGCGAAGGCTATTGGACGTTCCATTAGATGGACGTGTAGCATGCGCACGCGCTACTGTAGAGTTGCTCGCTGCG
>NZ_FNPJ01000057.1 GCF_900107265.1 Nitrosomonas sp. Nm33 | reverse complement strand
TAATCGTTGGTACCTGCCCCCCCTCGCAGGCTGTCATCCCCAGTACCGCCATACAGCGTGTCGGTACCGTCGCCTCCTTCCAGCACATCGTTGCCATTGCTCCCAGACAGATTGTCATTACCAGCACCCCCTATTACAGTATCGTTGCCTCCTGCGCCATTCAAGCTGTCATTGCCAGCCAGGCCATCAATCGTGTCGTTGCTGGCAAAGCCTGTGATGTTGTCAACACCTGTCGTGCCCTGCAATACCTTCTGTTTAACCGTGGTTACATCCCAGCTGGTGCCATCGCTGAACTCAATCGCATCCAATACATAAGCGCTGGCTGCATCCTGATAAAAGTAGTTGCTGACGGTGGTTTTCTCGCCGGTACTCTGCAGGGTGAGGTATAGATTGCTTGTATCGCCTGTTACCGTCACATCGCCAGGATTGATCCCTTCCATAAAGCGCAGCACATCGTGGCGATCGGTACTGCTATCGTAGTTATTGATGCTGGTATGACCCTCCCCGGCAGCAAATAAATAGGTGTCATTGCCCGCATCGCCTGACAGGTAATCGTTGGTACCTGCTCCTCCTCGCAGGCTGTCATCCCCAGTACCGCCATACAGTGTGTCGGTACCGTCGCCTCCTTCCAGTACATCGTTACCATCGCCTCCAGAGAGGTTGTCATTACCAGTACCGCCCAGTAAAGCATCGTTGCCTGCGGCACCATTCAAGATGTCATTGCCATTACTACCGTTCAGGTGATCATTCCCTCCAGCGCCAGATAAAATATCGTCACCACTCATGCCATTAATGGTGTCATCTGTCTCAAAGCCTATTATATTGTCGTTACCCAGAGTGCTTTGCAAGACCATATGTTTTACAGCCGCGATATCCCAGCTGGTCCCATCACTGAATTTAATCGCCTCTAATGCATAAGCACTAGTTGCATCTTGATAAAAATAGTTGCTGACAGTAATTTTCTCGCCGATATTTTGTAGGGTAAGGTATAGATTGTTGGTATCACGCGTTATTGCCACATCGTCAGGATTGATCCCTTCCAGGAAACGTAATACATCGTAACTTACACCTGTGTCATTGTTATCGATGGAGGTATTGCCGTCACCGGCAGCAAACAGATAAGTATCGTTACCGTTATCACCTCTCAGATGATCGTTTTCTCCCATGCCACCGCGCAAAACATCGTCACCGTCACCACCCATCAATAGATCGCGACCACCGCCGCCTTGAAGAATATCGTTACCGTTACTTCCCCCAAGAGTATCATTCCAAGTACCACCATTGAGGATATCGTTACCGATATAGCCGTTTAACGCTATATTGCCTGGTTCACCAAAAATGATGTCATCATTGTTACCGGTGGTGATATCCCGCTCAATAATACTTACCCCTAGCTCCTGAAGAATGATATCTGCTTGCTCACTACCGACGCCTTCATCAATCCAATTTCGCAGCATCTCAAGACCAGTCCAGCCATGTTGGTACAATATATGTCCCGCATATTTGTTCAATTCGATTAAATCGGCCAGCGCAGATGTAGGATCCACATCTTTTTGATTATTAAGCAACGAGTTCATTGTAGAAAAATCCACTGAAACTCCTGCCGTTTCAGTCACATTCAGGGTAATCTCATTCAAGTATGGTGAAAGGCGCGTCTGTAAAGCAAGGCTTCCATATACGGATTCTTTCAATGTTTCATAGCCTTGCTGCATCAACTCCGTTTGCACAGTTGATAAAGATACGAATACTCTTTTTGTACTTGTATTATTATTACCCGGCACTGAATTCACCATATTCTGGGATCCATTACCCAACGTTACCCGGTCAGTACCTACCACTACAAAAGGCGAAGCATTAAAACGCTCCAATACGCTAAGAATTCCTGCTGTTTCCTGCTGCTGTTGCAAAAGCGTTTGATATTCTTCGCGCATCTTTGGGCTAAGCGCATCCAGAACACTGCTATCTGTCGTATTCCAATAGCCGAAATGTTTATCATGATCTGACCATGATTGACCCGGTATCAAATAAAACAGGTAATAACCTTTGTCTGCAGCCTGCTCGACACTGGTTTTCATGGTGGAAGTTTCGGCCCAGGCAGTTAACAAATCATCCAACAATGCTTTCTGACCAGCATAGTTAGTCTGGCTGACGTAACTTTTGACTAAACTAGCCAGGGCTGGAGACAAACTGACTGCTTCTCGTAGATCACGTACTAAACCAGATCCTTGCACATCTGGTAGACTGAATGCTTCTTCTGTAAGTGGAATGCTATTAACAAACTCCCGGTAAAATGGATTATTGGCAAGATCCAGGTTGCCTGTCTGTCCCTCGCCATCCACAGTCAAATGCGCCGCTGTGGCCGTTTGCACATTGCCGTTGCCAAGATTGACATTTTTGCTGGTGGCTTTTAAATCAATACTAACCACACCCAGTTGTGATAATAAAAACAATTCATTGGCTGTGGAAATACCATTCTGGTTTAAGTCCCGCCAAACCCGCACCTGCGAGAATTGTGCATCGTTCTGATCAAATAACCTATCCGCATTGGAATCCAGATCCGATAATGCATCAAAACCATTGATAGCTAGTTTTCCGTCAGATTTCACTGTATCGACACCGAACAGCTCTGCCCCTGTATCGATAGTGCCATTGTCATTACGATCCAGCACCAGGAAACCATCATCTTTGCTCACCCAGCCGGTACCGGTTTTAATACCATCATTATCATGGTCAAAGACAATTGAGCCGTTGATACCGATGGTTTCGATACCATCATTATCCAGATCAAGCACTAGCGGGTCTGTCCGGGGTGGTACCCAGTTCTTGAATTGGAGAAAGAGGTTATTGACGGTATTTGGTACACCAACAAGATCACCCAAATCTTGCATTATATAGGTACTGAGTCGACTGATCGCCCAGGAAAAATCTTCTGCAACATTCTGGAAAAAGCGCGCCATATCGATACTTGTAACACTCCTATACAAATCTTCGAAAAGCTTCTCCCCAGTCAAACCACCAAAATACCCGCCGGCAAATCCAGCCACTCCCGTTATCACCATGCCGGTTCCCACACCAACATTGATACCAGGCGCAAGCAGAAGTCCAGCCACGAGCGCAGCAGATGCCGTTCCAGCGGCAAAGCCACCCACTAAACTACCGGCATGCGCAGCTAAAATAGCGCCTGCCTCGTTATGATTTCCATTACTATAGGCATGCTGCGCCTGAGCTATAGCCAAAGCTGTGCCTAAAACATCTCCAACTAAGCCTGCCTTGTTGAGCAAATCACCGTATTTGACGTACAGAGCCATATCCGTATTGGTCAAACGCATATCTTCTAATGATGCTAAACGGGTAACATCAACACCCGCAGGAATTTCCTTGGCAGGCAAGCCAAGCATTCTTCCCAAGTAACTGTTCGTATCAACATGTAACTTGTATACGCTATCGCGCCCCACATTCATATCCGCTAGATCTGCATTGGATGTGGTACGAATGAGTTCGACTAGCTCTGCCTTTGCAGTATTCTCACCATATAACAGTTTCTCCACCTGATACCGATCTTGCCAATCCTGGAGATCAATACCGTTGACTTTCTGTCCCGACTGGATAGTTTTGCTCAATAGGGTTGGAATTTCCGTTGCCACAGCAACACTGCCATCCGGTGCATGCGGCATGATCAGGCGAAAATCACCTGCATGGCCGTTTACAAGCCGTGCTGAAGCCTCATCCCAAAAACTGGCGTTGTTGATGCGAACACCATTCTCATTGATTCCCAGGTATAAAGCATTAAAACTAACTCCTTCGCGAACAGCAGCATCTCCTAGTGCTTCTCTAAACTCAATACTTTTTAAAAACTTACCTGACTGTGTATCCACGATCGTCTTCACAGTGGAACCATTTGATAGAGATTCTGCAAAATCTAAAGCTTTAAATTCTCTATAACCAGTAACTGGATCTGTAATTTCTCCTACACCCCCGCTATACAGCAATATAGTTGAATTTCCTGTACTGATATCTACAGTATTTGCCAGTGCCTGAAGCTCATTAACGGACATTGGGTTATTGGCAGCATTTCGGGCAATAATTTCATTAATTGCGGATTGGGCATCCATTTTCCGAAGTTCCTATAGATAGGCGGCAAAAGTAACTGTCAAGCTTTCAACATTTTTCCTTGAAGCTGCAAAGCCATAAGCATCCAGAGCTTCTTCAATCAGCGCATGCAATCGAGATCTGTCCTGTTTTAGATGAAATGGGGCAATAATTTGTACAACGCGCCACTCTATTTGATAGGCATGTTGTAGCTGCTTTATTCTTTGAAAAGCGTCAAAATTGACACTCTCACCTTCAATATTTAAATTAAATTCAAATGGCTCTTGTGGTCTTCCACCCCCCACTTCTTTCAGGACAAGATTCCGCTCCCGATCTATGGTCTGCCATGTTCCATCTTCTTTTCTTTCATTCACAAACGCCATCTCATGATCTCCCGCTGCTATAAGCCATCATTACAAATGAGTGTTAGGACTAGGAGCAAAGCTTCTCATCCTTTGCATCAACAATGTTTCTTGTTTCGTTTTTAATCGGCCTTTCTGTTGTTGGGTATTAATCAATCTACACAAATATGCATGCAGCATAGCCATTTTATTCATGAAAAATCAGGTTATGGCGTAGAGAAATAAAAAAACAATTCAGGCCGGCAAACCCACAAGTAGCATCAATTTATCGAGATTATTAACGCCATAAAAAAACTTTACTTTAGGGACAATTGATATTCTTGTTATGACAAATGCTGTGAGATCCAATCCCAATAAGAGCTGGGTCAAATAAAATAGTAGCGACCTAAAAACGACTATCCCCGCCGCAAGCAGCGAGGTATTACGCCGTTTTTTTCTTTGGGATGTCTGCTTTATGATTTCCCAGCGCCCAAAAGGCGAGGAATGGGTAAATGGAAACCCTGGCATCCAAGGCCGGTGCTCATACCGGCCGATAGTTTCATGGAAAAAGACCATGCCCCTCAATATCACTGGATACATGATCGCTGGCCTCGGTTGGTTAAATTGCCGCACCAAGGCGAAGCCGCGATTAATGATTGATCAGGTGAGAGACTAGTCGATTACTCACAAATACAGGGGGTAAGATTGTGGATAACTGCTCTATGTCGTGCAAGGCAAATGCAAATTAGCGCTGCCTAAATAATAGGCAACGCTAACCGAACTAGATAATTCTGGTTCTTCTGAAGAGATGACGTACTCTCTAGATTTTAGCCGTACGTGAGGAGGAGCTTACAATTATCGAGGTAGTAGCTCAGTTTAGGGCTCGGTTTAGTATTGGGATTGCAAGCTGGCGAGCTTAGTTGTATCTTGCCCAACGATGAGCGCGCGACTAAGCCGCAACTGATGATCGACAAATTCGTACTTAAATAAACAAAAATTCATATAAAAAGAGAGTCACGCTATGCGCTATGTATTGGCTATGGATCAGGGTACTACGAGTTCGCGCGCGATCGTTTTCGATAGCGCTGCGCGCATTCACGCCATCGCGCAGCAGGAATATCAGCAAATCTATCCGAAGCCAGGTTGGGTAGAGCACGATCCGCATGATATTTGGCAGAGCCAGCTCGCGGTGGCGCAGCAGGCGCTCGTCAAAGCGAACATCACTGCGCGCGATGTCGCAGCCATCGGCATCACAAATCAGCGCGAGACTACATTGTTGTGGGATCGGCGCACTGGCGAGCCGATCGGCAATGCCATCGTCTGGCAGGATCGCCGCACAGCTGATTTCTGTGCGCAATTAAAATCACGGCATGAGCAATTATTTCGTGAGCGCACGGGGTTGTTGCTTGATCCGTACTTTTCGGGAACCAAGCTAGCATGGCTGCTCGATCATTATCAGGATGCACGCAAGCGCGCTGAAAATGGCGAGCTTGCTTTCGGTACGGTCGATACGTGGCTGCTGTGGAATTTGACGCGCGGTAAAATGCACGCAACCGATGTGACGAATGCATCGCGCACATTGTTGTTTGATATTCATCATAATCGCTGGGACGATGAATTGCTTGATGTGCTCGATATTCCCTCGCAGGTATTGCCACAGATTTTTGCTTCGAGCGCGGATTACGGTTACACCGCACCCGATATATTCGGCGCTCCGATTTTGATCGGCGGCGTCGCTGGCGATCAACAGGCTGCATTATTTGGGCAGGCGTGTCATGCGCCTGGTATGGTGAAAAATACCTACGGCACGGGTTGCTTCATGCTTATGTAAACGGGTGATCGCGCCTGCGAATCACAGCATGGTCTGCTCACGACAAGTGCAGCGCAGCTCGATACGCAACCGGTGTTTGCGCTCGAAGGCAGCGTGTTTATCTGCGGCGCTGTCGTGCAATGGTTGCGCGATGGCCTCGGCATTATCAAAAGTGCAGCGGAAATCGAAGCGCTTGCAACGTCAGTGCCCGATAGTGGTGGTGTGTATTTCGTGCCCGCATTCACGGGGCTTGGCTCGCCGCATTGGGACCCACGCGCGCGCGGTGCGATTTTTGGTTTAACGCGTGGCACCACACACGCGCATATCGCGCGCGCTGCGCTCGAAGCCATCGGTTATCAATCTGCCGAACTGTTGCTCGCGATGCAAAAGGACGCTGCCACACCGATCAAAGAGTTGCGCGTCGATGGCGGTGCAGCTGCGAATAATTTACTGATGCAGCATCAAGCCGATTTGCTTGGGGTACCCGTCGTGCGCCCACGCATTATCGAGACCACCGCACTCGGCGCTGCGTATCTCGCGGGATTGACTACGGATGTGTGGAATGGCACCAAAGAAATCGCTGAGCATTGGCAAATCGATCGCGTCTTCGAGCCGATGATTTCGCGCGATGAAGCAGCGCAGCGGATGTTCGATTGGAGTAAGGTAGTAAGGGCGTGTAATCCGTGGGGAATGGATTAACATTGTGGCGCAATCCACCGCTTCACGAAGCAACCACTCATTATTCCATTTCTATTATAGAAGAATTACTTTGGAGTTTATTTCCACCCATTTAAATTAGGTATTAACAATACTGACCCTGACACCTTACGTAAATGTACGGATTTAAATCTGTTAAAGCCGTTAGACTCGGTGATTTAGTTTTTAAAAGGAAAATTAAAAAATAAAGTGGGAAATATATGAATACTCATCAAATTCTTTCATCCATTACTTCACGTGCAAGCACACAAGCGACCATTACAGCAAACTCAAGCCTGGAAATCTCATCTAAGGGTTGTTTTTTAAATGCGATTTTTTGTTTGGAGGGTGTCATGAAACGCTTTGGTTTGATGCTGTTTCTAGGTATGACTGCTTTAGTAGTTGGCTGCACCCAGCTGGGAGGAATAAAACAGAATCCCAGCATCTCTTTGGCTGACATCGAGCTTGTAGAACTCGGTCTCCTGGAGCAACGCTTTAACCTCAAGCTACGCATTCAGAATCCCAATGACATTGCTCTACGTATTAATGGCATGACTTTTGATGTTGAACTTAATGGAGTGGATTTCGCCAAGGGCCTGTCCGATCAGGTCGTGACCGTGCCCCGCCTGGGTGAGAAGGTGATGGAAGTAAAAGCGACCAGCACTCTAGGAACGTTATGGAAGCAATTAGGCGAATTGGAAAAATCTAGCCGCGAGAAGGTGGAGTACCGACTCTCTGGGCGACTCTTTCTGGAGGGGCTAGGCAGCGTCCCCTTTGAGCGGAAAGGCGACGTGTTCACGCCATTTAACGGTGCTGGCCATTTGCAGAAGTTTTAACTCGCCATCATATGATCAAACTACTCCCACCAGGGCTAGCGTTGGGCAGGTGTCGAGCTTGATCCAAAGTAAACAGATCTTTCTCCAGATGGAAGCCATCATGACCCTGAGTGATCAGTGCGCTGAGCTGCCCTGCCGAAATATCGATCATCCACTCTCTCAATTGCTCGAGCAGTCCAAACAGACCGATTAGAATCACGCTCTCTTTTATCACCTAAATAACGCTAAATTTTCAGCAATAAGAACCGTTTAAGTAACTCATCATGCAGTAGCTCTCATCAATCCTATTGAGAAGAAATTGGAGTCCTGCTGCTCGAAGCTCATACCAAAGCTCCAGAGGCAGGAAATGCGTGATATTCCACAGTGGCTCCATGGCGTAACAAATAAAAATCGCTTTTATGAGTCACTTTTATTTGTATCTGTATTAGGAGAAACAATAATGAATAAAAAGATCTTCAATAAGGTCTTCGCTGTCTGTGCGGTATTCGCTTTCACGACTGCATACGGTGGTGATACTACTTCTTCAAAATCAGTTTACCTGAGCGGATATACTTATAACCTTGCTACCTATGAATATCTCTCTGTGTTCGGATCGTCCGACCAGCGCTTCCCTGATAACAGCTACGTATCAGTAAACGGGTTCAGTAATGAACAGTTTTTTTATTGCTATGGGTATGGTTCAGCTTTTGTGAATGCGATCGATGTGTCCACCACTGTTTCTAAAGGCAGTATACAAGTGGACTCTACTCAGCTTACTTGTTATCAGGGAACTCCACCCCAGACGATTACCATGAACTGTAGCGAGGATGAGCAGTACTCCGACAGTTATGTCGCTAATGGCTCAAGCACATACAATGGAGTGAGCTACAAGTATCATTCGAATTCAAAAAGTAACTCGGCTAAATGCACGCTAACGACCGACCAAGTAAATATTGATTACGGTCAGTCAGGAGGATGGATGTCTCGAACTCAGTACGTACAGAAGTCAAATTAAACCCATGTTGATTACTTTGGTTAATGACAGGCAAACCATTAACACCAAGGGTTCTTAAACTTATCAGCAGCAGGGTGGGCAACACAAACACCCTACCTGCTTTCGCTCAATAATATGTCATCTGAATTTATGACAAAAGCAGAGGACAGACTCTAAAGCATCCTCAAGAACAAGTAATTAATTTCAATAACTTATCAAAGTTTTTATTAATAAATGGAGAATATATATGGTGCTTGTAGATCTGATTATGATATCGACATCAACAATGAGACTGCACCATATATGCCAAGAAAGTATCTCACAAAACCCTTGCTAACACCTGCGCCTGGATGCTGCACACTGCTCGCCAGAATGTTTTATCGGTTGCAGTCTTAGCGACACTGCGCTCAGCCAATCGATTACAAATCCTGCTATTGGTAGCCATGATTGCTACCTTTGCACTCTGTTACTGGGAATGACTGCACGATATAGCAACCGGCATCTGCACTATCAGGCGAATACTGTTAAAGATCGTCATGTACTCTCGGCTAGCTATCCTGGTTTGAGCGTAGCAAATGATCAGCGTTTAGAGTTTCAGCTTAAAGACTTGAAAACGACACTAATCCTCTTAAACCATATAGTGAATGCCCATAACGAGGGTAGGTAATGTCGTAGGTATACCTAAGGGTCTATTCTATTTTACTCGCTTCACATTCATACAAAAGCAAAGTCTGGAGGAAAACACCCACAAGCAGCAAGAATACCTAATCCCGCTGCAAAGGAGATCGCGAAACACCAAACGTTGCTGGGACCTCGTGACCTACCAGATGTTAAACTTAGATTGCTTATTAACTTTTAAGCTAGATTCTTTAGTTGATCGCTTGTACTGTTATTAATTAATAGTAGAAGCGATCAACTGAGGAATCTAGCTTAATATTTCTAATGGAAAATCTGAGTTAATCTAATTCGCCATCAAATTGACTTGAGATATTCAACGAGATCTGCCTTCTCTCCATCTGTCAAATTCAGCCCAAAGTGCTTGTCATAATGATTGACCACGGCAGGCAGGTCCGCTGCGCTCCCATCATGAAAATAAGGCGGATGTAGCTGAAGTCCTCGCAACGGCGTTGTCCGGTATTTTCCTGTAGCACTTCTGCTAGCATATACTGGTTCCGCACCCACTTCGGCTGGATCATGCAGTAATGGTTCATCCCGATTCGGTCCTCGCCTTACATCAGTGAATTTCCGCCCCGCATGGCAGCTAACACAACCGGCTTGGTTGCGGAACAAAAGCTTGCCCCGCAGAGCAGCTGCTTGATCAAAGCTATCTTGTGCAGCCTTCGGAGTTAGCAGGCTTAATTGATACGCAAGCAGTGCCGGTAGCTTCGGTGTAACCAGATCCGGAGTTTGCGTGATGGTGACACCCGCAGGAGGAAGTCGTGGATCGCTGAAGTTTCCTTTCCCACCCATCTGCCCTACGCCAACATAGCTATTCCAATAAGAGATAGGCCCATCCCCTGTGAATGTCTCGAAGCCGACGCCCTGCAATCCGAAGATCGAGGGAATAACAACCGGCAGCGTCGGGCTATTGAGCGGAACGATGCTGGTACCATCAAAGAAATGATGACGCGGATCATACTTACCTGGCCCCCAGGTCAAGAACTGTGCTTTAGTAGCATCGTCTATCGCTGGTGACAGTGAAACAATCGCACCCACATTCAAGTTGATGTTGGCCCATCCATCAAGCCGCTTGCCAATACCCGGCGCGAGCGAGTTATCGACGGTGGAGTGGCACAGGGCACATGTGATGCCAACTTTAGTGAGCTGGCCTGCTTCATCCACGCTACCCTGCACGCCGACGACTGCATTCAGGCGTAACAATTCCACTGTAACCGCTGGTTTTGTAAGATCAACCTGACCGGCCTTAAGCGCATTAATAAGCTCCTGCGGCAAGGCTTCAACATCGACCTTGAGGCCGACAGCTAATGCAGTAGCAGGAGAAACCCCAGTCTCTATGACCTTATGCATTCCAAATACGTCAGTCCACAACTGCTCACTGCCAAAGGTATCGAAGCGAAAAATCTCTTGACCTTCTTTTAGCTTCTGTACGCCATCAACAGAATTAATACTGAGTATAATTTTCCGTTCGTCATCATTACTAACTCTAATTTTCTGTTGGTCATCATTAACAGAAATATTAGCTTTAATTTCTTGTGCTATTGAATTTACCGGAGTAAATCCCAAAATACTGGAAGCCATTGCTAAAATGAACACGGTCGAAGCAATCGTTACATTCATTATGTTTCCTCCTCTTCAGCGGTTGTTATTTATATTCATTATGTTTTCTCCTCTTCTGCAGCATACCAATCATCTAATTTATGCTTCGGTTGAAATCCCCTCACTTGCGCTTTATGATAAGCCGAAATAGTGGAACGAGAGAAAAAATCTTCGTCTCTATACATGACCTCAAGGCCACTGCCTGGAACAAATCTATTTTTCCTGACATTTTTGGTAAATGATTTAGATAATCTCATGCAGCCTCCTTCATTTAAACACAAACAATTTCAAAATAATGAACCAGGTCATATTTGATAGAAAAATAGAAAATAATTAAATACGTGTAAACACGTATGGAATAACTCTTATATTTCATGTTATGAGTTATAATTAATATATAAATCAGTTACTTAAATAAAAATATCACTAATCATATTTATTAAAAATTATTTCGATGTATCGAAAATTTTTTTCATTTCAAAAAATCAGAAGAATGAAAAATGCATCAAGAAAAATTACAAAGCATTTGGCTCTCTTACTGTTTTCTTTGTTGGATTGAAAAGTTCTGTTCCTTTAGCCATTTCATTCAGTCAGGATTAAGCCAATTGCTATACAATGAGGCGATTAGAAGCATAATGAAGATTGAGCATTCCATGGTATGGCATGAAGAAATCAAAAAAAATGTTGGTCTGGCATTAGCAGAAGATATTGGCACAGGTGATCTGACTGCATTACTGGTCCCTGCAGATAAAGCTCTGACTGCTAGCGTTATCAGTAGGGAGCAAGCAGTATTGTGCGGTGTTGCCTGGTTTGAAGAATGTTTCCAGCAACTATCACCCAGTATCAAAATAAGCTGGCTAGCCCAGGAAGGCGAAACAGTTCAAGCGGATCAAAAGCTGTGCGAAATAACAGGAAACGCCAGAGCTCTGTTAACGGCAGAACGCACTGCATTGAATTTCCTGCAAATGCTTTCTGCGGTTGCCACGCAGACGCGGCGCTATGTCGATGCCATTTCAGGCACAAGCGCAGTCATTGTCGATACGCGTAAGACTTTGCCCGGATTAAGATTTGCACAAAAATATGCAGTAAAATGCGGTGGCGGTAGTAATCATCGTTTTGGGCTGTACGATGGTATTCTCATCAAGGAAAATCACATTCTGGCCGCTGGTGGAATTGAGCCAGCCTTACGAAAAGCAAAGGAAATCGCACCTCCTGACGTCTTTATCCAAATTGAGGTTGAAACGCTGGATGAATTGCAACAAGCGCTCAATGCTGGCGCAGCCATGATCCTGCTGGATAATTTCGATCCTGAAAAATTGCGCCAAGCTGTTACATTAAATCAACAACTCACGAGTAAACGCGCTATTCTTGAAGCCTCAGGCAATATCACTCAGGCGAATGTGCGCACAGTAGCGGAAACAGGGGTAGACAGAATTTCTATCGGCAGTCTGACTAAAGATATCAAGGCATTGGATTTATCCATGCGTTTCCTGCCGACTGCCTAGTTTATGTCAACAAATACAGAATTTTTTAATTTATATCACCATAGTTTTGTCCGTGTCGCTGTTGGCGTACCCGATATGCGCGTGGCTGATCCAGCATTTAATGCCTCTGCAACCATTACATTGATGACCCAAGCAGCTGAGCAACATGCCATCCTTGCCCTCTTTCCAGAGTTAGGATTGACGGCTTACTCATGTGAAGACTTATTCCATCAGCAGACTTTGCTTGCAGGCGCGATTGATGCACTCAGCAGGGTGTTAGAAGCTTCAGAGCAACTTGATCTGATCACAGTAGTCGGCTTACCTTTGCAAGTGAATCATCTGCTTTTCAACTGTGCAGCAATTGTTTATCGCGGCCGTATTCTCGGTGTCGTCCCTAAGACTTTCCTCCCCAATTATCGGGAATTCTATGAATTGCGGCAGTTCGCCCCTGCCACTGCAGCAGGCTGTGACACTATCACCCTATGCGGTCAAAGCGCGATTCCGTTTGGTGAAAAGTTGTTATTTCAGGCAAAAAACCAACCCCACTTCAGTTTCTTTACAGAAATCTGCGAGGATCTGTGGGTTCCTATCCCACCTTCATCTCATGCAGCACTGGCTGGTGCCACCCTGCTGCTAAATCTTTCAGCCTCTAACGTCACGATCGGCAAGCATGAATATCGCCATAATCTAGTGGCCAATCAGTCTGCGCGCTGCCTTGCAGGATATCTTTATACAGCAGCCGGCACGGGCGAATCGACTACGGATCTCGCCTGGGATGGTCATGCCATGGTTTATGAAAATGGTGTTCTTGTGGCTGAATCCAACCGGTTTCATGAAGGTTCACAATTAATTTTTGCGGACCTGGATTTGGATCACCTGATCCAGGAGCGTATGCGGCAGAATAGTTTTGGCCAAAGTGCACAGTATTATCAAGAAAAAATACGACAATTTCGTGAAATTTCCTTTGAGGTCAACTTACCAGCTACTATCCGGTTACTTTGCCAGCGACATTATGATCGCTTTCCTTATGTTCCCGCTGATCCAGCCACACGCGATAGCCGTTGTTATGAAGCTTACAATATCCAAGTGCAGGGATTAGTGAAACGACTGAAACACACGGGTATCCACAAAATCGTTATTGGCGTCTCAGGAGGACTGGATTCCACGCATGCGCTCATCGTGGCAGCCCGCGCCATGGATGTACTGCATTTCCCGCGAACGAACATTCTCGCTTATACCATGCCCGCCTTTGCCACAAGCGAACATACTCTGGCCAATGCCAAAGCACTCATGCAGGTGCTTGGCTGCACTGCGCATGAACTCGATATCCGGCCAAGCTGCGAACAAATGCTGCGGGATCTCGACCATCCATTCATTCACGGTGAACCGGTCTATGACGTCACATTTGAAAACGTGCAGGCAGGTGAACGTACCAATCACCTTTTTCGCCTTGCAAATCATCACCATGCCCTGGTACTTGGCACCGGGGATCTGAGCGAATTGGCTTTGGGTTGGTGCACTTATGGCGTCGGCGATCACATGTCACATTACGCCATTAATGCCAGCGTACCCAAGACACTGATTCAATTTCTGATTCGCTGGGTTGTTGACACTGATCAGCTCGGTAATGAAGTAAGTTGTGTCCTTCGTGCAATCCTGGACACAGAAATCAGCCCTGAATTAGTTCCAGGAAAAATAGATAGCACTCAGCCTGATCAGCGCACAGAGGCCATCATCGGTCCTTATGAGCTGCAGGATTTTAACTTGTATTACATTACACGATTTGGTTATCTGCCGACCAAAATTGCTTTTCTGGCCTATTGTTGTTGGCGTGACCGTACACAAGGCCGCTGGCCTAACATACCCGAGAACAGGCGCAATCAATACACTATTGGTGAAATCAAGCACTGGCTACAGGTTTTCGCCTACCGGTTCTTCCAGATCAGCCAATTCAAGCGCAGTTGCATCCCCAACGCGCCCAAGGTGGGTTCGGGTGGCTCACTTTCGCCGCGGGGAGATTATCGAGCACCGAGTGACAGTGAAGCAACAGTATGGCTTGATAACATTGCGCACATTCCTGATGTCGTGCCGGAAGACGATTTGTCCGAGCATGAAATGATTTGATTGCTAAGAGCTCACTACCTAAGGCTTTATGAAGAAAATCATCCTCAAGGCAGGAAAAGAAAAATCCCTGTTGCGTCGGCACCCATGGATTTATTCGGGTGCAATTGGTCGGGTAGAAGGTAATCCGAGCGATGGCGATACTGTGCAGATATACACGAACCAGAATGTTTTCCTTGCGCATGCAGCCTATCATTCCAAAGCACCGATTGCAGCCCGTGTATGGTCATGGCAGCAAGATGAGCGTATTGATGAGATGTTCTTTTACCGAAAATTAACTCAGGCATTGGCGCTACGCAAAGATCTGGGTTTATCTCAATTTAGTACGGGTTGCCGCCTAGTGCACGGGGAATCTGATGGCTTACCTGGCTTAGTAATCGATCAATACGATCGCGCGCTGGTTATCCAGATTGGCAGTGTGGGGGCAGAACGCTGGCGTGAAGTGATCCTGGATATTTTAAAAAATTTATGTAACCCAACCTGTATTTACGAACGTTCCGATACTGAGGTACGCGAATTAGAAGGCTTGACCAAACGTACCGGTGTGCTGTGGGGTGGATTGCCCCATGATCTGATAATTAAAGAATATGGTCTACATTTTGCAGTGGACGTAGTCAGAGGACAGAAAACAGGATTTTATCTGGATCAGCGCGATAATCGCGCCAAAATTGGCACATTGGCAAAAGACAAAGAGGTACTCAACTGTTTCTGCTACAGCGGCGGGTTTTCTGTATATGCCAAGCAAGGAGGGGCCAAATCACTCCTGTCCGTGGATTCATCGGAAGATGCATTGAAACTGGCACAACACAATTTTGCCCTGAACGGACTGGCAACGGATTCCCAAGAATGGCAATGTGCCGATGTATTTCAGATGCTGCGTAAATTGCGTGATCAGAATCGGAAGTTTGATCTGATCATTCTTGATCCACCTAAATTTGCGCCCACTGCTTCATTTGCAGCCAAGGCAGCGCGTGGATACAAGGATATCAATCTACTCGCTTTCAAATTACTCAGATCGGGTGGCATATTGGCAACCTATTCATGTTCCGGTGGAATTAGTAGCGATCTGTTTCAGAAAATCGTTGCCGGCGCTGCTTTGGATGCAGGTGTTAGCGCACACATTATTGACCAACAGATGGCAGCACCTGATCATCCCATCTTACTTAGTTTTCCGGAAGGTGCTTATCTCAAGGGACTCCTGTTGAGAGTGACAGATTAAACTTTGCCATAACTGTAATTACTGGCAAATGAGCACATGCTACTATTGTCATGATTGAGTAATATAGTATTAAGGTATTTTCTTCCAATTTTCTATGTAATCAAACCACCCAATCAAATTACCCTTCGAAAGCTTTTTATACACTTTGCCAGATCAAAAAATATATTCCTAAGCTGGAGTTTTAAAATTGAATCCGCATGCAGCACGATCGATCTCTCCCTTCGTATTACTTAACACGCTCAAGGTCAACCGAGGCCTGATTTACAATCTGATCAAACGAGAAGTGATTGGTCGCTATCGCGGTTCCGTCATGGGCTTATTGTGGTCATTCTTCAACCCTATTCTGATGCTGACTGTTTATACATTTATATTCAGTGTGGTTTTCAAGGCGCGCTGGGCAGGTGGCACTGAATCCCGAACAGAATTCGCCTTAGTACTTTTTGCCGGGCTTATGCTTTTTAACTTATTTGCAGAGTGCTTAAATCGTGCACCCAGTCTGGTGCTGGGTAATGTCAATTATGTTAAGAAAGTTGTATTCCCGCTGGAAATACTTCCTGTCGTGGCCATGGGTTCTGCTGCTTTTCACCTATTGATTAGCTTATTTGTCTGGCTGGTTTTTTACTTGATTTTTTTTGGTATTCCCCAAGCAACTATTGCACTGTTACCTGTGGCGCTGATTCCTTTCTTTTTGATGACGCTAGGATTTAGCTGGTTCTTGGCCTCACTGGGAGTATATATGCGTGATATCAGCCAGATTATTGGGGTAATGACGACTGCGCTCATGTTTTTATCACCAATTTTCTATCCTATTACTGCTTTGCCTGCGGAATATCACTGGTTTATGCAAATCAGCCCGTTAACGTTCATCGTTGAACAAGCCCGTGATGTGATGATTTGGGGCAAAGGATTGGATTGGGGTGCTTGGGCTATCTATATGTTGCTTGCCGCGATCATTGCTTGGTTAAGTTTTGCCTGGTTCCAGAAAACACGCAAAGGATTTGCTGATGTCCTCTGAGATTGCCGGCAAGGTTGAGAATCTGAGCAAACTTTATTCAAAATGAGTGAAGATTTTGAAATTCAAATACCCTCAAGCAATGAGTTTTTAGATTCAATGAGAATAGGCTCGAGAATCGCTCGCCATGCCTCAAGCTTACGCCCAAAAGATATCGAAGCATTAGCCGGACTGGTTGAAGGTAATCGGTTATAGCAGAGTGCGTCGCTCTTAATTCTGGATATCACCAGCTGCTTGAAACAGGTTTCTGCTTTGGTACCATTAAAGAAAACATGGGTAATATTGCGATGGCTATGGAAAAAGTTCTCAAAATCGTTGGCTATTTGCGTTTCAATCTCAATCTTTGCGTCCAGGCTGCCGTTTCTTTTACAGGAATGAAGTACATCCCATAACGCAATACGCGCCGATCTCAGCACCTGAACCTTATCGGCATAAGGTATCGCGGGATCAAATGAGAGCAATTCAGCCATGATACGCCAGAAAGCATTCTGTTTATGGGCATAATATTGTTCTGCAGCTAATGATGCGGGTCCCGGCATACTGCCAAGAATGAGGATCTTGGCATGCTCATCCGCTATCGGTGCAAAACTATAAATTCTTGCCATTAACTATCTGTTTATTGCTTGAAATACGTTATTCCCAGGGTCGTACTTGCGCCTGAAGCATCAACCTGAGCACCCGCGTTAGCCGAGATGCGCAAAAAACTGCCCTCGCCGAAACGGATTTCCCGGTCAGTTAACGGTTTGCAAGCGCGCGCTTTCTTAATTTCATCCCGCACCTGCAAACAAACCAGTTCATAAATCGCTTTTGCCCAAACCGCCTCATTATCAGGAACAGGTCTATTTTTTTCTATCAGATTTTTATTTCTGCCACTACTCTCTGCGCGGAGATACGTAATACTGCGATGCCTGGGGGTGTCTTCCACTTCAATGAGGTAAAGCAATTTCCGGTTGCCAGCAAGAGGCACTTGCTTGATGAAAGTTGAATTCTCCCGCTGGAAATAGCCCGCTGCTTCCAGGATGACCGGAATATCTTCTGGCAAGGTGCTCAGTGAAATACCTTCGATTTCAAGATCAAGAAAACGCTGCAACGGAAAAGACTCGCTGGATTCGGCACCTGTCGTTGCGAGTACGGTTGATGGCTTGAGCAGCAATAGAGTTATTAAAAAAAGCACACTGGAACATTGGTAAAGAAAATGAAGCATCTGTTAGTCCTCCCTTCATATATGGGAAAGTCAGCAGCTGCTATTAGCTTATCACAGGAAATTTCAGCCTGGAAACCACCGTTGCCAGATTGCAATACGTTTCTCATTCCGGAATCTTAGCTGGAGGCAGTTTTCATCATCCGTTGATGTCGGGCAAGATAAAGCGGTGCCCAGGCGTGCGGATTCAGTATTACGCTTTTACGCGCATAGATTCTGTCCGCCGCGAGCGATAAAAATACTCCCTGCACCTGCGTTACCCTGCAAAGCCGCCAGGATGAACTAGCGGGTATTGGTGATGATGATTCGTACCAGAATCATTCATGGCATTGATGTTGCGCCAAGATTCATCAGCGGGACTCGTTGCATGTTCGATCAGATTGAGATGAATGCCATTTGACCAGAAATCCGAACTACCCATCAGTACGACTACGCGCACGTCGCTTTGGCTAGCAGCCAGATATGCTGCCCGTAAGCGCCCACATTGGCTGCTGCTCATCGCTCCGTTATAAAACGCAAAATGCCGATAACCCACATGATTTCTCTGCTCGAACCAGATATCGCAGTACAATAAGTTGCATAGAGCTACCCTCATTACTAGTGGACAACGACTCGCCTCATCGAGCGGTATTGGCTGATAGAACCTGACAGGAGACGATTCCTCGCTGCTAATGTAATTTACTCATCCAAACCTGAATACTTGCAAGTTGTGCAAAATTTTTGGCATCCATCTCAAACTAAAAAATATTGCGGTTAAGTCATTTCAAACATAATTTCTGAGTCTAGCGGGACGTAGCGCAAGCTTGGCACCGATGAGTTCAGTGAAGTGGAACGGCTATGCAGCGCGTCATTCGCCAATATCTCTTTCCTTACCTTTTTCCTGCTTTAATCAATCCTATATATTGGAACTTTCCCAGGAAACGTGCATCTTATCTACGTCTCTTGGATTCAAGTTGTTAAATGTGATGCCCCCCCGGTTGACCCTTTTACCTTGATATTCGATAGTCATAAACGAATCGCCGTAAGCATAAATTTCATTATGAAAGAGAAATAACATGGCAACAGGTATTGTAAAATGGTTCAATGATACTAAAGGTTTTGGTTTTATTACCCCAGATAACGGTGGAGAAGATTTATTTGCACACTTCTCTGCAATCAATAGTAAAGGTTTTAAAACATTGCGTGAGGCTCAACGCGTGACCTTCGAAGTTACGATGGGGCCGAAAGGGAAACAGGCAACAAATATTGTGCCTCAATAAGTATGAACACAGCTAAATAAAAAATAAAAACCCCGGATTAACCGGGTTTTTTATTTCTACTGAAAATAAGTAATTGCGTAACTTTACTTACTTTTTCGTTTCAATCCCTTCGCAGCAGATTCAAGTTGGAAATGTAAATGAAAAGTAAGGAAAGTTACCTTTTACTTGAAAGTTGTGACTAATGCGCTTGTTGCCACGCTTGAGCAGTAGCACTACTTAGCAAATACGAAGCAATGAAAGAAGGTGTCAGTCATTGCATCTTGCAAAATGAACGAATTGACCGACTCACAGTACTGTAATGAACATTAAAATATGCTGCAATTTCAAACATTGTGTAATGTCCCGTTTTGTATATCGCATTCATTGCCTCCCCTCTATCAGTAATGCCGGCGGCAATTTCGTCCATTGATTTCTTGGGCGATTTCTTCGATCGCTTGGTAATATGAATACTATTACTTTGCTGTAAACTAATATGTTTTTGTATCTCACCAATAAAAGCATTATCGCCTAAATAGGTTTGTTGTAATACTTTTCCAGAAAAAGGCTGATCAACACCCTGGCTGACATACACCTTGTATAAGCGAATGGCCTCTTTTCTTCGATGATCGAACAAACTGAGTAAATTATCAGCAGCAAGCCAGTCAGGACATGCATACTGACCTATAGTTGCGCTATAACTGGACCAGCTATAGTTTTCTGGAACATCAATTATACCGGCACGTACTGGATTGAAAATGATATAGCGCGACAGTTCAAGTAAGTAGTTATCCTTTTGCACAATAATCGCTTTATACCGACCCTGAAACACATGTCCCATTCGTTGACGCGTTTTGTTGAAAAATCTTGTATAACGCCCGTTTAGTCCTCGCATTATTTGAGATAGATTTGCCTTTGGCGTTTCCAGCAAAAGATGATAGTAATTATCCATAAGGCAGTAGGCATAACATATTGCTTCATAGCGTGTTATCAGCTCCGCTAATAAATCAAGAAACTGCTGTCTATCCTCATCTTCAGCAAAAATAGCTTCTCCACCGTTCCCCCTTGACATCACATGGTATAAACCATTCGAAAATTCCAGCCTGATCGGACGCGCCATAAAACCATTCTTCTCCATATTCATTTGTGGCTACGTATCATAAATGATGCACTTCATGCACTATGCAATGACTGACACCTTCTTACTGCTAGCAGATTTTGGAGCAAATTAAATAATTTTTTAAGATTTATTAAAATCAACTAGATTATCGATTATTACTTTTTTCTTTTGATTTTGAACGACCCAAAATAAATACTGTGACTAACCCTATAACACTCCCGCCTCCCAATAATGTTCCGTAAAGTGGATGACTATTTACAGAGACATAAGCACCACATAAAAGAGCTACAATTCCAATAGAAACAGCAAATACTTGACCTAATGTCACCTCCTGTTTCTTCGCAGCCAATGCTTTTTGTTGCATGCTCCTTATATGATCAGCATCTTTCTCTGCCATAACTAATATACGTTCAGCAAATCCAGGTTGGATTGCATCGTACTGCTTTAAGATTGCTGGGTGTGGCAACGGCCCTGAAAAAGCAGATGCTTCGATAGTTAAAGTTTGCTTTATCTCCGGGTGCTCTCTAACAAGTTCACCCAGCTTAGGGTTATCCTGAAGAAATTTTTCTACGGCTGGATCAATCTCATTGTTTCCCTGCTCACTATTTTTATTTAGCTTGTTATTAGCCGAAGACTCAGAAATGAGCTTGTCTTCGCTCTTCCGGGGAGATCTCTTTGTTGTCACGTTTCTTTCGCTCGTGGACTAAAACCACCACTCATCTCTTAAAATGTTCACTGCCTTTAGTTACTTTACGTACTTTAATTATCAGTCTCTCTAAAACAAGACTAATCAATTAGTGATTTGTGAGCATTTTTTTTGGAGCGAGCTATTACATGAACACAAGGTTTAGATTCAAGAACATATCTAACGTGAGTTCGACATAAGAATCACAACCCTACAAGTGGAAGAGCTTGAGTGAATCTGATATTAAGTGAAGGTTTCTTCTCGCGGAACGTGTAAGC
>NZ_FNPJ01000056.1 GCF_900107265.1 Nitrosomonas sp. Nm33 | reverse complement strand
CCAGGCCAAAACAATCAGAAAAAAGGAAGGATGCTCCATCGAGCAGCTCTTTACCGCTTATGCACTTTAAATCATTTTATATGGGATCAGCTATAGTGGGTGATGGTGACGACACGATACAGGGAGATATCCTCGCACTCGACATCTCAGACAAATATGAAGATTTGCCGAAAAAGACACTGAAGCTCTTCGACTGGGTACTGAAGTACACCGATTTTCAATACGTTTACAAGATCGATGACGACTGCTACCTCAGTGTCGATCAATTTATCGATAGTTTGACCTATCGCAAGCACTTTTATTATGGCCGCGTTATCCAGCGTGGTGTAGGCAGCATGGATCGTGCTTGGCATCAACTAAAATCACACACCGAGTATGCACGCAAGACCATCGACAAATCCCCTGAGCCATCCACCTATGCCGATGGCGGTGGGGGCTATGTGCTCTCACGTCTGGCGATGGTTAAACTCCAGGAAGCGGCTCAGAGCGAAAAGGGACAAAGGCTGATCGCATGCTCCCTGATGGAAGATAAGCTGGTTGGTGATCTCTTGGCAATTAACGACATCTTACCCAACAATGAGGATTACGAATCCTACCAGCGGCGGCGTACTTTTAGTGAAGCCATTCCAGTGGGCATGTGGGAAAATACCTTCTTTCCTACGATGGACACGCCGATTGTCATGGCGCACATGGACACTGATCGCGATCATGTTTTTGTACGAGAGTTACGTGATATCGGGGGATTGTGGCCAAAGCGAGTATGGCCAACATCCTGTGGAATTCTTATAAATGCTAAATGGACGCCTGAAGGTACGATTGGGGCAAATCAACTCGAACTCTTGAGTACATCGATGCGATTGCAATCCATTGTCAGCGAGCCATTCGCAGTCGTCGGGGTAGTGCGCAATGAGATGCTGATGCTGCCCCATTTCCTCAATCACTACCGGCGCCTCGGCGTACGCGCTTTTTTTCTAGTAGATAACGTTTCTGACGACGGTACTCGCGAATACCTGTTAGAGCAGCCAGATGTCGCGCTGTTTTCCACTGATACTGAATATCGTTATTCTCACTACGGTGTTGCCTGGCAGCAGGCCATTCTGGGCAATTTCTGTATGGGTAAATGGGTTTTGCTAGCCGATGCTGATGAATTGCTGATTTACATAAATTGTGAGAACACATCCATCGAGGATTACTTGACTGTTCTAGAAGCGGATAACATCGACGCGGTGCGCGTGAACATGATCGACATGTATCCATTTGGTGATCTGGGTGGGGCTGATTTTTCTCGTCAATCGCCTTTTGATTCTGCGCCTTGGATGGATCGTAAACCCTTGCAAGCGTGGTTGCTTGGCTCGGGTTATTACTCGAACACAATGAGTTATACTAGTTCTCTCAGGCACAGACTGTCTCCTGACAGCGAGCCCGTTGCTTTTACGTCCCAAAAATACGCCTTGCTACGCTATCGTCCATGGATGAGAGTGAGTCGGGGATTGCACTACGCACAGGGATTGTTGAACGTGGCTAAGATGCCCGTCTGGTTTGCCCACTTCAAATACCACGCCGGTTTTAAGGCCAAGGTAAAAATGGAAGTACGACGTAATCAGCACTTTGATAACGCCAAGGAATACCGGCGTTACCTGGAAATCCTGGCTGAGAGCAAGGGTCTTTTCGGTGATGAAGGGATATCGCAGTGCTACGAGTCGAGTGGAAGTTTCACAAACTTAGAGTTTTAAAAGTATCTAAGTAAAAGTAAATGATTCATTGTCTCGGCTAAACCATAATGTAGCAAAAAAAGCCATATTTGGTTCAGTAAAAAAATGTACTCTGCATAATCAGGTGAATTTCTCAATAATTATTTTAATGCTTTCAATAATTATCTGTTTTGTCAATCATGAAGTGATATCTTACAAAGTCGTATCTGGCATTCACGAGTAACTAATCAGTAGTGATTGGAAAATGATCGTGATTGCTTTAACTCCAAAAGGGTATTGAGATATTGCAATAGAGAAGATTTAAAAATGAAATTCGATAGCTTATTGATTTTAACGTATGGTCGTACGGGCTCTACACTTTTATTAGGAATTCTGAACTCGATACCTGGAGTGTTGATTCGTGGCGAGAATATGAATATTTGTGCTGGTTTTTCACTAGCTTACAACTCGCTATGTCAAACATTGAAAGAACATAAAAATGATTCTTCTTCATCAATTGATCCATTTTTTGGCGCATTCATGCTAAATGAAGATGTTTTTCTGAATGATGTTAGGCTAGCATTAAGAAATCAATTAGTTCCGAAAGATTGCGAAAATATTCAATGCTGGGGTTTCAAGGAAATTCGTTATACTCCGCCCGAATTACGACTATCTGGGATTGTTAATATGATGGGATATCTTGATTTTCTGGAAAAACTCATGCCACGCCCAGCATTCATTTTTCTAACTCGAGATCATCAAAAAGTCTCTAAAAGTGGATTTTGGAGTGATCAGGAAACCATCAATGCAATAAAGTGGATGTCAACTTTCGAAGAACAAGCCTCAAATTGGAGCAAATACCGCCAAAACTGTTTCTGGATTGATTATGCAGATTTGATAGGTGATCGAAAGAATCTTAAATCACTTTTTAATTTTTTGGGTGCTGAATACGACGATGCTCGTATCTTGGAAGTGCTGGGCCGTGAACACAGCTATGCTGGAAAAGTCGAGAACCTTGGTAATGCAACACGAACAGAACGAAAATTCATGAAGTTACGGATTGAGGTAAATTCTGTTCCTGGTATGAATATTGCGTTGATCGATCATCGTCCCATGTGGCTTGCTGCAAATACACCATTCAAAATTGGGGGTATTATGTTGCCATCAGAGCAAGCATCTCCCATCGCCAGTTTGATAGTTGAAGGATGTGATAGTGCATTTGTGCGTACCTGCCTCCCATCGCCACGGTATTTTGAAAAGCATCCTAATAATCCTTATTCTGCAAGGGCTCGTTTCGAGATTACTGGCTTGAAGCTCTCCGGAGAACAGAAACTCAATATCTTCGTTAAATTTGCCGATCAAACCAAATATCAGATAGCCTGGATACTGACCGAATGAAGCGCTGGACTGTGATCAACATAACACTCCGTTTTATCTGCTCAGTCATTGTGCTGTTGCTGGCTATCTCTGCCAGTTTTGCCAGCGATAAGAAAGGAGTAGGCTTAGCAAATCTACAAGCACCGGAGCGTATCGCTGCCTTAAATGTAGCGTGGTATTACACGTGGAAACCTCAGCCTATTGAGGGTGCACCTATTGAGAAATTTGTTCCCATGATATGGGGTGGGAAACGATTGGATGCGGAAATTGCTGTGATGCGGGCGAACAGTAAAGTGCCGATACTGCTTGGTTTTAACGAGCCGAATAAAGTTGATCAATCCAACATGTCTGTGCAGAAAGCCATCAGAGAGTGGGCCAGATTGGAACCTCTGGCTGATCGCCTCGGATCTCCGGCACCAGCCGGAGTGCTCGGCCCATGGTTTGAGCGTTTTTATCATGAGGTACGAAAGAAGAAACTCAAGGTGGATTTTATGGCTGTTCATTTGTATAGCCCGCCAGACCCACAAAAGTTTCTGGCAAAGATTGATGCTGTTTATGAAAAATATCGCATACCTATTTGGATCACCGAATTCGCGGTAGCGGACTGGGAGGCGAAGAACAAGTCTGGTAGTAATTGCTATTCGGAGGAAGAAGTGCTCGTTTTTATGAGAGCAGTTTTACCTGAACTGGAAAAGCGATCGTACATTGAGCGCTACGCATGGTTCGGCGCAGGAAATTATTCACTGAGACATGAGGAGGTACGCACGTCGCGCTTGTTTGAAAAGGATGGCACACTTACACCTCTGGGGCGCTTCTACTCAGAGTTTCAATAACCCCACTCAGCAATTTATATGAATAAAAACACTAATACTGTTTGGCATCATGCTACCGTGACCCGCTATCGCCGTGAACAACTGAATAATCACCGCTCTGCCGCGCTATGGTTCACCGGTCTTTCCGGTGCTGGCAAATCGACTTTGGCTCATGCCGTAGAGGAGGAACTTTACCATCTGGGTTGTCGCACTTTCGTGCTGGATGGTGATAATGTCCGTCACGGTCTATGCTCAGATCTCGGTTTTTCAGCCGAAGATCGTACAGAAAATATCCGGCGCATTGCTGAAACGGCCAAACTCCTTACTGAGGCAGGCGTGATTGCTTTAACAGCCTTTATTTCACCTTTTCGCAGTGACCGGGAGAGGGCACGCAACCTCTTCTCGCATGGTGACTTTATTGAGATCTATTGTCAGGCTCCGCTGGAGCTCTGCGAAAAACGCGATGTGAAAGGTCTTTATCGCCGGGCTCGGGCTGGCGAGGTGAAGGAATTCACGGGCATTTCTTCACCTTATGAGCCGCCGCTCAACCCGGAATTGGTGGTTGCAACGGACAGTCTGCCTTTGGAAGACTGTGTAGCGCAAGTGCTTACAATGCTACGCGCACGCGAGGTGATTAAGCAACCCGAATAATGATGAGAGTCAATTTGGCAATAGGTACCCTATTTTCTGCTATCACCTTCCTGTTAGTTGCGACTTTGATTGAATAAAAAAGACACTTTTATTTCAGTAAATCCTTTACCGTTCGCGGTGAGCAGTGAGTAGTGAGCTTGTCGAACTGTCGAACCGCAAGGCAACTTGCATCGACCTTCGACACGCTCAGGCCGAACGGTATTTCAGCTTGCATTGGCCTTCGACTGTTCGACAAGCTCACAGCTCAGGCCGAATGGCTTTTTTGTAACCATTATACTGGAGCGATCTAGAAGGATAATTCTAGGATTTGTCCTAATATGAGAGGAGGAGAAGGTGACAGTAGATTACAAAAATGTTAGGTTGGGGGAAAATCAAACCGCCTATACATGGCTGTTGAATCGTTCCAGTAAAACCTTTCCCGTTCGCGGTGAGCAGTGAGCCTGTCGAACTGTCGAACCGCTAAGCAATTTATATCGGCCTTCGACTGTTCGACAAGCTCACAGCTCAGGCCGAACGGTATTTCAGCTTACATTGGCCTTCGACACGCTCAGGTCAAATAGCATTTTTGTAACCATTATGTTGAAACAGCTATGAGGTGATATCCATCAACAGGGAAATCTTAGGGAAATCCCGCTATTTCTTATCGAAGTGCAGTCGTGCACTCATTATGGTAAAGATAGCATCGTTTAATTTGAGGAACAATTACGGCCGAGAGTTACATTATGACGGGAAAAAAACAACTTTTGCTCATCGATCCGACCGGCAACCGAAACCTTTCTGAAGAAGAACGCGCTCTTTTACCAAGCGGACAATGGCAGCTTGTCACGGCCAGCGCTAACAATCCGGAAGCCATTACTCAATCGAGAGCTGTGCTTGTGCGCGCAGGCTTAGGGGGGGATCTTTGCAAGGTGCTCGAAGTCGTGAATGGTAAATTGACGCCGGGTAGTTGTTTGATTATTGCCACTCAACCTGACCAAGAGGAGCTTGCTCGGTTGGAGAAGCTGGCCAGGAATCTTGGCCTGGAGATCACGCAGCGATCGACTCAGTCAGGGCAAATACTGCTGCGCTTTGATTCTCGCCCTATCAGACCCGATCAGTTTACTGCTGCCATCAACCGCCCCACACAAGTACTGACACCAGTGCAACAGGATTTCCTGGGACTGGTGTTTGACGAAGCCTGGTATCTCAGCCGTCATCCGGTAGTTACCCATCTTATTAAGCAAGGCCTGTACGCCAATGCGGAAGCTTATTTCGTCGCCGAGAGTGCAAATGCTGGCCACTCCCCTGGACCTTTGGTCGATGTACCACTGTGTGATAAGCAAGGTGTGCCTGTCACCTTTCTTTACTATCTTACCAATTCAGCCTCCGTCTCGCCATGCTCAATGTTCGATGAAAGTTACTATCGGAACCGCTATCCCGACATCGCCGCTGGTATCCAGCAAGGTAAATTCGTTAGCGGCTACCATCATTTTCTCAAAAGTGGCTACAGAGAAGACCGCCGACCACATCCCTTTTTGTTGCCATTTAGCACGCGTATCAAGTTTGGGTTAACCGCAAGTGATATTCCACTGCAAGACTGGCTCGCTATATTGGAGGGGCGTACGGAAGCAGGCGTACTTTTCGACGTTGATTGGTACCGTGCTGTGTATCAGTCCGAACTTATCCGTCACGACCTGCTGCCGCACCGTCACTTCGCCCAACGGAACCTCTGTGGCAAGGCCGCATCATTGCCAGATTTTGACATGGAGTATTACCGCAACGCTTATCCTGACTTAGAAGATGTCGATGACCTGTTTTTGCATTATTTATATAAAGGTATTCAGGAAGAACGGCGGCCAAACGACTATTTTGATCCCCAGTATTACCTTAGTAACCATCCTGAGGTCGCGCGTGAAATCGCTGAACTTGGGCTACTTGGTTCTTTTGAACATTTTCAGTTAATCGGTGCCAAACGAGGTCTGCGCGCTCATCTGCCGCTGGCGCAAATCCTGGTACCGGAGCGCGAAGGCAAGGCCATCTTCGAGCGCCAGGCCGAACTCATTGCCGCTAATGTGCGCATGGGTTATAAAATCCGCCTGCCACAAGTTGCTCAACCGAAAGTATCAATCATCATTCCAGTCGTTGATAACTTTGCCTTTACCTTGCAACTACTTAAACAATTGTCGCACATCCTCGATGCCGACACCGAAGTCATCGTTGTCGACGCTGCTTCGAAAGACGAGACCCGCAAGCTGGAAGCGTACGTTGACAACGTTAATGTAATTCACCTTGATAAACGCGCCAGCTTTTCGGCCAACTGCAATCTCGGCGCACTGCTGGCCGGCGGCGAAACCCTGGTATTCATGAACAACGACATTACGTTAGAACCAGATGCGCTCGGAAATGCTATGAGCCGCCTGCATAGTGCTCCGGATATCGCATGCGTGGGGGGGCGAGTCATGCGTAGCCACGGGCTGGTACAGGAGGCAGGCAATGTCATTTGGTCCGATGGATCGACCAATGGCGTCGGCCGGGATAACCAGGCCAACGCTCACAACTTGCTTACTGTGCGCGATGTCGACATGTGTTCTGCCTGCTTTATCGCTGTCAAGCGCGATGTCTTTGGAAAAATTGGATGTTACGATGAAGCCTTCGATCCTGGTTACTGTGAAGATGCTGATCTTGCCTTACGCTTCTGGAAAGCGGGTTACCGTGTCGTCTATGATCCCACCGTAGTTGTGCACCACTATGAATACGGCAGCTATTCCAAAGGTCGCCCCCCCAGTACCTCTGCTGCGCTCATCCTTGCGCACCAGCAAATCCTGCGCCATAAACACGCCGATATTCTTAAGCAACAACCTGTTCCTGGGACACTCAGCGTGCTTTTTGCTGCTGATCGCCGTTATCGGCAGGGAAATACTATTCTTTTTATCGAAGATCGGCCACCGGAGAAACATCTCGGCTCTGGCTACGTGCGTTCAGTTGATATTATTCAGGGCTTGCGCGCCATGGGTCATAACGTGGTAGTGTGGGCGAGGAAGCGCGGTCATAACCAGCATGCTTGTTATCCCGATCTGGCTGGAGTGGATGTGGTGCACGCCGACGAGCATGTAAGCAGTCTTAGCCAGTTTCTGCAAGCCAATCACATGCTTTTTCAAACTCTCTGGGTCTGCCGAACTCACAACTTCAGCTTCTATTATCCCGACCTTATGGCCTGGAAAGCCGCGCATCCCGGGGGTCAACTTATCGCAGATACTGAAGCTCTGACCGCAATCCGTGAGATCGAACAAATGAGGGTGTTTGGTCTGGATCCTGCTTCCGCACAGGGAAAACTCAAGCAGGAAATAGCCTCTCTGGAGCTCGCTGATCGGGTTCTTACTGTGAGTCAAGCCGAGCAGAGCCTCATCCAGCAACAATTGCCCGATAAGGATTGTCGCCTGCTTGCTCATCAGGCTGACTGGCCACGCCAGCACCCTGTTCGCAAGGTGCGTAAGGCCTTTGAAGGCCGCAAATCTTTTGGTTTCCTTGGCGCGGTACATGGTTTCGAATCACCCAATTTGGATAGCATTATCTGGTTGTGCAATGAGTGCTTTCCACGCATCCGGCAACGCCTGCCTGATGTTACCTTGCGTATCGCCGGCTATTGGGATGAGCGCGTCCCTCACGGCCTGGTGCAATTCACCGATGGCATAGAGTGGTTGGGTGCGGTTGATGATCTAGACGACTTTTTTAGTCAGATTCGCGTTTTTCTTGCTCCCACCCGTTTCGCTGCCGGTCTACCGCAAAAAATCGCCAGCGCGGTAGCTCATGGGGTACCCTGCGTAGTTTCGCCTTTGCTGCAGCGGCAAATCGGCTGGGATGAGCAGGTTGGTTATCTTGCGCCTGCGAATTTGACGCCTGATGAGTATGCCGAATGCGCGGTTCAGTTATATAACGACGCAAGACAGTGGACACGGATACGCGAAGCGGGATTGTTGGCGGTAGAAAGAGATTTTGGGGAAAGAGCGTTTGTACGGATGCTGGAGAGGGCAGTAGCTTCGCCGCTATAATCCTGCTGGATACGCTGGGATAGATATATACTGATTAATTTTTGGGATTTAGAATGGCTCAGAAAGATAGTAAAAAGAAACCGAATGAGGTGATCGATACTGATCGTGGCGCGAATACAGCCGAAACGACTGGCATAACCAAGGTACAGTCTACTTCTTCTAGAATACAAAAACAAAATGTATTTATCTCCGGCAATATATCAGGGAAAACTGGCGAAAGGCTCTTTGGTTGCATTGATTCGATAGACCAGGCAGGAGTGAAGGGTTGGATAATAGATGTATCGGCTCCAAGCAAGCAAATCCGGCTATCAGCTTACATCAGGAAAAATAGAGTCGGTCAGGTCGTGGCAAATATATTCAGACCTGATATCAGCGAGATTGTCAAATCGCCAGCCTATTGCGGATTTCATTTGGAATGGGACAAAAATCTCCTTAAGGAAACCTTGAACGATATGGCTGATGACCAGCCTTGCCCGGTTCTGGTTATCCCTGAAGGTGAGGCTCTTGCGATTGCTATAACGGCCACCTTGATTCCATCCGTTCATGAAGCCAAATCCTGGCTTGGATCCGGTATACCAGATGGCTATCTGGAATGCATGGATGAGAACTTGGTTGTGATGGGGTGGGCGGTTGCTCCCAACCCGGATTCACCCGCGCTTGTCGAGTTGCGGCTGAATGGAGAGGCAGTTACACAGCAAACTGCTACACTCCCGCGCCCTGATTTTATAGGCAAGCATTCAGATAAACTGCATTCTGGCTTCAAGATTGCGTTGCCCCGTGCGTCATTATCGCACCTGGCATTTGAAATAGAGGCACGTGTCGATGGTTTTTTGCTTCCGAACTCCCCCATCAAGGTGGACTTCACGAACAAATTGACTATCAAGATACTCGGTATAAAAAATCAGGAAATACAAGCAGAGCTTACTGGATGGCCAGGAGCCGCGCTGGATGGGGAATTGCATGTCGATGGCAGATATTTTTCAACGATAAACTTCAAACCCTCATCGGAGAGTCAAGGTGGTACATACCATTGCGCTGGCCGTTTGGCGCTACCCCCCCAGTTTGCTGATGGCCAGCCCCATGTCTATTTTGTTTGCATTCGAGAAGGCGATGCCGTCGTCCGCAGCGATGCAAGAGTTATCGCATACCCCACCTATTCAGTTCATATTGATTGGGCCGATTTCAATCGAATAGTGGGCTGGGCATTCAGACATGATCGAAAAAATCCACTGACACTCGGTATCACCTCGCCAGAACGAATAAAGCGTACGTTCCAAACACAAATTACACGAGATGATGTCTTGTCAGCATTTCCAAATGCTATTGTAACCAGTGGTTTTGCATTGACTTTTCCCGTCACTCAACTGTCAGGAGCTATATCTTATATCCTTCAGGACGAAGAAACCGGCATTACCCTGGCAAGAGTCTCAGTCGCAAGCCCGTACGATGTTATGTGCGAGCTCGCTTATGACATGGCGAAATCGGACTCGGAAACTACTCGAGTGCGTCTGCAAACAGTGATGTCAAAGCTTGTTATGCGGTCTGGGGGCGGAGTCGAATTCACCAGCAAAACTATGCCGCCTCCACAGCGTGCTCAGTCGCCAGCTGAGATTGATGTCATTATTCCCGTCTACGGCGGTGTGGCTGAAACAATGGAATGCATTGAAAGCGTGTTGGCTGCTAAAAACGAGACTCCCTCGCGTATTGTGATCGTTAACGACTGTACCCCGGATTCTTTCATCAAGGACTACCTGAATGATCTCGAGAAGCGGGGTCATGAAAATCTTTTGATCATTCATCGCACCGTTAACGGCGGTTTTTCCGAGGCAGTTAACATTGGCATGATCGTTGCCGCAGATCGCGACGTCATCCTCCTTAATGCCGACACCGTTGTTCAATCCGGTTGGATTGATCGTCTCGTTTCATCTGCAAAAAGTGATCCTCACATCGGCACGGTCACGCCTCTGTCCAACAACGCGGAAATCTGCACAGTTCCCTATCAGTGCAAGTCACTTCCCGTTGCCAATGCTGCCTTGGCACAAGAGGTCGATCGCGTAGCGGCTACGGTGAATGCTGGAAAATATGTTGATATCCCCGTGGCTATTGGTTTCTGCATGTATATCCGACGCCAATGTCTCGATGAAATCGGCCTGTTTGATGCAGCAACCTGGGGACGCGGCTACGGCGAAGAGGTTGATTTTTGCCTCAAGGCGACTGCGCAGGGCTGGCGACATATCATGACCGGTGATACTTTTATTGTGCACCGGGGCAATGTCTCGTTTGGTGATGAAAAACTCGAGCGCATTAAGGAAAGCGCAAAAAAAATCAGTGCACGCTATCCTTTCTACGACCAATTAATTCAGCGATTCATCTCCGCTGATCCCGGTGCAACCATTCGCCGCGCCATTAACCTTGCACTCATTAATGCAGTTCTCCCCAGTAAGCGTATCCTGCACGTCACCCATGGATTCGGCGGTGGCACTGAGCAGTACATCGAGGACATGAGTGCTCTTAACATCGAGGCTGGCTATACTCCTATTGTGTTGCGCTTCAACGATACCGGTAAGTCAGAATTGGATATCGAGCTTACTGAAACCCGTCTTTCGGGCTTCTTTGCTGATCAACACCGCGAAATCTATTCCGAGAATGAAATCGAGGCGCTGAAAAGTGATATTGATAAACTGGGTATCGAACGCCTGCATCTGCATGCTCCTTTCGGTATGCCGATGCATTTGCTGGAATGGTTAACTGACACCTATCCTACAATAATTACAATTCATGACTACGCCTGGATATGCCCGAGAGTGACCCTCACCACCCCAGGAGGGCGCTACTGCCAGGAGCCACCGGTGGAGCAATGCAGGCGCTGTATTGACTTCTTTCAACCCCATACGGGCTTGCAGCACTTTGTCGAAGACGCACAAGGCGATATTGCCCAGTATCGGAAAGCTTTCAGTCGCATCCTGGCTAAGGCCGAAACTGTGATCGCAGGGGCCAGGGATGTCGTTCAGCGCATGGAGCATCATGGTATGCAGGCGGATTACAAGGTTGTGCCACACCCTACGCCCAGGGATTCGGTTTTCAACAAACAGGTTAAGGTCAACGAAGGTATTCCGAAAAATGGTATCGTCAAAGTAGCCTTGATTGGCGGCATTAGTGAAATCAAGGGGTATCATCAACTGGTAGAATGCGCCATGGAAGCTGAACGACGACGACTGCCCATCGAATTTATCGTATTTGGCAGAACTGTCGATGACAGTCAACTTGCGCGCTATTCGAATGTGACGATTCTAGGAGCGTACAAGGAGGACGAACTGGAGGAGCTGATGTTGGTGCATCAACCTCATTTGGCGTTCTTCCCCAATCAATGGCCTGAAACATTTTCATATACCCTGAGCCATGCTTTCAGATTTGGGTTGTGGCCGGTCGTGACAGATATGGGTGCGCCGGCAGAGCGGGTTAGGGCTGCAGGTTTTGGAACGGTACTTGAAGTTGCAAGGGGGGGGGATATTCTGGATGCCATCCTTGATTTAACAGTAACTGTACTATCGAATGAAAGTATTTCAAACTGCCCGAGCGGCTACACTATCACCTTAGAACAATATCTAGCTCGATGAAAAAAGACTTTATATGCCAGTCAAACTAACACAAGAACTGATCGCCAAGCTGCGCGAGCATGGTGTTTCCACTTTGCATATACCTGGAGTAATGCTACCTGAAAACACTGTGTTTGAACCACTATGCAGTATCAAATGGATGGATATCGCACATTCACTTCATCTAGGTGCTTTCAGCTATGCGGTAAGCGGATACTATTTCGGTTGCCGGATCGGGCGTTATTGTTCGTTTGGGGAGGAGATACAGATCGGTCGGCATCCTCATCCTATGCATTGGATAAGTACGTCCCCATTTTTTTATCAACCCTGCAATAATGTTTTGAATCAACCTTTGCCGGAAGGGGTCGATTTGCAACCACGCAATGATTTCATCAAAGATACTCCGCCAGTGACAGCAAGATTAACAATCATAGGTAACGATGTATGGATTGGGCATGGCGCCTTTATCTTGCCTGGGGTCACGATTGGTAATGGCGCAGTAGTGGCGGCGATGTCAGTGGTAACGAAGGATGTGCCGGAGTATGCGGTGGTAGCGGGTTCTCCGGCGAAGGTTGTGCGCTATCGGTTCCCAGAAAACCAAATTGAAGCTTTATTGGAAAGCAAATGGTGGGAATTTGCACCTTGGCAGCTAAAGGGTGCGCGAGTCGATGCTGTGCCAGCCTTTCTGGAGCAAATCCAAGCACTTCGATCGTCAGGAATGGAAGTCTACATGCCATCTAAGATTAATCTGCGTGATCTGGCAACAACTTGTACTGAGTAATAGAGAATAAAACATGAAAATCATTTTTCTTCATATTCCCAAAACTGCCGGCCAATCTATCCATGCTGCATTGGTCAATACCTTTGGTAAGGAGGCTGTGTGTCCAGCACGGGTCAATGATCAGTTACGGCAGTTTTCAATTTCAGAATTGAATCGTTATCAGGTATTTTCAGGGCATTTGGATTGGTCACTGCTTGATTGCATTAAGGGCCCAAAGTACGTCTTCACCGTCTTGCGTGAACCAATGGACAGGATTCTTTCTTTTTACTTCTATACTCGCAATCAAGGAGAGAACCTTTCAGTAGAAGAACGGGTAAAACCGGAGCGTCAGGGAATTAAAGCGGCTTTTGAATTGAATCCCAGAGAATATTTCCTTGGCGGCCCGCCTCATCTAAGAAATTTCATCGATGATCATTACGACAACTTCTATAGTTATTATTTTGCCGGTCGACGCTATAGATGCCGCAGTGAACTGGCTGGACTAATCAATCGAAAGGAGTTTTCCCAAGCTGATATTGTACGGATGGCGATGGATAATTTGAGTACACTCGACGACGTATTTGCTGTAAGCAATATGGCAAGCGTTTTTGGGGCTATTCAGGAAATCAGTGGTGCATCGATATCGGAATCGGAAGCTGAGCAATATCGAGTCAATGTTAATACCAAAGTTGCAGCAAGGGATCGTCTGGATCGCTTAAAGGCTCTCGGAGCCGATGAAGTAACTTTAAAGCGATTGCAAGATTATTGCACAATGGACAACAAAATTTGGGCTTTATACAATGTAAACTAAAACGTTTACTCGCATAAAGAGAGCTCGTGAACTTTATCATGGTGGAGGGTAACTTAATGAGAGAAATGACGCAGTATGTGTATGGTCTTGCCCTGATCTGGTTTATAGCCACTGGAAGTCATGCCGAGTCGTTGTCAACTCAGGCGTTCCAATTAAAGGGGGGGCAGTTAAGTTACCTTGAACGAAATGAGGTTTATTCGGCATGGAACGCAAATGATCCAACCGCAGTCTTGAAACCTGGCATGAAGGTAATGTTCTTTGGTCGAGCAGAAGGCTGCAATTCGCGTGCTGGCAATGGTCCAGTTAAAAACTACGGGAGCTCCCAATTCAGCCAGGCGTCTGAACTCACTGGTATCCCATTGGCTCGAGAGGGAAAAGGTGGGCGTTGGGCACCAAGCGGAGATACAGCACATTGTGAAAAATCAGTTCATGCCGAAGTAGCGGATACGTTTGTGCATGTGAACAAAGATCCTGTGCATGGTGGAATCGGGATTTTTACATTTACGGGGCCAGATCAAACTGGCCATTCCTCGTTTTTTCGCCCATACTCTAAGCGAGGTAAGAATGAAAAAGGAATCAATGCCAGCATTGAGGGCGCATTCGTAATGTTCCGATTTGACTGGAAAAAAGAGAATGCTGTGCGTCCATGGGCAACGGGATCGGAGGTGGTTGATCAACGCAAAGTTGAGTTTAGAACTGTTCAGAATGTAGCGACGCTTTCTTTGGGAGAAGAAATTACCACAAATACAAGCGATCCAATGCAAGCAAAACAACAGCTTATATCCTCATTTATTAATCGGTCTTGCTTTCTCGAAACGAAAAAAAAATGCCAACTTCAATACCTGTTTAATACAGCCGTATATCGAAATGGTATAACGAATTGGGATTCTGTTAAGTGGTTCAAGGAGGGAGGAGTGTTTTTAGATCCGGGACAAAAGGGAATGCCAGTGGTTCGTGGACCCATTAAACGAAGAGGTGAGACCATAAAAGATTCTCAATCTGGATTAACACTTTACTCATCTCTAGGCGAACCGACACAGCACATGGAGTTCCGAGACAAGGTATTTCGAATGCAAGTTTCTTTTGCTCAGTTGAAAAATGCTCTTACGATTATCACCGCTAAACTTTTGAGAAAACCCCCAAATCAAATTTCATCCGAGGATTTATCCTCAATATTCGGGTCGCGCTGGGATGATCCTTCCGAGTGGCTTTTGCTTTCTGTCGGTATAGGTCAAGAAATTCATAACCCTGATGAGAACGTCAGAGTTTTCTTAGGAGGTGGAGTACGTGAGATCCAAGTACATTCAGTAATAAACTGACAACTATAACAGTTTCTTGGCAAGCTCAGATGACTCTATGATGGCAGCGTCAATTTACCTCGTAACTGCCAAAGTTATTTAATGTGAGTTTGACATAAGAAAAGCTGTAAAAGAAGCTTGAATTCCTTATGATGAAGCGATTTTTGAAAAGAGTTTCATCACTAGAGGAGTCTTCTGATAGATACTATAGCGATTTTTGTGCGATTGACGGCTTATGTCAGGGGCTTGAGCCGTAACCAAGAGGATTGCTGAGAGCGTAAATAACGACGGGCAATGTCGATGACCAGAATGTGCGCACATCTTGGAACTCCAGAACATCATTTGGGACGAAAAAGGCCCAGCGTATATCAGGCAATACTGATGAATGTTGAGATTGCAACTAAACAGAAGTATTGGATAAGCATGATCGAGCCAGTTTTATCCGTCAATTAATTCAACAGTATCTGGTATAGAACTAGTAACTATGCACCACATCTGCCTATTTAATACTCGCTAAGCATCGATGCAGCTTTACGCCAAAAACATCCTTCGAAAAGTTAGTCCAATCAGAATCTAGCTTGGTCTCAATTTCGATTACCCGCTTGTACTTGATATGATTCGATAGAATCAATCAACTCAGTTAAGAGATAATTTATCTTAACTGGCGACAGAGGAATAAATATAAGGAAGAGAAATTCGAAGAAATTTAAACTGGAAAATTTATACCCCGGATTCTCCGCTAGGAAAATTTTTAACAGAGAATCCGGGCTAACTGCAATTATCTATTGAGAAGTGGCTGACTCAAATTACTCCTCACTTTTCAGCGTTTGTTTTATTTCTCTTGCAGCAGTGGTAGTTTTCATCACGACTGCAATATTATTTAAATAACAAGTTAGTTAATCATTCATGCCCGCGGTACCGACACCACCTTTTGAAGACGTCACTGTGACGAAAGCCGGCGGCACTGCAATACTGGGAACAGACACCACATATTGACCAGCGGTTTTGGTCCGCCGCATTGGGAAAGTATTTTGTCCTATTTGCAGCGTAAGTTCAGGAGGAATATCACCCGCCGCAGTTGGGCTTATCTTGTCGCTTGAGATGGCTACCACTTTTAGCGTTTGCGCTTTTGGAGCCCAGCTTACTGATTGAATGGTCACTACATCGACGACATTGACGGCTTGCGTATTACTCCCAGCAGCGTTTGATGCGGTGACGGTTAACTGGGTGGGTACAGGGGTGTTATTGAGTGCAGCGAACGTGCCACGTTTAAAGAATGTCTTATCACCATCAAATGTCATTGCACCATCTTGAATGGCTTTAGGTAGACCACTGAGCGTAATGGTTGCAGTGGGCGGTGCTTTTACCCAGGTATTGATACGAACTGCAATGTTGCCCGTGGTAGGTTTAATTCTACGAGTGTAGGTTGCACGTACTGATTCAATTCCCGGCGGGACATCAGCCTCATTAAAAATTTTGCCTAGTACCGAAAATAAGTTAGTTTGCACAAAATTATGACCTGCTCCGTCTAAATCTACACCAGCAGGGGCTTCAATACGGAAAAAATTAATACCGCAATGACCACCGACTACTTTATGATTGACAGCAGGATCACCGATAAAGCCAGCTGGTGCAGCAGGAGGTATGGCGGGATCCCAAGTTAAGAAAGGGCCAACTTCACCGCTTAATGCGCCATCAAACGGCGTAGGGCCACCAATATCGCGCGTGACATTAATGCCTTTAATACCGGCCGTTGCGGTGTAAACTTCCGGTTGGCAACCATTGAGTTCAGATAAAGCGGGGTGCCATATTTTATAATCACCATCGACAGGCACATCGACTCGGATGCGGACACGCCCAAAGGTAATTTGATCATTTGGAGCAGGATCTCCTGAAGCATAGGCAGCTTCCAAACCCAATACTAAATCAGCTTGTCCGCCGCCAGCCAAATTTAAAGTGGAGGTAGCTCTCCACCAAAATGCTTCTGCACCAAAGCCGCTCGTTTCGGAAGTAGTATTGCCTGGTATCACCGGGTCAAAAAAACAAAGACCGGTAACTCCATCACCATCTAAACATAATTCCAAGGAAACACCCTTGGCATCAGAATACGAGGAAGGGAAATTAGTAATAGGATTTATTAATCCTTTACCGGTTAATGCTGATTTTGCAGGTTGTATCCCCAGGCCGATCAGTGCTACTACAAGTGTGATAGCGATATAAAATTTTTTAAGCATGTGAATAGGCTCCATCTGAATTAATGATTTTCGGTTATTGATCTGGCCAGATCGGGTTTCAACTACCAAATTAGATTTATAGCAATAAACTTGATGCATGAGTAAAGCCACGGTAGTTAGTGACTTCAACCATTACTTGGCCGAGTCAGAGATTATTGATTTTTGAAGAGAATTAGAATAAGCAAAAGCCTTAATTTGACCTAAAGATTATGCTTAAAACAGTATGTTGATGACTTATTAAAATGTCATAAAACAACGGCAATGGCTTATCAGAGTGGAAGATTAACAAGTAACTCCATGGAATGGAACGATCATTCTGCGTCGTTGCATCTTGCCCTGCATTCGCACGTGCACTTCATACCGTCCAATTGAGAAATCTAAGTTAAAACAAAAGTAAGCTGCTTTTTGATCGCTCAGTAGCGAGTTTAATCAAGTATTCGGCTTTATGTATATTGCATACCCGAAAGAAAAGGGTATATTCTTCCTATACGGAACAGCTGAGCGCGAAGAATCGTTCAAGCTGCTGCAAGTCAATACCAAATCAGAAACCACAGTAGGAGAAGATCGCGGCTATAATACTGATCTGATGCGCACATCAGGGAATACAGGAGTTGAGCATAATCCCACACGTGACTGCCAAACGCAAAGGCAGTGCTGTACCGGATGACATTTGTCAAAGTGAAGGTTATGCGATCAGCCTGAAAATTTTCGCAAGCGATTCGAAGAAATATTTGACTGGATGAAGGCAGTAGGTGGAATGCGCAAGCTGGAACTGAACGGGCAAGAAAAAATCAGCGGACAGTTGAGGTTCGTTGCAGCCATTTATAATTTGATGCATATTGGAAGCCTAACTGGTTGATGGTCAGGTTTTATGTACTTGGAGGTAATACACCAAAATCCGCCAAAAGTGTGGGGAGAAGGATAAAAAGTCAGAAATTATAAAAAATTTGAACAAAAATTGCTCAAAGAACGAGTGACTTTAGAAAAAATAGCTTCAAGAAAATAACTGAAATACTTCCAGTTCTTTAAAAACACACTTTCAAAGTGAAAAAGTGCTAAGTTTTTCAACGTTCTGCTAGACGCTAAAACATATGAATAATATTTCTGTTTGTTCTATTGTAGATTTGTTCGGCGACAAAAACAAACATGCCGCCGAGGAAGCTGGGATTTGTGGTGTGGATGTTGTCACAGGGGAGGGCTCCTATAGTAGGTCGCGCGCCATTTTGTTTGGCAAAGAAAAAGCGCGATTCAACCTAAAGCAGTATGATCGAGCTATGAAGGCGACGACGCAGCACTGTAGACCTGTTTATAGGGTGTCGCTACGCGATGCTGTTATAACTGGGCAGGGCACGTTAATTACCCGGAATGCCAAGATGGTGCGAGAGAGTGCTCAAGAATTACTTGGACCACGCCGCACACTTACTGGCTTTGACTCTGCTGATGGTGCATGTTTTAGCCTGAAATCATTGCCAACTCGGCACATCGATAGCCCGTGTCTTCTGGTCAAACGGTCGTGGTGGAGAAACTATGGCCACTGGCTTGTAGATGGGGCAGCTCTTCTTGCATTGGCCTCGGCAGTACGCATGCCTTCGGATTGGCATATTGTCATTGGCGCGCACGAGAGCAAATCAATGCGTGCGGTTATGCTAGATACGATCAAGTTAATTGCTCCAAACATTCCGGTGCTGGAGCATCGAGACGACGAGACATGGACATTTTCACAGCTTAATTATATTACACCAGTCCATGTTCCATTAATATTATTTAAGTCTCCCGAGGCTATGTCCTCACTGCGTTCGCTTTTGTTGCACCAACAGCTGTCAAAGGAAGGTACTCGACGTCTGTTCGTCGCACGTAAGGCTGGTGGTAAACGCGACCTGAGAAATCAAGAGGACCTGATCCATGAATGCAGTAGGCATGGATTTGAGGTAATCTATCCGGAACACTACAGCATCTATGAGCAGGCAAAAATATTCAGTTCCGCTGAGGCTATTATTGGGGTAAAAGGTGCGGCGCTCACAAATATTATGTTCTGCGCTAGACCAACCGGCATCATGGTATTGAGTCCAGCAGACTGGCCAGGTGGATTTTTTTGGGATATTGCGGGTCAGTCTCAATTACACTACCTGGAAGTTTTTGGTAACTTGGATAGTGACAAAGCACCGATTGGCTCCAATCCCTTTCGAATTGACATGGAGGATTTCAGGAGCGCGCTAAACCTACTGATAAAACTGATAGATAGTTCGGGCAAGCTACGTACCTAAAATGCTATGGTGCAATACTGTGCTCTTAGCGAGGTGAGTATGTCGGAGCGGAAAAATGGGTTTGTCCATGATCACCTTCCTGGTGACGCTTCACACAATATTGAGCTACGTCAGCGCTCACGCTTTCAGACTGAAAAAGTGCCAAGTTTTTCAACGTTCTGCTAGACACTAAAACATATGAATAATATTTCTGTTTGCTTTATTAGAGATTTGCTGGGCGACAAAAACAAACGTGCCGCCGAGGAAGCTGGGATTTGTGGCGTGGATGTTGTCACAGGGGAGGGCTCCTATAGTAGGTCGCCCGCTATTTTGTTTGGCAAAGAAAAGGCGCGATTCAACCTAGAGCAGTATGATCGAGCTATGAAGGCGACGATGCAGCCCTGTAAACCTGTCTATAGGGTGTCACTACGCGATGCTGTTATAACTGGTCAAGGCGCGCTAGTTACACGGAATGCCAAGATAGTGCGAGAGAGTGCCCAAGAATTACTTGCCCCCCGTCGCCCACTTACTGGCTTTGACTCTGCTGATGGTGCGAGTTTTAGCCTGAAATCATTGCCGACTCGGCACATCGATAACCCGTGTCTTTTAGTCAAACGGCCATGGTGGAGAAACTATGGCCACTGGCTTGTAGATGGGGCCGCTCTTCTTGCACTGACCTCAGCGATACGTATGCCCTCGGATTGGCATATTGTCATTGGCGCGCACGAGAGCAAAGCAATGCGCGCGGTTATGCAAGATACGATCAAGTTAATTGCTCCAAATATTCCGGTGCTGGAACATCCAGACGACGAGACATGGACATTTTCACAACTTAACTATATTACACCAGTCCAGGTTCCACCCGTGTTTAAGTCTCCCCAGGCTATGTCTTCTCTGCGTTCGCTTTTGTTGCACCAACAGCTGTCAAAGGAAGGCACTCGACGTCTGTTCGTCGCACGTAATACTGGAGATAAACGCAACCTGAGAAATCAAGATGACCTGATCGATGAATGCGGTAGGCATGGATTTGAGGTAATCTATCCGGAACACTACAGCATCTATGAACAGGCAAAAATATTCAGTTCCGCTGAAGCCATTATTGGCGTACAAGGAGCTGCGCTCACAAATACTATATTTTGCACTAGACCAACCAGCGTCATGGTATTGAGTCCAGCGGACTGGCCGAGTCGATTTTTTTGGGATATTGCGGGCCAGTCTCAATTGCACTACCTGGAAGTTTTTGGTCACTTGGATAGTGACGGGGCGCCGCGTAGCTCCAATCCCTTTCGAATTGACATGGAGGATTTCAGGAGCGCACTAAACCTACTACTAGAACGGATAGATAGTTCAGGTAAGCTATGCGCTTAATTCATAAGCAAATCGAAGAAATATTTGATTAGGATAAAGACAGTAGGTGGAATGTGCAAGCTGAAACTGATTGGGTAAGAAAAAATCAGCGGACAGTTGAGATTCGTTGCAGCCATTTATAATTTGATGCACATTGGGAGCCTCTAACTGGTTGATGGTCAGGTTCATACACACATGCACATAGAGACAATGTGTCCAAGATCCGCTGAAAATATGCGGATAGGGTAAAAAAATCAGAAATTACAGAAAATTTGAATAAAAACTCCTTAAAAAATGAGCAACTTTAGAAAAAAATAACTTCAAGAAAACAATGAAAATACTTGCGTCCCTTTAAAAACACAATTTCAAAGTAAAAAAGTGGCAAATTTTTCAACGTTTTGCTAGATGAGCTGCTGTCGATTTAGTGCCAGTTGTTGAGAGAGTATCTGCATCATACGTCAGTGCATGAATGGGTGTAAATTTTGTGGTGATGGAACGAATCCAACTTCAGGTGATATGTGTTGTCAAATATGGAGTCCATATGATTAAGCTGCGAGTTGATTTGCATAGTATCGCTGTGTAAATTCTGCTGGCGATAGGTAACCT
>NZ_FNPJ01000093.1 GCF_900107265.1 Nitrosomonas sp. Nm33 | reverse complement strand
GCTTACACGTTCCGCGAGAAGAAACCTTCACTTAATATCAGATTCACTCAAGCTCTTCCACTTGTAGGGTTGTGATTCTTATGTCGAACTCACGTTGAACTATGAAATTGAATCGATATATCAGTTTGGAGGTACTCAGGATATTGATGTTTTTGCACATCGCCACCATGGAGAAATAGGCTATAGCTTTGAAACAGCAATGCCTCTTAGGGTTCTCTACCTGTTTGATTATGCATCAGGCGATCCTGATCCAGGAAAGAATTTTGACATTCTGTATGCAAAACGCCGAGTAGAATTCGGCCCCACCGGTATGTTTGGACCATTTTTCCCTTCTAACCTTTTTTCACCTGTAGGCTTTCGTGCGAATCTTTTACCAATGCCTAATGTCAGGCTCATGATGTCTCATCGTGCCTATTGGTTGGCTGATAAACGTGGTTCCTATGTAGGCAGCGGTCTACAAGACCGAACTGGCCGATCAGGTAGTTTCTTGGAACATATGCTGGATGTCAGCGTAGGATGGGATCCTCAGTGGAACTTTCTAAGACGTGTAAGCTTTGATATTGGGTTTAGCCATATATTCAAAGGTGATTACTTTGATACTGTTCCGAACGGTCAAGTAGAAAAGATACCAATTATGGCTATACGATGGCGACCATTAAGTTCTAACTTCTTAAGATATCAAGCCATCACTGCCCACCTAAGCAAAACCCAGATCAAACGATTTAGCTGACACTGATTTTGCTTAGGGCAATGCCTGTAACCAAGGATTGAAAAGGTTTTCCAACAAGAGCTTTGAAGCAGATCAGATGCCCTCTTTGCTCTTTGATAAGAAGTAAATGCACCACGCAATTACACCTAAAATCGACAAGATAACAAACAGCCATACCTCATAACGCTTAATATCGCCAACAATAAGTTCGAGTGCGTGAGCAAATATATACCCCATGATTCCAACCGTTATTGACCAAATGAACGCTCCAACAATATTCAGGATCAAAAACCGAACTGGGTGAATCCTGCACGCCCCCAACAAAAACGGAGCAATCGTTCGAAAGCCATACATAACTCTGAATCCTAGTACTAACATCGTCTGATGCTTATTTAAAACTGCAAACACTTTTTCTGACTTACGTTTCAAATTGGGTCTTTTTTTGAGGATACTTTCACCCTTTACACGACCAATATAAAAGTAAAGCTGATCGCCAAGTAATGTACCCAGAAACGCGCTAGCCAGTACCCCTGGTAGATCAAGATAGCCTTGGTGCGCCGCGATGCCTCCCAGAATGAGGATAGTTTCGCCTTCAAGAAAAGCACCTATAGCTATCGCACTATAACCGTATGTTGTTATTAATTCTTCTAAAGACACTTTTAATTGAACCAGTCAATTCTTCAAGTCGAACCGCGTTCGTTGCAACCAAGAGTATGAGCCACATTGTTAGATTCATGAATATGTGCAGAATTAATATAACCAGTTAACAAGTATTTTCGCTTTTTTATTCTGATTGCTTACTTTTATCAAGTTCTACGAAAACTTCTTTAGCACTAGAATTGCATTCATTGCAGCTAAAAATCCTGCATACACAGCCATTTGAATAATTACCTCCACTGTCTCTTGCCAAGTATATCCGACATTTAGTCCTCCCTGGATATGCCCCTTCAACTCGGCAATACAAAACTATAGCCTGATCAGGTGAATGACACGAACGAGTTTATAGTTCGACTTCAGCACTTTGATGTTCTTGATCACCTTTCCATCTCATAATGAGATGTCTGCCAGAAATTAATGGCCAGCTCATGGACATTTTTAACATTATGCAGACTCCTGTAAGATTGAGCGCCTCGGAAGTCGATGTCGCAACAACAATAATCGTATAGGGAAGATACATATCGCCATAGTCTGGGGTCTTGCTGGATTGAGTTGTGCTTCTGAATTAAAAAATGTGGCGTTATCGCTTAAGTTTTTGAAGCCCCCATTCGGAGTGACGGACGCTGCTTTTCTTTTCAATGGGACTTGGCTTTCCTAGTCCGGTAGATTTTACCGGACAAATGATCGAACGCGGCGGTGAATTGATCGCTACCGGACATAAATAATACGACAAGATGAAGCAGACAAAGAGAGGATTGATTTAGAAATGGAATTAGACATTCAATAAATTGAAGCCTTGTGTATCAATACTCGAACATTTTTATCACTTTTATAACCAATCTTGCCATTGATGTCTTTTGTCATAATCAGGTATTGTATTCCTAGAATTCCAGAAACCGAGGCACTGTGTTAAGTTTTCTGTATCGTCCTTTTCTATACCCATTGGTTCTGAAAAACACTAACAATTCAATTTACTTGCGGGCCTGATCGACATGAAAGTACTACTCTTGTCAAAATCAATTTTGGGAAAATTGCAAGACTACTTATTCATAACCCTGAGGTTAAATAATATTTATTTATACCGATTCGCAAATAGGCCCAATGCAGTAAAGTGGCATCGAAGCTACTTTTGGAAATTCTCAACCAAGCCTGCCAGCTTTTTCCTCGCATGTTTGCTGACATGGAGCAACATTTCGATGGTGCAGGCCGAGGATGATTCATGCCAACAAACCGAGGAAACGAATATCTGGATCTCGCCGCTCAACCTCAAAGCCGATGGGCAGATCAAGATCATGGCGGTGTCCACGGATGGCCCCGTGTCGGAACTTGCCCTGATCGATAACCAAGGTCAGCGCATGCCCCTGCCATCACGCCGCCGAGGTGGCCCGCCTTGGAGTCTTATTGCTGAATTGGCAGGGGTGGACGAGGGACATTATCGAGTAGAGGCGAACCGGGATGGCAAATTGATCACCTGCTATTTACTCACCATTGGTGAGTCAGGAGTACAGAAAAGAGAAGAAAGAAAGGAAAGAACCAAAGCGTGGAATCTTGCCACCGAAGCCTTTTATTCCGCCTGGATCGAAGCGTTGTTTGGCGCGCCGCCAGAAGAAAATCTCAGCTTCCCTTCCTTGGAGCCGGTGTTGCGCAACAGCGAGCGCAACTTCCTGCACAATTATCTTGGCCACAACGAAGACCAAAACCTGCCACTCACCCCCGATTGCGCCGATCTACCTTACACCTTACGAGCTTATTTTGCCTGGAAGATTGGTCTGCCAATCTCCTTCCGCGCCTGCGGGCGTGGTTCAGCCAAGGCGCCACCACATTGTGGCGCGCCCACCATCATGACCGAATTTACCCACGACATTAGCTCGCAGGCCAGTTTCAAGAAAATCAGCAGACAGTTGGTGAATACTGTCCATTCAGGATCATTACGAACAGGATTGGAGGATGAGTCGACGGATCTGTATCCCATCCCTGTCAATCGGGAGACGCTCTGGCCAGGATCAGTTTATGCTGATCCTTACGGTCATGTGCTAGTGTTGGTTGAATGGGTGCCACAGACGAAGGGCCGCCCCGGCATCTTACTGGCCGTCGATGCTCAGCCGGACAATTCGGTTGCCCGCAAGCGGATCTGGGAGGGCACCATGCTGTTCACGAATAGCGAAAGTGCCGGACCGGGCTTCAAGGCTTTCCGGCCTTTGGTCGCAACGTCCTCAGGGAGATGGCGGTTACTCTCCAATGACGAGCTGGTCTACCATCCCGATTTCGCTCCTTTTTCCTTGGAGCAAGATCAACTCTCTGCCGACAATTTCTACGCCAGGGTAACCAAGCTCATCAACCCTGCAGGTCTTGATCCCAAGCAAGCTTATGAAGCAACGCTGGACGCCTTGATAGAGCAAATCGAGACTCGCGTGACTTCGGTGGACAACGGAGAAGCGTATTTTCGCAAACACGCCGGCAGCGTCATCCCCATGCCTAGCGGCACGGCAATTTTTCAGACTATCGGTCCGTGGGAGGATTACTCCACTCCCTCCCGCGATATGCGCCTGATCATTGCCATCAATGTCCTAAACGGCTTGCCCGAGAAAATTGTGCGCCACCCTGAGTTATTCGTACTGAAGGGCCAGAGCCCCGAAGAAGCCAAGACCGAAATCGAGCAGCACCATGCAAGGCGCATCCATGAACACAGCATCCACTATACACGCACGGACGGTAGTCCATGGGAGCTCTCCGTGGCTGAGGTGTTAGCACGGAAGCAGGCCTATGAAATGGCTTATAATCCCAACGACTGCCCTGAAATACGTTGGGGCGCACAACCGGACTCAGAAGAGCACTCCACCTGTCGCCGCCACGCACCCGCAACTCAGCGCGAGAAAATGAAACAATACCGTATCTGGTTCCGCGAAGCACGCAGACCGACACCATGAAAGCCATCTCACTTTAAACAGTAAAACGGCAGCAGTAAATCATCACTGTTATTCCATTTCCGAATCAAACATGAGACGCGAAGGCGAGCCGAAGACAGTATAAATAGTACGGCAAGGAGAAGCCGACAAAATCAGATTTGATCTAGAAATGGAATGAGTATTTATTGTTGTCAGATTAATCCCTCTAATAGTGAAAAGGGAACACCCTCTAGCTGAAAGTTAGGACAGGCAGGACCGGTCAACAAAGTGTCCAATTTTACGCTACCAAAGCGTGAGAATGCCATTATATATTCCCGTTTTATATATCCCAGTTGATCCTTACGCTGCCCGCTACAACCTCATGAATATGCTTCATCATTGGATGATTCTTTCTTTCGAACAAACAGAACTTTACGGCGAAAATCCAATGAATATGCCATGCCTTCTATCATAATCTTACTTGGATATAGTGGTGCTTTTCCTGATCTCTTGCCATTTTTCGGTGAATAGCAGCTTCGTCCAGATTTTCTTTTATCACTTTCTCGAAATAACGAATATTCGCTGAAGTATGTGAATTAAGATCTTGACCTTTTCTTCCATAGAAATAATTATGATTTTTATATTCCTGAAGTAGTTTTTGCTGTTCCTGCAATTTTACTTGTAACTCTTTTGCAGCATTTTCATAATGTTTTGCTAACGCATCGTAATTGCTGGCAATTGAGTTTAGATCAGCATTGCCAATTTCATTATTCTGCAGAGATGAAGCGGGATTCATTTGCGCGCAAGCAGATAAAAAACTAAGCGTCAGTAAAGTAATCAACGAAATCTTTGTTTTCATCGTAATATCTCCATTAAACAACTTAAATTTCTCTTCTTTCTTTTATTTAAAATTTCTATTGAGTTTTTCATTGTGCTATTAAGAATATCCATCTTAGAAATACATTCTTTTTAGCTCCATGTTAAGAATTGCCATCGTCTGAGCTCATCTTAGCCTCCTCTAATGTTTCAATAAGGGATCGCTACGATCAAAGAATCCATGAAGTAAAATCACAGCCCGTTTTTACTGAACTATTGTTTAGAAGAAATTACCTCATGGGTTAAGCTAAATTACCCCTAACAATGCAGAAATAATTTGGCCACTTTGATTATTAAATTTCGTGGGATTCTCAAAATTGGATAATGCTAATATTGATTATTTTTAGGAAACGCAGGTAGTTTTAATCCTGCACTTTCAGCTTCTACTTCGACCACCCGTTCCACTACGCGCTAGCCTTTGCTGCACTGCTGGAGTGAAACCACTCTTTTGCAATAAGTTCGTTTTAGGCAGCTCTTTGAGCGGTGTACTACGCTTGACAACGATATAAATACTCTTCTCTTTGATTTGTGCCAGAAGCAATTCGTCAGCAAAAAAACGCCTGGCAGCATTAATGTCAGGAACAAGAAAATGAATTTGTTGAATAAAACCACTCTTTTGCAATAAGTTCGCTTTAGGCAGCTCTTCCTCTTCAAGCGGTGTATCACGCTTGACAATGATATGAATGTGCTGCTCTTCGATTTGCGCCAGAAGCAATTCGTCAACAAAACTCCTGGCAACATTAATGTCAGGAACAAGAAAATGAATTCGTTGCATGAAAACCTCCTAATATTTAGGTTAATCAATCCTGTTTAATAAAACAGTTTGATACCTGAAGCAGAGCAATAACAATGAATCAAACTACTTCCGCTTTCTTACGGTAACAATGCCATGGAATAACGAATAGACTGACAATAATGCATATAATTATCATTTCTACTCATTACTCATTACTCATTATTGGGTAACGATGTTATGGAATAATAAATAGGCTGACAATAATGCAAATGCATACAATTATCATTTCTATGCATTTGGGGTATGAAAAAATAACGCTACTATCCTGCCAGATAAATGTTTAACAACTAATAAACAAGATAGTCACCCATAGACAGTTGGAGATTATTAAAAACTTGACCATGTGAAGCGATCGCTTCGATTCCTTTGGCTTGATCAAAAGCCAAAAAATTGAATAGAGGATATTGTGGAAAAAATAAAATCGGAAATTTTACTAATTTTAATTTGCACTAAAAACTGCATTAATGATCCGATTCCAAGGCAATATTGAGAATCCGGAAACCAATACCCCTACTCATTTATCAAGAATTATCTTTAAATTCAGAGCTTTAAAAAATTTTTTGTCAGTATATAATCTCTCCTTACATTTTATATTTTGCTAAACAAAATGCAGGAACCTAAGCCCGAACCCTTTAAATTTGTTTTCAGTTGGCGGCGTTTTTTGGTGCATTGTGCAATTATGAGTGTTTGCGTAATGCTCGGTCTGATGACCTGGTATTTTGGTAAGCCGCCCAGTATCCGGTTTTATGAAACAAAACCGGAAGAACAACTAGTCACTGCAATAGCGCCCGGTATTGATATGGCGTTGGATACGAGCAGTTCTATAGCCGTGAAAGCAGAGCACCCCCTGCAAGTTGAGTTGTTCAGGGGAAATGTTTATTTTGACATCGATAAAAATGCCCCCGATCAACTTGAAGCAAAAGTCGGCAATGCTCTCATCAAGGGTTCTGGCACTCGCTGCAGTATCCAGATGTACAAAAATGGTAATAACCATGTCGCCGTTGCAGATGGGTACGTCAAGATCCATGTGGCATCCGGCGTATATCAAATCAATGCATTTGAACAGGCTGATTTTGATGATGACGGCATCAGCAAACACCGACTGATGGATGACCGAAATATTGCGCCCTGGCGCTCGCTACAGTAATTATGTGGATAAGGAATTTAGGCTTACGCTTAATTTGTAAATTGCAAATCGTTGGTTAGATCTTTTATTGAGAATGAGCGTCAGAGTAACTTAATGTCCAATTTTACTATGATCTTAATTTCTTCTGGTTCAAGCAGATTAGAGCAAACACAATACGCTAGCTCAAGTGGGTGAACATTTTGGCATCAATTACGCTACCTCACCCGGTCGGTTAAACAGGGGTAAAAGAGAAGAGAAAAGGGTATTAAATGTAATGTCTGACCCTAAATATTAGTTGGAAAAGTCAGCTCGTTTTCAACTAAAATCTAGCGTGTGCATGCTTTTTTCATAAAATGGGCCAACACACATGGTTGTATCGTTCAACGCTGGGTCGATCATTGAAGTTGTGAAAATTAGCTGGTAATCGTTATTTAACTTTTCACACTCTGTCACTATGATTCGCTGAAAATTATGACTGCGTTGCTCAACCATCCCTTTATCTTCGATATTGTCCATAATCAAGAAGTTGGGCAGGCGTGCAAGCTTGTCTTCGACAGCGCGCAAAAATATAGCTAAACGAATGCTATTTTTCATAATAACCATTGAACTTGCAGAAAACTTGCTTCGCCCATTTACGAACATTCTATCTTTAGCAAAATCGAAATTAACTTCCTCTACTTCATCAAAGGTCGGCTCATAGCTGCCGTCTTGGGCTAGCAACTGACTAGCTCTGGTCTCTATTGAACCATAAACTTCATAGTATCTATCGGCCTGCCTGGCATTAACCTGATCGAGCTTATCTTGTAGACGCTGAATACGCATGTTAGCTTTTTCTTTCTCTCGTCGCAAAGATTCTACTTTGTTTACATGCTCCCTCCGGTCTTCAAGCGCTAATATTTGGCTTCTACGAAAGCCCATTTCAAATGCTATTTCCGCGACGATTGCGTCTTTCGCTCCTGCCGTTACTTCCAGCTCTTGGTATTCAAACTTTGCTTCTTCAAGTTGTCGATTAATGCTTGGCAACTGACCATTGATGTGGTCTAATTTCTTCCTAAACTCTTTTATGAGAGTTTCACTTTCTCGGATCTGGAAGTTCAATTCATTTAACATCTGCACATAAGCTATATCCCGATTGCCATCATGTTTTTCTGTTTTACAGAGGAGGCAACCTGAATGTTCCTGTTCAGAAATCGGCTCCAAACATGCAGGACAATATTTGAAATGAACTTCACCTAGGGAAGAAAAAGTAAGCCTTGATTGCTCTAGAGCTATCTTTCTATCATAAAGTGAAGTAGCAAACAACTTGGTTTCTATTAATTCAACAGAAATTTCTGCCTTAGTCGCCTCTAGTTCCTGCTTTACCGAAGATAATCGATCTATCTCATCCTGGAGTGCATTAGCTTTTGCGCTTACTTGTTCATTTAGATCTTTTGACTTAGAACGTAGTGCTTCCTTTTTACGGCGTTTGAGCTCTTCCAGTTGGAAGACAATTTCTACAATCTCATTGTTCAGTGCTTGCTCATTAATCTGGGATACTTCATTCCCAAATAGCCGATAAATAGCATGAAGTTCACCATTCAATTTTTCGAATTCCTTATTAGCAACCAACAGATCTTGCCTCAAGTTGTGTGCCTCAAGATCATCAATACCCAATAAATAATCACCAATAGCTCGCCGATAAGTGGCATTGTCGAATTCCTTGTCTTCTTTAAGAAGTTTTGTTGTAGCAGAGAGCTGATCGACATACATGAGGCGAAGGATTTGATGTAATGTTAAATTCTTTGAGTCATCCGTTTTGTGTCTTGGCAAGCCCAGCAGTTCGAAGATTTGCTGAGAAAAACTATGGCGTTCCTCGCTGCGACGCATGGGGTATTGCGTCCAGCCTGCGATAGAATTCACAGCATCATCGAATTTCCCTTCAAAAATAGACATCTTCGCTTGCCCGCTGTCGATAATGTCTCTTTTAAGACAAAAATGAATACCATTTAGCGCCACTTCCGTCATAACCCAATCACAACTGCGCTGCTCTTGAGCCCACTCTGATATGTGTTGTCAAATATGGAGTCCATATGATTAAGCTGCGAGTTGATTTGCATAGTATCGCTGTGTAAATTCTGCTGGCGATAGGTAACCT
>NZ_FNPJ01000113.1 GCF_900107265.1 Nitrosomonas sp. Nm33 | reverse complement strand
CACCAAAGAATCAATCGGGTTGCCTGAACCTGATTAACTTTATATGTCAGAGCTTAACTTTCTTTCAGGTTGTCCAGTTACAGGGAGCCACATCACCCCCTCCCGGAAGTCTTTGCTGCGAAGGATTTCAAGAAGAGTGTAGTAGAATTGCTGAAGATTCTGTTCTGGCATTTCATCACAACGGTGACGCAGGAACACAGGCAGTCTCACTCGGCGTCCTTCGAATTGTCCTTCATGAAACAGTCTGGCGCCAGGCAGCGTCGCAAAGGTTACCGCAGCGACCCGCAAATGCTGATCAGTAAACGTTGCAGCAGCGCGCGGTTCGTCGTGGTTCTCAATGAAGTGAACGAGCTTCTCCTGGTAGGGCAGATCGGCACAGAGATGCAGCCGCACGCTCTCGGCAGAATCATGCTCAAGGCGATCGTAAAGACGCTTGTCGTAGCAATAGTCGAAGCCTTGTTGCTGTAGCGCCCATTCCATATCCCAGTAAGCCTCGGCAATGAACCGGAACTGCGGATTGCCCTTCTTGACCGCCGGGATTACTTGCAGCCAGTAGTCTACTTCTGGAGTTGGACCCGCGCGATCATCCCATGTTCGCTGGAAAACGGAATTCATCAGCAGCATGGCCATGTCGCAGCGCACACCATCGCATTGAGCCGCGATATCACGCAAAGTTGCAATTGCGGCATCACGCAGACTGACATTGAACGCATTCAGTTGGATCACATCTTCCCAGGCTGGAAAGTGAGGGTCACGTCCGCAAGCATATACACTGCCGTTGATAGATACAAATGAGTGGGAATCACGTTTCAGATCTTCCTGAGTTCCCTGAATGAAGTACTCGGGATGCTCAAGCACCCATGGGTGATCAGGAGCGACATGGTTCGGAACAAAGTCGAGAATCAAACGTATTCCTCGCTCAGCAAGCTTGCTTCTGGCAATCACCAGCCCTTCCGGTCCTCCCAGGTGTTGATCCACCACATAGCGCCGCACGCAATAGGGTGAGCCAACATTGTCCTCCGGCGAAAAATTCGGGAGGGCACGACGAAAATCTGCAAGCAGCCCCTCATTCCGCATCGAAATAGCGATGCCGGCAGGACTCCTTTCCCATACGCCCATCAGCCAGACCGCATCGAATCCAAGCGCAGCTATCTGATCCCATTCACTGTCAGGAACTGACGCTAGTGTATGTTGGCGCGCTGCATTGCGGCCCAACTCACCTAGCCACACCCAGGTGTTAATCTCATAGATCAGCGGGTACTTTGACCAATCATTCATACGCTGACTTTCTTGAACGCGGCCTGTTTGCCCCCTTCCAGGAACCTTTTAGCGTCAAGAAATCCGAACACCTGAATGTTTTTAGCCACGAGGCCGGTCCAACCAGTCTGATGGCTTGCACCCAATCCCGCACCATTGTCGCCATGAAAATACTCGTAGAACAGGATGTAATCGCGCCAGTGGGGATCAGTCTGGAATTTTTCGGTACCCCCATACACCGGGCGCCTGCCTTGTTCATTCCTGAGGAAAATGCGGGTGAGCCGATCGGCGATCTCCTTGCTTACCTCAAACAGATTCATCATTTTCCCCGAACCGGTGGGACATTCGATTTTGAAGTTATCGCCGTAATAAAGATAAAAATTCAGCAGAGCGCGGATAATAAGTACATTCACCGGCATCCAGACCGGACCACGCCAGTTGGAGTTGCCACCGAACATGCCGGTGTTCGATTCAGCCGGCAGATAATCCACCCGGTACTCCTGACCTTGCACATGAAACACATATGGATGCTGCTCGTGGAACTTGGAGAGCGAGCGAATGCCATAGGGACTCAGAAACTCATTCTCGTCAAGCATCTTCGTGAGAATCCGGCGCAGCCGCTCCGGCTTAAGCAGCGCGAGCACACCACGTTCAGCCACGCCACGATGCATCGGCCCCACAGGATGAATGGTCTCGAGAAGCTCGGGCATCCGCTGCGCACGTTCTTGCAGAAAAATCATCGATCGCGGAATAAGCTCCCGCTGCCACTCCTCGATTACAGTTGTAGCGCATAGCGGCATGAGCCCTACTATCGAGCGCACTTTGAGTCGTGTAGCCGTTCCATCGGGAAGCCGCAGCAGATCGTAGTAGAAGCCGTCCTCCTCATCCCACATACCCTCCTGACCAGGCCGGTTCATCGCTGCGGCGATATATAAAAAATGCTCTATGAACTTGGGCACCATGTCTTCATAGGAAGGATCATAGGTTGCGAGCTCAATCGCGAGCTCCAGCATATTCTGGCAGAACAGAGCCATCCACGCCGTGCCATCCGCCTGCTCCAGGTTGCCACCCGTAGGCAGCGGTGCACTGCGGTCGAAGATGCCGATGTTATCCAAACCAAGAAAGCCGCCTTCGAACACGTTCTTGCCGAAGCGGTCCTTGCGGTTCACCCACCAGGTAAAGTTTAGCAACAGCTTGTTGAATGCTGACTTAAGAAAAGCCATATCTGTCTCGCCGTGCAAGGCCTGCTCGGTGCGATGCAGAAACAGTGTCGCCCAGGCATGGACTGGGGGATTCACATCACTGAAGTTCCACTCATATGCGGGGATCTGGCCGCTGGGATGCTGGTAAACGCCGCGGAGCATTAGTTTCATTTGCTCTTTGGCGAAATCAGGATCTACGATCGAAAGTGGCAGCGTATGGAAAGCCAGATCCCAGGCTGCATACCAGGGATATTCCCACTTGTCCGGCATAGAGATGATGTCCTCATTCAGCATATGGAACCACTCCGAGTTACGGGCGTTTCGATATCCGGAATGAAGGGGATTGGAGTTGTGCTCGTCCAGCCAATTGTCACCGTCGAAGAAGAAAAACTGCTTGCTCCACAACATGCCGGCGATGGCCTGGCGCATCACATTGGCAACATCTTCACTCGCTGATGACGGCGTCACAGACTGGTAAAATTCATCGGCTTCACGAAGCCTGTCAGCGAAGGCTGTATCAAAATCCTTGCCAAAAGGCTTGCCGCTTTGATCCCGGGAAATATCCGGAGAAATTTTAGACAGCCGCAGACGGATCACTGCGGTCTGACCAGCATCGACATTGAAGTGGTAGTGTGCTGCGACCTTGGTGCCCTGCTTGTTCGGGTTAACTGCCTCTTGTCGGCCTTGCACCACAAGGTCGTTGATACCGTCCTTGACGTACGGGCTCTCGTTCTTTTGCCCAGGAAAAAGGCGCGCGTGGTTTGTTTCGTTCTCAGTAAAAAGCAGTGGCACCTCACCTTCGCAGGAAAGGACAAATTCACCCAGCAGCGGATGCCTTGCTTTGACCGCGTTTGTGCCCAAAGCTGCCTCGATCTGCTTGATGTCTGGTTTCTCAGGAGATCTATTGGATGGCGCAATCCACGATGACCAATCGTTGCGGAACCACAGCGTCGGCAGGAGGTGCAGTTCGGCCGCGTCCGGTCCCCGGTTGACTGCCGTAATCTTCACCAGAATATCTTCCGGGCCGGCCTTGGCATACTCCACGAAGACATCGAAGTAGCGATCGTCATTGAAGACGCCAGTGTCGATCAATTCGTACTCAAACTCGTTCCGTGAACGGCGGTGATTCGTCTCCACCAGATCAGCATAGGGATAGGCGGTCTGGGGATACTTGTAGAGATACTTCATGTACGAGTGCGTCGGCGTGCTATCCAGATAGAAGTAGTATTCCTTTACATCCTCACCGTGATTGCCTTCGCTGTTGGTGAGGCCGAACAGGCGTTCCTTCAGGATGGAATCCTTTCCATTCCAGAGAGCCAAGCAGAGGCAGAGTTGCTGCTTATCATCAGAAATTCCGGCGATACCATCCTCTCCCCAGCGGTAGGCGCGTGAGCGGGCATGATCATGGGTGAAGGAATTCCAGGCGTCCCCTTCCTCGCTGTAGTCTTCGCGCACAGTACCCCATTGGCGCTCCGAGAGATAGGGGCCCCACTTCTTCCAGGGCATGCCTTCAGCCCCTTCCGTTTGGCTATGCCGGTTACATTCTTCCAATCGTTTCTTTTCTGTATTATTTTTCTGAATTGACATTTGATCCCCCGTTTTATCAAAACATGCAGATAACTTAGCCAAGTTACTCAAGCAGTGGATATCGACTGTTGCTGTTACCCCGACTTCGGAATTAAACTTTTGCTATGCTGGTAGCCTGCCTTTGTCGGATCAAATGTCGGACTATTCCAATGCGGCAGTAAGTGATAGGTGGCATGATCTCTTTTTCTGGCAAGCCAGGAACTCAAATCGCGATCGATTAAACTGGATAGGAGCTGGACGTCAGCTTGCAGCGTCTCGCGCACAATGGCAGTCATCCTGGGTGACAGCGGTGCCGGTGATTCAGTGATCGTGTTCCAACCAGCCAGCTGACTGATAGGATTTCGGCGCCTTGAACCATCCTGATTGTAATTGGATAGACGGCGCTGCAGGGTATCGATTACTTTTCCATGACGCATCACTGGCAGGTAAAGCAACTGCTGAAGCCAACGGTACCGATACATACGACTTTGGTATTTCCGCTCAAAGCGCGTCTGTCCGTCGTAATCGACGTGAAGGAACTCCAGAGCACGCTGATAGACGCCGAGCGGATCAGTCACGAGATCGTCGAAAACAATGACATGTGTCCGCTCACGTCCCGCGATGGCGTAGAGCTGCTGCACTTGCGCACCAAACTTTGCGATCTCACTGTATGCCAGCAACCGGGCATCGAGACATAGCTTTGGAATATTCTCCCCTCGCGCTCGCGTCGACTGGAGCGCCCACGCTTTCTCAAAATCTGATTCTTCCTCTTGCAGCAGATATCGCAATCGCTGGTGGTATGATGGTAGCATTGCAAGTGGATCGCGAACCAAGACGATAAACCGTGCACCAGGATTGAAGTGTTGAATCCGTTTGATAGCCTCAGGTTGATAAAGATATGAAACGGAGCCCTCACCCACGACTCGGCAATCAGCAGTGTAATGGGCGAAATAGCGATCCAGGTAGTTCCGCCGCAATTTAATCTCGGATAAATTGTAAGAAATCTCAGGGTTGTTTACAGAGAGGTTGATTGAAATAATGTTGGAGTATTTCATAAGGAGTTGAGTTATTCAAACTTTTATGTGGTTT
>NZ_FNPJ01000047.1 GCF_900107265.1 Nitrosomonas sp. Nm33 | reverse complement strand
CTCCTGACGATCAAGTGGCGTAAGTCTTATATGTTTGTGCATGTTCATTTACAGTATTCTCCACAATACTGTAAACAACGCTAGAAATTCTTACAACTAAACATTTAAAGGCCTCTGGGCTTAAGCCTAATACTATTCATAAGCATATTGCTGACCTTGCAACCAATCATAAATCTGGATGCAGAACAAAGAATTCACCTAAATTATCGTCCTAATTAGTGTTAATCCATTGAATGATAATAGCAAATAATTAGGATGGATTCTTTATCATCCTAATTAACACAATCTAATTTTTTTATTTTTGGCTGTGCAAGATTATTGGCGCTCCTTTCATTTTTTTATAGGAGCACAATATGCTAGAGAAATACAAAGAATCAATTAAATCCACCGAGCCAATGCAACGCACAACGAGCGAACGCGAGGCGGTGCGTTGCATTGGCGAAGTGGACGATACTTCGATAGAAGTATCCCCATCGTCAAATATATCCTCAGAGGGTACGATTCGTAGTAACACAGTACCCTATAACTGCAATAGGAAGTACTTCAAGCTGTTAAGGTTTGGTGTGGATAGTCTCTATCTATCCTATCAGGGTGAATTATTTCCTGAAGTCAAAGAGCGTTTGGCCGAGCTTAAGCAACTGGCGCAACATCCAGAAATAGATCAGCAAGCACAAGCACAATATGCCATTGCTGGTCATATCTTTGAGGTCAAGGATAAAGGGTCGTCAATATTTCCTTATGTCATGGAAGATGGCGCATTTCGTATCAGTCTATCCAGAACCAGCAAGAAAACCCCCATGGCCTACGTGAAGCTGTCCTCTCGCTATTTATGCAGTATGGCGCCTGATGAGGCAGAAAAACACCTGCGTCATATCTTGAATGAATTAGGTAGCTTGAACGGTCATGCCCATGTTAGCCGCATTGATCTATGTGCTGATTTTGTTTCCTCTGAAAACATGGAATCCTGGCATCGTGAAGCATGGGTCACACGCGGCAAAAAGATTGATACGCATGCAATCAATGAAGCATTTACAGGTTGGTCAATTGGCATGGGCGGCAAGATTTCCTGTCGTTTATATAACAAATTATTGGAAATTCATACCAGTGGCAGAACTGATCTTATCCCAGTGTGGAAAGAAGCTGGTTGGCAGGAAGGTGATCCAGTCTGGCGTATTGAATTTCAGTTGATGCGTGATGTACTGAATGAGCATGGCTTGATCAGCCTGGATAGTGTATTAGCTAATTTAAATGGCTTGTGGAGCTACGCTTCGACTGAATGGCTGCGTTTGACGATCCCTAATTCTGACGATCAGACGCGTTCACGCTGGCCGATTCATCCCCTATGGGGCTATATCTCTTCCATTGATTGGGAAAGCAATGGAGGGCCGTTATCCAGATCATTCAAAGCAACACGATTGCCTGACGATAACCGGATATTTTCCTTAGGAGCCAGCTCGATTGCTTCCTATATGGCCAAGCATGGCATGACTGACTTTGATGAAGGTCTGGATCGTTATGTGTTAGACCTGTTCAAGTATTTCCATGAGCGTGGCTTCTTCATGGGCTTAACCGGAGAAGGCTATATTCTGGAAAAAGTGCGTTTACGCGCCAAGGAATTCAACACCCTATTGAATGGTTCTGAGGAAGAGCAAGAGCAGTTGAAGATTAACAAAGCTGCTGCTGATTATCAGAAGGCTTCGGATGGCGTATGAAAACACTCAACCTGGAAGAAGCCGCCCTATTCCTGAAGCTGCATCCTGAAGAAGTAAGACGTCGTGCCAAGTCTGGCATCATCCCAGGCGCAAAATTAGGCAAACGATGGGCTTTTATTGAAGATGATCTTGCTGCCTTTATGCGCTCGTTATATCCTACTCCCCGGCAAGCGTTGCAAGTGGGACATACGGAGAAAACATTATGTCACTCTTTAAACGTGGAAAAACGTGGTGGATCAGCTTCACCACACCCAGCGGCGAACGTGTTAGACGCTCTGCTGCAACAGAAGACCGCATCCAGGCGCAGGAACTCCACGACAAGCTGAAAGCGGAATCATGGCGGGTTGCCAAACTGGGAGAAAAACCGAAACGTACCTGGGATGAAGCGGCCTATAAATGGCTGATGGAAACGCAGCATAAAAAGACACATCATGATGATGTGGCCAAAATTAGCTGGCTCCAACAGTTCTTTAGAGGCCGGTATCTGGATGAACTTACGCGGGATGCCATCGCCAGGATAGGAGAATTAAAGCTGCAGGAAACGAGTTTTGCTACCGCTAATCGTTTGCTGGCACTCATTCGCTCTATCCTGCGACGAGCTGCCCTTGATTGGGAATGGATCGACAAGCCGCCAGTAATCAAGCTGTACCGTGAAGCAAAACGGCGCGTGCGTTACCTGAGCCCAGAGCAAGCAAATTTGCTGTTGCAGGAATTGCCGGAACATTTGGCGGATATCGTCAAGTTCTCGCTTGCAACAGGGTTGAGGCGGTCAAATGTGACAAAACTGGAATGGTCGCAAGTGGATTTGCAACGCAATGTGGCATGGATACACGGCGATCAGGCCAAAGCAGGAAAACCGATTCACGTCACGCTCAATGCGACAGCCATAGCGGTATTAACCAAACAGATCGGCAAGCACCCCAAGGCAGTATTCAGCTACAAGGGAAAGCCGATCACCCAGGTTAATACCAAAGCCTGGTATAAAGCATTGAAACGTGCAGGCATCGAGGATTTTCGCTGGCATGATTTGCGGCATACCTGGGCAAGTTGGTTAGCCCAGAATGGCGTGCCGCTCAATGTCATCCAGGAAATGGGTGCATGGGAATCTGCGGAGATGGTGAGGCGTTATGCTCACCTTGCGCCTGAGCAATTTTCTCAGCATGCACGTGTCGTGGATGAAGTACTGAATAGCACAAATTTGACACAATCGAAGTAAAAAGTAATCAGTAGATGTGCTAAGTTGTTGATTTTTGGTGCTGTTGAGAGGAGTCGAACCTCCGACCTACTGATTACGAATCAGTTGCTCTACCAACTGAGCTACAACAGCGTTTTGAATTGCTGACAAACGCCGGATTATAGAGGTTTAAGAAGCTGCGAGCAATTATAAGTTTTTTAGTAACTAAATATATTAACAATAAAATCCAGGAATTATCAGATTAAATAATTGAACAAAATAATTTCTCAATAATTTCGTTTAAATTCCCTGATTGTCCTCAAAAATCTGTACATTTTCAGCAAAAAAAGCCATAATTTTATAATGACATTTAGAAATATATCGGCTAAAAATATTCTGGTTATCCATGGACCAAACTTGAACCTTCTGGGTAGACGGGAGCCGGAAATCTATGGCAAAACGACTTTAGACGATATTAACAGAAAATTATCTGCAATATCGCTGGCAGCTGAAGTAAGACTAGAAGCTTTTCAAAGCAATAGTGAAGGTGAATTAATAAATCGGGTACAACAAGCAATGCATGATGAAACCGATTTCATCATAATCAACCCAGCAGGTTTGACTCATACCAGCATTGCTTTACGTGATGCTTTGGCCGCAACAGGATTGCCTTTTATTGAAATACATCTTTCTAATATCTATGCGCGCGAGGCATTTCGTCAGAAATCATATTTCTCTGATCTTGCAATCGGTGTAATCAGTGGCTTAGGGGCAAAAGGCTATGAACTGGCATTACAGTTTGCTTTATGTGAACAATAGTTTCCAGCTAAATCTTTTAATGACTAGCATATGCTTTGATCAAGCATCAATCCAAAGTCTACACAAGGCTAACGATAAAGAATAATAAATAATACAATGAATTAATAATATGTAGTAATATGCCGCCGCCACTTATTCAAATACGCATTGATGGATCACTTTGTTAGCAAAGAACATAAATTCTATTTTGTTTTTAAACTAAATCTTGCAAACCTTAACGATAGATCATGTTTCAGGTTTAATTCGAGATTACTCGTGAACGGGATGTTTCCGGGAGGCTGTATATGGATCTAAGAAAGCTAAAGAAACTAATTGAATTAGTTGAAGAATATAATATCACTGAGTTAGAAATTACTGAAGGTGAAGAGAAAGTTCGCATCAACAAATCTGGCTACTCATCGCAGAATTATGCAGTCATGCCTCAATTTTACCAAGCTGGTGCTGCCCCAACAGTAAGTGTGCCGACCAATGCAACCGGGGCTGTTTCAACGGAAACAGAAACCAAACCAAGTTTACCGGAAGGGCATATTGTAAAATCACCGATGGTAGGTACTTTTTATCGTGCTTCCGCACCTGGGGCAAAACCTTTTGTAGAAACCGGGCAGACTGTTAAAGTGGGTGATACCTTATGCATTATTGAAGCAATGAAACTTCTTAATGAAATAGAAGCCGATCAAGCTGGTGTCATCAAAGCCATTTTGCTTGAAAATGGACAGCCAGTTGAATATGGTGAGCCTTTATTTGTAATCGGGTAATTTTTCAATCATCCACTCTTTTGACTTAGCCTTCCAGATTTCACCTCAAATATGTTTGAGAAAATACTTATTGCCAATCGTGGCGAAATTGCCTTGCGTATCCAACGGGCATGCCGTGCCATGGGAATTAAAACCGTTGCAGTTCATTCTGAGGCCGATGCTGAAGCCAAGTATGTCAAACTTGCTGATGAATCCGTATGTATCGGCCCTGCCCCATCCAGCCAGAGCTATCTCAATATACCGGCTATTATCAGTGCGGCAGAAGTAACGGATGCCGAAGCCATTCATCCAGGTTATGGTTTCCTCTCAGAAAATGCCGATTTTGCTGAAAGAGTAGAAAAAAGTGGCTTTGTCTTCATAGGACCACGCCCGGAAACTATACGATTAATGGGTGATAAAGTCAGTGCAAAAAATGCCATGAGGCAAGCAGGTGTTCCCTGTGTTCCTGGCTCAGATGGTGCATTACCGGAATCGATAGAGGAAATCAAGAAAATCGCTAAAGCGATAGGCTATCCCATTATTATCAAAGCTGCTGGTGGTGGTGGAGGGCGAGGTATGCGCGTAGTACACACGGAAGCTGCCCTCTCCAATGCAATCATCACAACGCGGAATGAAGCTCAAACAGCCTTCGGTAATCCAACCGTATATGCAGAAAAATATCTAGAAAACCCTCGGCATATTGAATTTCAGGTATTGGTCGACGACTACGGCAATGCTGTTCATCTAGGTGAACGGGATTGCTCCATGCAACGTCGCCATCAAAAAATTCTTGAAGAAGCTCCAGCAACAAATATTCCTGCACGACTGCGGGATAAGATTGGCGAGCGCTGCACGGAAGCCTGTCGTCGTATCAATTATCGTGGTGTTGGAACTTTTGAGTTTCTTTATGAAAACAATGAATTCTATTTCATTGAAATGAATACACGCTTACAGGTAGAACATCCAGTGACAGAAGCGGTTACCGGCATTGATCTCGTTCAAGCCCAGATTCGTGTTGCTGCAGGAGAAAAACTCGCATTACGGCAAAAAGATATCGTGATCAAAGGACATGCCATTGAATGCCGCATTAATGCCGAAGATCCCTATAAGCTAACACCATCGGCAGGTCGTATTACTCAGTATCATGCCCCCGGCGGTCCGGGTATTCGGGTTGATTCTCATGTTTACCATAACTATATGGTGCCTCCTTATTATGATTCCATGATTGGCAAAATCATCGCTTATGGAGATGATCGGGATCAAACCATCGCCAGAATGCGTATTGCACTTTCAGAAATGGTGGTTGACGGTATCAGAACGAATATTCCCCTACACCTTGATCTGTTATCCGATACCAATTTCCTTAATGGTGGTGTTTCGATTCATTATCTGGAACACAAGCTTGCTTTGCATAATAAAGCAACTAAGGAAAATGGTTAAACGATCTTATTGAAGTCACCCACAGTTAAACCTAAAAACTGCAGTTGACTGCTTGATTAGAGAGTTAGGCCCATGACATATAGAGGCATTCTCGAAATTTTCTCATTCACTAGAATGGTGAGGCCGCTACGAGGTGCATCATATGTCGCTCCATGCGCGAATGCGGCGTTGCTCTTCGTTGCAGGGAACGACCCTGCGGCCTCATCGCGCCTTGCCTCGCATCTGGATCACCACACGCTCCACTCCGTCCAACTACGGTTTTTAGGTTAAAATGTCTTGGGTATCACTTACCATTGAAGTCAACGCGGTGCATGTTGAAATTTTAAGTGACACACTATTCGAGCTAGGTGCATTATCCGTTGATATCCATGATGCTGCCGCCGGTACCGAACAAGAGCAACCTTTGTTTGATGAGCCAGGCGAACTCACGGGCGAAATCTGGGCAAAGACTGAAGTCACCGCATTATTCGAGCAAAATGCAGATATTCCAATCATTATGCAAATGGTCACAGAAGCACTGCAGCTTGCAACTCAGCCTGAGTACCGTTTATCTCGCCTGGAAGAGCAAGACTGGGTCAAATTGACGCAAGCACAGTTTGACCCAATCAAAATATCATCACGATTATGGATTGTTCCAACCTGGCATCATCCCCCTGATCCAACAGCAATCAATCTGATTCTTGATCCAGGACGAGCTTTTGGTACTGGCAGCCATCCCACTACTCAACTTTGCCTCTCCTGGTTAGACAGGAATGTGCTATCTGGTGAAACTGTACTCGATTACGGATGTGGCTCGGGTATACTGGCAATTGCTGCACTAAAGCTGGGCGCAAGTAACGTATTAGGTATTGATATTGATGCCAATGCTATTGAAGCAAGTCGCGACAATGCAGTACTCAATCGTTGCGATCCGGAAAGAATACTATTTTCCACAACATTAGATTTATCCCGAACCAATACAAAAGAGCATAGACTAATTGATAAGGTAGTCGCAAATATCCTGGCTAACCCATTAATTATGTTAGCTCCCATATTGATGAATGCCTTACGCAAAGGTGGCTATATAGCACTCTCTGGTATTCTCAAGGAGCAGGCTGGCGAAGTCATCGATACTTACCGGCAATGGTTTGAAATGGATATTGCCGATAAAAAAGAAGACTGGGTGCTGTTGACCGGGATAAAAAAATAACTGCTTTTCTTTAGGGATCTTGAAACTTTTGCAACAAATAGTGAAATCAATATCAAGCTTTATGTTGATAACAGTGTGCTAAGCGCAATGGATTACTAACTGCCACCGCTCTATCCATTATTCTCTTCACAATAATTCTATTTCCAAATCAAGCATGACGCGAAGGCGAACCGCAGACAGTATAAATAATACGGCAAGGAGAGCCGATACAGTCAGGTTTGATTTAGAAATGGAATAAGGTGAAGAAAACTACCTATTACCCTCTCGCAAAGCGAGCTGCAGAGAAGTTAAAGGGCTAATAGTCACTTCCCCAAGCCATGTTGCAGGAACCATAGGGTATAATCAGCCATTTTGTATTTAACAGAAACATCATTCCATCATGACTCATCTTCGCACCGCTTTATTGGAAAACCTACTTGCTCGTCGCATCCTGCTTTTAGACGGTGCGATGGGAACAATGATCCAAAGCTACAAATTGAGCGAAACTGATTATCGAGGGGGCCGTTTTGCAGACTTTCCTCATGATCTTAAAGGCAACAATGATTTGTTAACGCTGACGCAACCCCAAATCATTCGTTCGATTCATAGGGGTTACCTGGAAGCTGGTGCCGATATCATTGAAACCAATACATTCAACTCCAATGCCCCTTCGATGGCTGATTACCATATGCAAGAGTTGGTATATGAATTGAATTTTGCAGCAGCAAAATTAGCGCGTGAAGAAGCGCTTGCGATGGAAGCTAAAACACCGAACAAACCTCGCTTTGTTGCAGGGGTCATCGGACCGACGACCAAAACGGCTTCTATTTCACCGGATGTGAATGATCCCGGTTTCCGTTCAATCACTTTCCAACAGCTTGTGACGGATTACTCGCAATCCATACAGGGGTTAGTTGAAGGAGGTGCCGACATTCTGCTGGTGGAAACCATTTTCGACACACTGAATGCTAAAGCAGCATTATTTGCGATTGAGCAATACTTTGACAAAAATAATATTCGCCTGCCTGTAATGATTTCGGTAACGATTACCGATGCTTCCGGGCGTAATCTTTCTGGACAAACACCAGAAGCATTCTGGAATTCGGTCAGACATGCTCAACCCTTGTCAGTGGGCATTAACTGTGCATTGGGTGCCGAATTGATGCGTCCTTATGTTGAAGAACTCTCCAATGTGGCTGGGGTATATACCAGCGCTCACCCCAACGCCGGTTTACCGAATCCATTGTCTGAAACGGGTTATGATGAATCACCCGAATATACTGCAAGTCTGATCAAGGAATTTGCCCAATCGGGTTTCGTTAATATTGTGGGTGGCTGCTGTGGCACGACACCTGACCACATTAAAGCCATCGCTGAGGCAGTAGAGGATATTGCACCACGAAAAATTCCGGATATACCCAAGAAACTCTGCTTGTCTGGCCTGGAACCACTTAATGTGAGTGATGACTCACTATTCGTAAATGTGGGCGAGCGTACCAACGTGACCGGATCAAAGGCCTTTGCCCGTCTGATACTCAACGACAATTATGCGGAAGCATTAAGTATTGCGCGCAACCAAGTCGAAAATGGCGCGCAAGTCATTGATATCAATATGGATGAAGCCATGTTGGATTCACAAAAAGCCATGGTTACCTTCCTCAACTTGATTGCAGCGGAGCCGGATATCTGTCGCGTACCCATCATGATCGATTCCAGTAAATGGTCAGTGATTGAAGCTGGTCTACAATGTATTCAAGGTAAAGCCATTATCAATTCCATCAGCTTAAAAGAAGGTGAGGAAGAATTCATTTACTACGCCAAGCTTGCGCGCCGCTATGGTGCAGCAGTCATCGTGATGGCCTTTGATGAAAAGGGGCAAGCTGACACATTAGCGCGCAAAGTTGAGATCTGTACGCGTTGTTACCGTGTATTAGTCGACAAAGTTAGCTTCCCACCAGAGGATATTATTTTCGATCCAAATATTTTTGCGGTGGCAACCGGCATTGAAGAACATAATAACTATGCGCTGGATTTCATTGAAGCCATCCGCGCCATCAAACAAACCTTGCCTTATGCCAAGATCAGTGGCGGCGTTTCCAATGTTTCCTTTTCCTTTCGTGGCAACGAGCCGATCAGAGAAGCCATTCATACCGCGTTTCTTTACCATGCCATCCAGGCTGGCATGACTATGGGTATCGTCAATGCAGGTCAATTAGGCGTATATTCTGATATTCCCAAAGATTTACTTGAGCGGGTTGAAGACGTTCTGCTTAACCGCCGCCCAGATGCAACCGAGCGTCTGGTTGAATTTGCCGAAAATTTCAAAGGACAGAAAAAAGAACAAGTTGAAGATCTCGCCTGGCGTAACGAACCTATCCGCCAACGATTAACGCATGCTCTCGTCAGAGGGATCGGTACCTATGTTGAGGAAGATACTGAAATCATCCGGCAGGAGATAGAAAGTAAAGGGGGACGACCGATAGAAGTAATCGAAGGCCCCCTGATGGATGGTATGAATGTGGTAGGCGACCTGTTTGGCGCCGGGAAAATGTTTCTGCCGCAGGTAGTCAAATCTGCACGCGTCATGAAACAGGCAGTTGCATACCTTCTTCCCTACATCGAAGCTGAGAAAAAAATTTCCGGTGACGCTAAACCCAAGGGAAAAATCGTTGTTGCCACGGTAAAAGGCGATGTCCATGACATCGGCAAAAATATCGTTACAGTCGTCCTCCAGTGCAATAACTATGAAGTCATCAACATGGGCGTAATGGTGCCCAGTTCACAAATCCTGGAAACAGCGCGCAACGAAAAAGCTGATATTATCGGCTTATCTGGCTTGATCACACCTTCTCTCGAAGAAATGGCGCATGTAGCCAAAGAAATGGAGCGGGAAGGTTTTACTATTCCTCTTCTCATTGGGGGTGCCACGACTTCGCGCGTGCATACTTCCGTTAAAATTGCACCACACTATAGTGGAGTTACGGTGTGGGTGCCTGATGCAAGCCGGGCTGTTGGCGTATGCAGCCAATTAATGTCCCGAGATCAGCATATCGCGTATAAGCAGGAAATCAAGGCAGAACAAGAAAAAATCCGCGCGCAGCAAAAAAGCAAAAAAGGGCCTTCGCAATTATTATCCCTTGCTGAAGCACGTGCAAATGCATTGAAAATAGATTGGCAGCATTACACGCCCTCTGAGCCAGGCTTCGTGGGTATTCGCACCTTAAAGAACTATCCTCTAGAAGCATTGGTTCCTTACATTGATTGGACACCCTTTTTTCAGGCATGGGAACTATCAGGACGCTATCCAGCCATTCTGGAAGATGAAGTGGTTGGCGAAGCTGCCAGCAATCTATTTCACGATGCGCAGAACATGCTGAAGAAAATCATTGAACAAAAATGGCTCACAGCCAATGCTGTCATCGGACTCTTCCCCGCCAATTCAGTCAATCATGACGATGTCGAGATTTATTCGGATAAATCCCGTACCAAGGTGCTGATGACCTATCACACCTTACGGCAGCAAACGGTCAAACCCGCAGGGCGTCCTAACCTCTGTTTAGCAGATTTTATTGCGCCTAAAGAAAGTGGCGTCATCGATACGATTGGATTATTCGCAGTCAGTTCTGGCTTTGGCATCGATGAGCGAATAAAAGCTTTCGAAGCTGCCAATGATGATTATAGTGCCATTATACTGAAAGCATTGGCTGATCGCCTGGCTGAAGCATTTGCCGAACACATGCATGCACGCGTGCGGCGAGAATTCTGGGGTTATGGCAAGGATGAAACACTCACCAACGAACAACTCATTAATGAAGAATACCAGGGAATTCGTCCCGCCCCGGGCTACCCAGCCTGTCCCGATCATACCGAAAAAGGGCCTTTGTTTGCCTTACTCGAAGCTGAGAAACGAGTAGGTATCATCATCACCGAATCTTATGCCATGGTCCCAACCGCGGCCGTATCCGGTTTTTATTTCTCACATCCGGAATCTACTTATTTCGCCGTAGGTAAAATTGGCAAAGATCAAGTAGAAGATTACGCCAGCAGAAAAGGCTGGACGATTGATGAAGCGGAAAGATGGCTTGCCCCCATATTGGCATATGAGCGCTGAGCGCTCAATTCATACCAATCGAGAATGTGCCGCATTAAACGATATAGTGACTATCAGAGCAAGTCCGCGCCAGGATGATAGAAATCATGGAGCAACTTCTATCTGGGATGATCCGATGTTTTTTGCGCGTGATAACGCTTCATCAGCCCGCTTAATCACCGCATGCTGATGCTCATCGGCTTGACGTAATGCCACCCCGCCACTAAAAGAGATCGATACCGGTTGATTATCTGCATTTAGTATAGGTCTGTTAGCTAAAGTACGCTGCAATCGCTGTATCACGCGCACCGCCTCATCGATCTCAGTATCGGGCAACAAGATAACAAACTCTTCACCACCATAACGGGCAACCACATCGGTTGGACGCAACGCATTCATCATCATTCTCGCGAAAGAGATCAGAACATTGTCACCGAATGGATAACCATAAGTCTCATTAATTTCCTTAAAGTTATCGAGATCGATCAGTATCACGCATAAGGGATTTTTGCTCCGATCAGCACGAGCAGTCTCACGTATAAAATGTTCATCCAATCCACGCCGGTTAAACAAGCCAGTCATCTGGTCGGTATGTACCAACTCTCTGATGAGTGCCAGTTCATGTTTCAGAGATTCAATTTTCTGCTCAGCATCAGAGACTTCTTGCCGCGTATTGGACATCTCATCGCTTTGATGCAAATCCCTGGTTTCAGACAATACAGCATCCAGAATTCTAATTATTTCATTAACATCATGAGTTTTCCTGATCTCCCGAGCATACTGCTCAGCGTGCTGATAATATTCATCAATGGTTAGCAACGATTTGCTACTTTCTTCACTTACTTCGTTTTCCTCTCCAACTTCGGTTGACTTAACCAGTCTTAATCCCTTTTCACTCAAAGTTTGCATGATAATGTGACCTCCCATTGATAACACCACGAATAGGATGATTATTCCTGACAAGCCCAAGCACACTGATTAATTAGAAAGGAAAAGCCGTCACAGGATAATCTACCATGGTCTGTAGACTAGCAAATTCAGTATCATTCATTAAATGAAATTGAAACGGAAATCTTGCTTTGTTTTAAATTTACTCCGACCTCAGTCAAAAGTAAAAACAGTTACAGATCCTTGACAGGACAAATTAAGTGAAACACTGGGGTGAGGTAGGCACCCAAAGGAATGAATGCCGTAACCTTTACAGAGTAGCTTGCGGTGCTAGCAAACTACCGGATTACAGACTCCCAGACTAGTCGACCAGATTGTGCTTGATCGCGTAACGTACCAATTCAGAATTATTCGTCAGTTTAAGCTTTTCCATGAGGCGAGCACGATAAACACTGACCGTTTTTGGGCTCAAGCACATAGTGGTAGAAATTTCCGAGAGTGACTTACCTGCTGCAATTAAGCACAATGTCTGATATTCCCGATCAGATAAGCTCGTATGTAATGGTTGTTCAGTATCTAATGTAATTGCGTTAGCCAGCTCCTGCGCAAGGGATGGAGTTATATACTTGCGCCCCGCTGCAACCTGACGAATCGCTGTCACCAGTTGCATTGGCGCACTTTGTTTACTCAAATAACCGGCCGCACCGGCCTTAATTGCGCGTATCGCAAATTCACTTTCGTTATGCATGCTAAGCATTAATATCGTGAAGTTAGGTTGATCTTTTTTAATCTGTTTGAGCACCTCAATACCATTTCTGTCAGGTAATGAGATATCCAGCAGCATCACATCAAAAACTTGCTGGCGTGCGATTGTGATTGCCCCAAACCCGGTTTCTGCTTCACCGGCTACACTAATATCATCCGTCTCACTTAGGATCTGCTTCAAACCCTGACGTACGATGGCGTGATCATCAGCAATCATCACACGTATCATTCCACCCTCCTTTGCCTATTATTATTCAATACTTGATACGGCTTATAAAGTTTACTGCTCTTTACTATTAACTGGAATCTGGATTATCACACAAGTTTCCTTTTCGGGTATCCCGTTAACATAAAGATCTCCGCCCAATTGTTGACAACGTTCCCGGATCCCACGTATTCCAAAAGATCCTGGTTTGTTTATATCTGACTCCCTAATTCCACGTCCATTATCAGTGGCCTCCAGGAATATCCACCCCTCTCTCTCAAACAGCTTGACTCTGACGTTCAATGCACCAGCATGTTTAGAAATATTGGTCAATATTTCCTGAAAAATACGGAAAATAGCAATGGCTAAATCTGCATCCAGGGGAATATCTTCACTATCACAATAAAACTGACAAGAAATTTCTGTGCGTTTGCTAAATTCCCTTGCTTGCCACTGAATTGCAGCTACGATCCCAAAATCCAGGATACCTGGTCGTAGATCCATTGCTATTCGACGCGTGCTATCAATAACATAGTCGACCAATTCTTCAATCGAGGCCGCTTTCTGCTGATAAAAATCAGGTTTCCTCGGTTTTGCGTCCATACAGAGTAATAGCTCACATTTGATCGCTGTCAAGGTTCCGCCAATATCATCGTGAATTTCTCGTGCAATCCTTGCACGCTCATGCTCCTTGACTTTCTGTAAATAAGAAGTAAGCTCAGCCAACCGCGCATGCGAGCGTGCAATCTCAATTTCTGCCAGCTTATTGCGTGAAATGTTCATAACTATTCCATCCCATAGAACACCATCATTGTGTGACCGACGTGGTGTTGCACGCAAGCTGACCCACTTAATATCTGGATCACCTTTAACTTGAATGCGTCCCTCCCAATTCCAGGTAGAAAAATGCTTGGCCGATGCCTGCATGAGTTCATTATAAGAAACCTTATCTTCAGGTAAAATCAGGTCGGTAAATAAATCCGGCTGCTCTATTAACGCTGTTGGTGAAATTCCTAACAGCATCACAGATCCTTCGCTCACATAAGAAAAGCTTTTAGAGCCATCCTGATTCAATAAAAACTGAAATACCAGCCCGGGCAAATTGGAAGCAATTGCACGAAAGTGCGCTTCGCTTTTCTGCAACGCAAGCTGCGTTTCACGAATGTGCTGAAGCGTCTCCATTTGCTTCAGACTGCGTTGTATCGCTGGCACCAGTCTTGCCATGCAACAGTTCATTAAAATGAAATCCTGAGCACCTGCTTCCACAAAATAGGCTGTTGAATCATCACTTCCATGGCTGGATACGACGATCACTGAAATAGCTAAATGATGCGTAGCAAGATGAGATAATACCCGCTCAGCACCCAATTCAGACATTGTATCATCACACAAAACGACATCCCATGAACATCCGGCTAGCACCCTCGGAAAGGCATCAATGGTATTGACACATTCTGAATTGAAGCATAAACCACCTACCCTGAGCATCCTACAGATATGCTCAGCATCTTCAGCTAAATATCCTACCAGCAGTATATTGAGCGTTCTGGTCATCCTTATACTTATCCAGAAAATAAATTCAACATATTATAAAGCTATCATACAAAGAAGGCGGTATGGAAATCACTTAAAAAAGTAGTTAACTGAGAACAAGCTATTGACTAAACCCCTCCCTCAAATCGAACTAATAAACAAGCCGTTATAGTGCGGAATGAATGGCAGGAACACCTGAAACCGAATACAAAGACTCGACAGACATCAGTGAGCATGTTGAAATAACTAAAGTAATGATAAGAAAGTAAATACTATTTTTCTAATCCAAAAGTAAACTATGATGATGGAATGGCTGAGCAAGATACATTTAGCAGCAGACAAAAGACATTGGTATGAAGAAGCCTGCTGCGTAATACTTGCAATAGCAATGACGAGCATTCCTATTCCTATAAGTTATGCAGCCGCAACGACAAACGAAAGAGTTACCTCCTCCCAGGACCAGAAGAACGTCGTCGTTACCATTTATAATGAGAATTTAGCATTAATAAAAGACTCGCGTAGCGTTATACTGGATCAAGCTCTCAACAAGTTGGCCTGGCGTGAAGTCTCTGCGCAGATACGCCCTGAAACCGGGCTATTACGCAACCTTACTTATTCTTCAGGATTTCACTTACTGGAGCAGTATTTTGATTTCGATGTACTCACTCCTGGAAAACTACTGGAAAAGTACTCAGGTAAAGAAGTGATCGTTATACGTACTAACCCTGCAACCGGTTCTGAGACGAGTGAAATGGCCACAGTACTTTCGACTAACGAAGGAACTATCCTAAAATTTAATGACCGTGTTGAAAGTAGCGTACCTGGACGAATCGTTTTCCCTGGTATACCTGAGAATCTGCGTGACAGACCTACATTACTCATTTCACTGATCAGCCCATCCCAAGGCAAGCATGATCTTGAGCTTTCCTATCTTACGTCCGGCTTATCCTGGTATACCGACTATATAGCTGCTCTAAATGCAGATGAGAATCAGCTTGATCTCAATGGCTTGGTAACATTAACCAATCAAAGTGGTATAACCTATCATAATGCCAGAGTGCAACTAGTGGCAGGCGATGTCCATCGAATCCTCCCTGAACAGCATATATCCAGGAAAATGATGACACTCGCGCGAGAAGTGGCTGATAGTGTGCAAATGAAGAAAGAAGCCCTCTTTGAATATCATCTCTATACACTGCCGCACCCTATAACACTTGCTGAAAACCAGACCAAGCAGGTTGCCCTTATGTCCGCGACTTATATTCCTGTCAGCAAGGAATTTGTCCTGCAAGGTGCGGATTATTATTACTCGGGGAAATACGATACAATCAGCCAGAAACTAAAAACTAACGTATTCATCAGTTTTGTTAATAAAGGCGAAAGTCTGGGAATACCACTACCGAAAGGAATTATTCGAGTCTACAAAAAAGATATCCAGGGAAACAATCAATTTATCGGTGAAGATCAGATCGATCATACACCTCAAAATGAGTTGATTCGTCTCAACCTGGGTAATGCCTTTGATATTACCGCTGATAAGCTACAAACCGACTTTCAACAAATCTCTGGCGAGCCACATCATAGCAGCATCGTTGAAACGGCTTATCAAATCACACTAAGAAACGCCAAGAAAGAAGCAGTGACGGTACAAGTACGGGAACCTATTCCGGGAGACTGGACCATGTTATCTGAATCATCGCCTTACACTAAACTATCCGCTGGCATGGTTGAATGGAAAATACCTGTTCCAGCCGAGAGCGAAGCCACGCTAGCCTATCGGGTGCGTGTCAAATACTAGAAAATAGTTACTTTTATTTAATAACCTCGTAAATCAGATTTATCTGCATTCTTCCATTGCTGCTTCCAGCTCCAACCAGCTTTCTTCCAGCTCAGCAATCTTTCTTTCTAGTTCAGTACGGATATGATTGAGTTGGTTGATTTCCTCATGGGCACGGTTCGTATAAGTAGCTGGATCAGCTAACTGGTGATGGATTGCAGCTAACTCTGTTTGTGCAATGGACAATGTCCCCTCAAGCTTGGTTTGTTTGGAAAGAAGTGCTTTTTTATTTAGTTTAGAAGCTTTTGGTTGAGTAACTTTCTCTGGCTTGAGTTTAATAGCTTCGTGTGCACGCTGATTCTCAATCCAGTTTTTATAATCTTCCAAATCACCATCAAATAGCTGAACCTGACCATCTGCAACCAACCAAAATTCATCCGCCACTGCACGAATCAAACTACGATCATGTGATACCAAGATTACACTGCCGGTATATTCTTCCAACGCCAACATGAGTGCATCACGCATGTCCAAATCAAGGTGGTTGGTGGGTTCATCTAGCAACAGTAAGTGCGGTCGTTGCCAAGCTAGTAAAGCCAGTGCCAGGCGACTTTTCTCGCCACCGGAAAAAGTCATCACCGGACGACCCTCGCTGTCAGCCGCTAACCCAAATCGACCGAGGAAAGCGCGTAATGTCAACGTTGTTTCCTTGGGAGCGAGTTGCTGAAGGTGCTGTAACGGTGTCATCGATCCTTCCAGTTTCTCGAGCTGATGCTGAGCAAAATAACCAATGCGGATATCTGATGCGATTTCTACTCGTCCTACACCAGGCTTAAGTTCAGCTATCAACAATTTGATTAGCGTTGATTTGCCAGCGCCATTCGGTCCCATGAGCGCAATACGCATCCCTGCTCGCAAGAATAAATTGACATGCTGGAATAGCATCTGACCACCATAACCAAAACCCATGTCTTCCACTTTCAGCAACACATCAGGACCTCGCTCAGGCGCATTGAGCTGTAACTGATAATGACCATCATCTACATGAAGAGGCACGATCCGTGCCAACCGCTCAAGCGCCTTAATCCGGCTTTGTGCCTGTTTAGCCTTGGTGGCCTTGGCCCGAAAACGCCGCACAAAATCTTCCATATGGGCAATATACCTCTGCTGCTGTTGGAAAGCCTGGGTCTGTTGGGCGATACGTTCAGCACGAGTGCGTTCAAAATCATCGTAATTACCACCATAACTATCAATGATCCGGTTATGAATATGTGCAATGCGATTCACACATGTATTTAAAAATTCACGGTCGTGCGAAACTACAATTAAGCTACCGGGGTAACGAGTCAGATACTGTTCTAGCCAAAGAATGGCCTCCAGATCAAGATGATTGGTTGGCTCATCCAAGAGTAGTAAATCAGCTCGATGCATCAATGCGCGAGCCAAATTCAAGCGCATTCGCCACCCACCTGAAAATTGATTAACGGCTCGTTCCAAAGCATCATTTGCAAAACCTAGTCCATTCAGCAATTGGGCAGCGCGCGCACGCGCTCCGTAGCCATCGATCGCCTCATAGCGTTGCTGTGCCTCAAACCAACCGGAATCATGCACTTCACGCACCAGAGTTTGCTCTAATTGTCTCAGCTCAACATCGCCATCAAGCACAAACTCCAATGCAGATTGATGAGAACTGATAATTTCTTGCTCAACAAAAGCAATCGTTTTTCCAGCTTGAAGAATGATTTCACCCTTGTCAGGATGTATTTCCCCACGAATCAAACGAAACAGTGTAGATTTTCCGCAGCCATTTCTGCCAACAAGACCTACGCGCTGATTGGCAAATACCTGTAAATTAACTTCCTGTAGAAGCGGCAGCCCATTTTGTAAATAAGTAAGATTCTGAATATTAAGCATAAATGATGATTAAGAATGCTTTATTCACTTACTGCCACATATAAATTGCAATATGAAAACATTTAATTTCAATATATTAAATAGAGAATCATTCATTTAAATCAGAAATTCTCTTGACATTATAAAATAATCCACATTTTCTTTTAAAAGTGATTTATTTCAATTTAAATTTATACCCAATATTTAACAAAATTATAACTTATTGATTAAAAAACTTATTTTTATATATAAAATTTAATCAAATTAAAAAATATTATTACAAATAATTATCTTAATAATAATATTTACAATTTATTCACAAAGTTATCCACAGGAATTATAAATAATATAAAGATAGTGAATACCTCTATATACTGCTTAGAATATTTTAAGGATACAAGTTCAGTTCAGTCTATAAATTAGAATAAAATCAAGCACTAAAATACTTTCAAGGAAATATATGCTTGGATATCCTGGGCTTCAGACGGAACCGAAATATAAATTTGGTTAACCCCCTGCTCTGCTTATCAGGGTGTATTTAAAGTTGCTACCTGCTCTAATAAGCTCTGATCACTTATTCTTTTATTCGAATACTCAGGTACCCATTTCACTAAGGCCTCTTTGATTTCTTCGTCCTTTAGCGCCGGTTGCTTAGCAAACCAGGCTATGAGCGATGCAAGCCATTGCTCATCAACTTGGTACGACAGCGTAATGCGAAGTTTCTCATGTTGGGTCGGCAAAGTACTTTCATTTTCTGTCGCCAGTTCTTCATGCAGCTTTTCACCTGGACGCAACCCAGTATAGATAATCTTGATATCTTCTTCAGTCAGACCAGACAAGCGGATCATATCTTTGGCCAAATCTACGATTCTGACAGGATCGCCCATATCCATAACAAAAATTTCTCCGCCACCTTTCACACCACCCATCAAGCCCGCTTGTAAAACCAGTTGTGCTGCTTCCTGGATAGACATGAAATAGCGGGAAATCTCGGGGTGTGTCACCGTAATGGGACCACCTTTTGCGATTTGCTCCCTAAATTTAGGAATTACACTACCTGTACTTCCTAAAACATTACCGAACCGCACAATGACAAAACAAGTTTTAGATGATGCAACATGCGTCTCAGCATGCCACACTGATTGCTGTAGCGCCTGACAAACCATTTCAGCCAATCGCTTGCTGGCACCCATTACATTGGTAGGATTCACAGCCTTGTCGGTTGAAATTAGCACAAATTTTTCTACAGCATGTTCGATGGCTACTTCTGCCAGCGCATAGGTTCCCATGACATTATTCAGCATGGCCTGCCAGGCATTTTCATTTTCCATTAAAGGCACATGTTTATAGGCCGCAGCATGGAATACCACTGTGGGTTGATATTTCTCAAATACTTGCGATAATCTTGCGCGATCCTTCACATCTCCGATCACAAAAGCGATAGAAATAGCCGGAAACTTGATGAGGAATTCTTCTTGAATGGTGTAGAGCGCAAATTCGTTCAATTCAAACAAGACAAGCTGCCTAGGGTTAAACGCCATAATTTGCCGGCACAGTTCAGAACCTATCGAACCACCTGCACCTGTAATGAGTATCGTCTTTCCGGTCAGCAGATCATGCAAGCCTTCAGTATCGAGTACCACAGGAGCACGGCCAAGTAAATCGTCCAGCTCAACATCGCGGATTTGCGACACGGTCATTTTGCCGCTGACAAGGTCAGCATAGGATGGGATCGTCAGTGCCTTGACACCCAGATCTGCGCACATTTCAAGCGCCTGGCGCCGCTCACTCTGAGAAGCTGATGGCATGGCAATAATGACATAACCCACACTTAATTTTGCCACCCATGCAGGTAATTCACTGATCATCCCTAACACCCGAATACCGTGTAGACGGGCCCCTAATTTTTTGGGACTACCCCCCAACAAACCTGCTACCTGCCAATCAGGACTACGATCCAGTTCTTTTACCAGATTAATAGCTGTACTTCCTGTCCCCAGTACAATGACTGATTTACGTTCCGAATTCTTTAAGCTGTAAAATCGTCGCTCTTTCCAAGATCGATACAGAATGCGACTTCCTCCCATGATTAGAAGCAAGAGTAATGGTGTAAGAAATATCACTGCACGCGGCACCTGGACAGGCAGTTTCAGCATGAATATTACAAATGGGACAAGCACTGCCCCGAGGGTAACGGTTACCAAGATCCGTTTTAAATCTGGCAAACTGGCATAGCGCCATAATCCACGATAAAGGCCAAATGAATAGAAAATAGCCGCTTGAATTGGTGTAATCCAGACTAAATTTTCCTTGAGTGAGGCTTGGAAATCAGCAGGGATTTCAAAATTGAAGCGAAATAAATAAGCAAACCACCATGCTACGATCACTGCAATAAAATCATGAATGAAAGCAATGAGTGAGCGTTTATGAATTTTACCTGCGATCATCCTGTGTTTTAGTAAAACAGCGCTGATACCAATCGAAAGCCAGCATTATAATCAAATAAATACCACCCCACATCACCGTCAACCAGCTCTGGGTGATAAAATCATAGTTGCTTGCCCACACTGCACTCCCTCCTACGATCAACATCAACATATATCCCAATAATGCTGTATTGCGGTGCCCAAACCCACTTTGCACAATTCTCTGGTAATAATGTTCACGATGTGCTTGCCAAATCCTTTCACCACGGAAAAGTCGCTTTACCAGCGTTATAGTCGCATCGACTATAAAAGGTGAAAATATCAGTAAAGGCAGCCACAAAGACCACAATCCCTTAACCCAACCTAACGTCCCTAGCGCCGCCGCTAAAAACCCCAACGGTACTGCTCCCACATCTCCCATGAATATTTGGGCTGGATGAAAATTGAAGCGTAAGAAAGCTCCAGCAGAAGCCATAATGCAAAAATTAATCATGGCAAATTCCATATTGCCTGCAAGTAATGCTGTTACACCATAATATCCAAAACCAATGAGCGTCATGCCACCTGCCAGCCCATCAGAACCATCCATAAAATTGTATAGATTGGACATCCAGATAATTGTCAGTGCAATTCCTATCACCATAACCCCATTGTAACCATCCACTAAAAACATGGCAGAAAAGCTGATGGCAACGATAATATGGACCAACAAACGTACCGGCACAGATAAACCCTTCACATCATCAGCAAAAGAAATGAGCGCAAGCAAGCAAAATCCTACCCATATTGAAATAGGCAATGAAGCAGAAAACAGCAACCATACAATTAGTATCGAGAAAATCAGACCGATACCACCTGTCCGAGGAACTGGAGTGCTATGTAATGAACGTTTATTTGGAAAATCCAGTATCCTGAGTACATTACCTTTCACCAACCAGAAAATGAGTAAATGTGCCAGTAGGAAAGATAACAAAGGAGCTGCAACAAATTGAAAAGAAAATCCCGAATTCATGAAGCAGAATTATGCTGGAAAAAACGGGCGATAGGCGAGCAAGGCGTAGAATGAAGGTTCAACAAGCTCTCCTGACTGGTCAAATTTAGAAAAGAGGATAGTAATTCCATTTCTAAATCAAACGTGACTATGTCGACTTCTCCTTGTCGTGTTATTTATACTGTCTGCGACTCGCTTTCGCGTCATGTTTGATTTGGAAATGGAATAATGCCTGACTCTCACTTTACCGCCACATTGCAACCACTTCTATCCAGCAAAAAGAAAGTGGTTGCATAGCTTATGATTGTCGTTTCAATCAAAACTTATATTGTCATTGTATTTGCTGCATAGGTTTGATGAGCTGCCACTTCAGCTGCACCTCGCTCTACCTTCATACCCATATCAGACAATACCGTTTCCAGGGCATTAAGGCAGAAAATGACATTTTCTACTCGACTGGAATTACCCATTAAGCCAAAGCGCCAAACTTTTCCAGCAAAATCTCCTAAGCCGGCACCGATTTCCAGATTAAAATCAGCTAACAATCTGCGGCGTACTTCCTTATCATCCACACCCACCGGCACATGCACGGCATTCAATTGTGGCAGACGATAGGGTTCAGCGACCACATAATCGATACCCATCGTTTGCAAACCAGCTTTTAGCGCCTTATGATTACGCTGGTGCCGCGCCCAGGAATGTTCCACTCCTTCTTCGTACAGCATCAATAAAGCCTCGTGCAATCCATACAACGAATTAGTAGGTGCCGTATGGTGATAGGTTCGTGAAGATCCCCAGTAACCCAATAGCAAATTGATATCCATGAACCAGCTTTGTACCTTATGCTTACGGTTTTTTACCAGGTTCACTACCCGCTCTGAGAAACTCACTGGCGAAAGACCAGGCGGGCATGACAAGCATTTCTGGCTACCGGAATAGACCGCGTCAATTCCCCATCCGTCGATATAAATGGGTGTTCCACCCAGTGAGGTTACTGTATCCATGATCGTTAAGCAGTTATAGCGTTTAGCTAGATCACTAAGGGTTTTACCATCTGACTGTGCGCCGGTAGAGGTCTCAGCATGAACAAACGCCAGAATTTTGGTATCAGGATTCTTTTTTAAGGCATCTTCCACTTTCTGGGGATCAACGGGCTCCCCCCACTTGTCATCTACCACGACAGCTACACCACCATGGCGTTCCACATTTTCAATCATACGTCCACCGAACACACCATTACGGCAAACAATCACCTTATCTCCTGGCTCGATCATGTTGACAAAGCACATTTCCATACCTACTGAGCCAGGACCCGATACAGGGAAAGTTAACAGATTGGTTGTCTGAAATGCATAACGCATCAAACTTTTCAGTTCCTCCATCATGTCCACAAATATTGGATCCAGATGACCCAAGGTGGGACGCGCCATTGCGGACAAAACACGCGGATGAGTATCAGATGGCCCAGGGCCCATCAAAACACGTTGAGGTGGATAAAAGATCGAGATTTTCTTCTCTGGACGAAAGTCTTGGATGGCCATTGATATTCCTAAAATATAAAAATAAATAGTATTCTTGAAGTTGTAAAGATGGGGATTCTATCAAGTGATCAGGCATTTGACTATACTCAATTCCAGAAAACAACTTTAGAATCAAATAAGTTTTATTACCAGAAAGGTTTTATTAGCTTTTGATTATTAGAGCAAAAGATACTACTTGAGCGCTTGTTAAAAAGTAAAAAGAAGAAAAAAACAATTTAGTTTAATCCAAAGAACCCCGCACTTCTTTGACTAGTTTAGCTAACTTTGCTACATCCAGTATGTGCAGATCACGGCCTCGCTGCTCTATCAAATTAATTTTAGCCAAGCTGGCCAACTCCCGGCTTACTGCTTCACGATGAGTACTCACAAAACAGGCTAATTCAGCATGAGTGGGTGCAGGTGAAATAATGGCAGTATTCAGTGATACCATGCGTTCCCTTGCCAGGCGCCATAATTCAGCGTGGATGCGGTTTCGCACAGCCAGTGTGCTGAAATCAAAAACTCGTTCAGTTAAGCGACGCACCTGTCCAGTCAATCGTCTCAAAATAGCATTGCAGAAGGCAGGATAAGCATAAATTAATTCCCAAAAAGTCTTGTCGGGTATGGATGCTAACAAGCTATCCGTTTTAGCAATGGCTGTCGCAGAACGTGGTAAACCATCAATAGCCGTCAACTCACCAAACATCTCCCCTGCGGGCAAATCACACAGAATAACCTCATCGCCCGATAATGCATAATATTGAATTCGGATAATACCTTTCAGAATAAAAAAAACATTGTTAGTTTGATCGTGATAACGCACAATCTCTTCGTCTGCAGCATAATGTTGCTGATGAAAAGATTGTATAACTATTTCAAGATCAACTGATGAAAGGTCATGAAATTCCTTGATATTCAAAAAGAAAGTGTGAAATTGTTCTTCAAGTGAATTTGAGTTATCAAAACATCCATTCATCGTGCGGCTTCATGCTTTTGTCGTCGATTAAATATAAAGGCTCTAAACTATCAGATCATGCCTGCTAGTCTTTATTATCCCAAACTAAGCAATAACTGGAATAATAAGTACCCGATGGTGAAGTATAGTTACATACTCAAAAAAAAGCAGATCCCTTCTAGTCCTGTAGAGAGCTTCCCCACTATCATTTCAATTCCTTCGACTTTAGGATAAGGAGGCATTAGGCCCCTTTCTGCAATGCTCACTTTCCCCCCCATTTGGATCCTTAGAAACTGGCCTACCCGTTAAGTTACTGAGTTTATCCCGGGTTTTCTTAATGCTATATTATGACAATCCTAAGCAGGCCGTTGAAAAACGTATTCGACGCAGCCAGTTCAAAGCAAAATCAGGAAAAAACACAAATATTTGTGTTTTTTCCTGATTTTGCTTTGAACTGGCTTATGCTAAAAAAATGAGCATTATGAAAATTGCTTTCAATATTGCAGCGGCGACACAAATCTTTTTTCAACAGCCTTGAACGTTTGAGGCGTAGGTATCGTCGCCAGATTCTTATAGTACTTAACCAATCAATCAAGCCAAAGCATCGCTAATTATCCATTACTTTATCCGATTCTCAAACATGTATCTGAACCGAGAATAATCTAGCATGAACTGCAGAAAATGTAGTTTTGTAAACTTGAATAGCGCCCGATTCTGTAGTAATTGCGGGTCACTGCTCGTGCAGATCAGCGAATCTTCAGAGAAGAGTGAGGCCGAACGTCGGCAGCTGACCGTGCTTTTTTCGGACATGATCGACTATACTTCTCTGTCAGAACAGCTTGATCCGGAAGACCTTCGTGAAATTATCCGGAATTATCAAGATGCTTGCACAAGCGCCATTTTTCTTTATGAAGGATATCTGGCGAATTTTCTTGGTGATGGCGTCCTGGCGTATTTCGGTTATCCCTCGGCGCATGAGGATGACGCCCGGCGTGCCGTGAAGGCTGGACTGAATATTGTCCAGTCCATAAAATCAATTAGCAAACAAACCAAAGAAAAATTTGGTGTAGTGCTGGAAGTAAGAATCGGAATTCATACGGGACTTGTCGTCGTCGGGGATATAGATAAATCCGATACACTGGAATCCAAGTTAATTATCGGACAAACACCGAATCTCGCTGCCAGAATACAGTCGACGGCAGAACCGAATACAGTGCATGTCAGCGGCAATACCTACAAACTCATTCGTGGTTATTTTGAAAGCGCTGAACTGGGCGTACACCATCTTAAAGGTATTTCACAAGCAGTACCGATCTACCGGATCAATCGTGCTTCTACTGTTAGAAGCAGACTGGAAATCAATCAAGACCAATTGAGCCCTTTTGTCGGCAGAAAAACTGAGTTAGGCATGCTTCAGAGAAAGTGGCACGATGCATGATATGTGTTGTCAAATATGGAGTCCATATGATTAAGCTGCGAGTTGATTTGCATAGTATCGCTGTGTAAATTCTGCTGGCGATAGGTAACCTG
>NZ_FNPJ01000156.1 GCF_900107265.1 Nitrosomonas sp. Nm33 | reverse complement strand
CCCGGAATGCCTGTTCATTATCATCTGCCTGATATTCCCTGATCCACCTTCTGAGCATATTGCCGTTGATTTCCAGGCTTCGAGATACTTCTGATATCGTGTGGCCCTGATCCAGTACCAAACTAACTCCATCTAATTTGAATTCCTTTGTGTATTGCTTTCTCGTTACCATCTCTTCCTCCAGTTAAGATCATTTTCCCTTAACTGGGCTGTCCGAATTCATTAGACCATGTCAAAGAGGTGCAAAGCGTTTAAGCCAAGGTGAAATCATTCAAGGTGCTTTAGCTCGTTCCATGGCAAGCACGGATACACCACCTCTGCAAGTTATTGATAAATATTGTATTTTAGATTTCGTGCAAATGTGATCGATCACATTTTGGTGCAAAGCGTTTAAGCCAAGGTGAAATCGTTCAAGGTGCTTTGGCGCATTCCATGGCAAGCACGAGTATACCTATATGGGGTATATAATTATCAATCGCTGATGGCATAACGTGAAAATTGTCAGTAATTGTTAACAAAAGAGCACTCTGATACTGATTGACCGGGTAAAGTTAGTAAATGTTATTAATTGTTATGGTTTTCAAAGGATTCTCTAATGGAACTGAGTGAAAAACAGTATACAGCTGTCACCTTGCTGGCGCTTGGTAAAACTTGCAAAGAAGTTGCTGAACAGCTTGGCGTCACACCAAAGACGGTTTCGGTATGGCGGGCTGACCCTGAATTTAGGGCAGCTGTTAACCGATGCAGGAAAGATTATCGAGAGGCACAGACAAGGCGATTAAGTAGTCTTTGCGACAAGGCATTAACGACAATCGAAGAAAGCCTTAATGATGAAGCTTTGAAGATTGAGGATAAACTGAAAGCGTCTTTCAAAATATTGGAACTATGCAAGGTATCGCCCGAAGAGATAGGCGCTACTGATGCACGCAGGATAAGGATGCAAGATCTCTTTGAGAGTATGTGAAGCAACTGCTACAGAAAATTACACTTTGCACTCGCCAGATCTTTAATGATCGGGCGGATTTGCTGTTTCAATCGCTACCCTTTGCAAGCTCGATCAGTTCATCAAAATCAGCTCTTACCGTTAACGTGTATCCCGTCAGCACAAGTTGGATAGATAGCAGCCTAGATTAAGAGGTGGTTTAGCTCATCGGGATTGGGAGTTTTGATCCAGCGCATCACGCTGGCTACACCTATACAAAAACGCTTTGCCACTTGCGCGATTGCAAGGCCCCCTTCTCTTGAACGATTAATACCTTACGGCGAAATGTTACTGGATAGGTCATCTACACATTAAAATCAATTTATATGTGATTGACTATAAGTCAACTACAGAAGGAAATGAGCTGATTGTTGAGGGAACATAAAAAAACCCTTTGGGATATAATTTTATTTTCTGAAAATAAAATTGGTTTCTGGAATACTGCTCGACGCAAGCTGCGGGGCATTAAGAACCCTTTAAGCTATTAGTTGTTTAGTCCCACGGTGTGCTGGAGTAATATATAGTCAATTATCGAGGGACATATTATGGGACAGGTACTGCATGGAAGCGCCCGTACGACAGAGGCGGTGCGTCGAGCGATACAACATAGTCAAGAGAGCCTGAAAGCATTGGCAAAACGCCACGGAATTAACGAGAAGACCGTGGCGAAATGGAAGAAGC
>NZ_FNPJ01000091.1 GCF_900107265.1 Nitrosomonas sp. Nm33 | reverse complement strand
GCTTACACGTTCCGCGAGAAGAAACCTTCACTTAATATCAGATTCACTCAAGCTCTTCCACTTGTAGGGTTGTGATTCTTATGTCGAACTCACGTTATTTATACTGTCTGCGGTTCACTCTTGCGTCATGTTTGATTTGGAAATGGAATTAGAGCCTTGTAACAAAAAAGTAAGGCCGGATTCAATCCGGCCTTACGATAACGGTGAATGACTGGTTGGAGCCTGTTAATACTTTTTCACAGATTCCAACTAACTCATTATTCCACGACGTTCAATGTACCTGGCAAATGGATGTTTTTAGGATGGAGCTGACACCAAATGGTGAAGGCGCCGGCTTTATCTGCTACGAAAGAGATCGTTTTGGTTTCTCCTGCTTTGATGACTTCCTGGATACCATATCCGTCAATGGAAAATCCTTCACTGATGGGAGATTTGTTTTCTACGGTAATCTTTACTGTGGTTCCTTTATGGACAGACAGCGTTTCAGGTTCATTGAGAACATTAAAAGCACGAATGTTCTTAACTGTCACCCCTTCGACATTGAGCTCAGGAATATTGGTGTCATAAGCGTTAACAATGACCTTGAAGTTTTGTTCCGCTGCTTGGGCAGTACCTGCTAACAGCAGTCCAAGTACGAAACTCGCACACAATGCTTTGGTTGTCTTTATCATTATTTCCCTCCATTCAAATTAACGTTTTAGTGAAATTGCGCCCACCTTTTTGGTGAGGACTTTAACGGCTTGCATCTTAGCCAACAGAACAAATGCTCTTGGATATTTGTAGATCATCCAGGGCGATTACTCATGGTTAGCAGTGAATCTTGTTTATGTTTTTCTGAGGACTTTCAATTTTAATACCTGATAACGCTGCGTTACTTTAGATGGGATAATCAAGGATGTCAATATCATTGCGAATTTAAAAAAGGGAGCCACAATCCTAAGGTTGTGTCAATCTTACTCATTCATGCTAAGAGCTGAGGTTGTGAAAATTATTTCATTTATTTTTAACGATTTGCCCCGTCAGTGAACTTCTGCATTGGCATTCAACACAGAATGAATACTTTCAAGAAGGTGGATTGAGTCAATTACTGGAAAATATCTTCTTGCTGAAGTGTCACTAATAGAGGAGCATAGTTCATCAGTTATTTACATCTTTGATTTGGCAAATGAATTATACCGCCGGTAAAAACTTCTCTTGGCCACTTCGACCACTACTAGATAGGTTACAACCATCGCTGCCAGAATAAAATAGAACTGAGCGGGTGGTGGAACGAAACCAAAGTACGTTCCCAAAGGAGTAAATGGAATGATAACAGCTAACATCACAACAGCAAGGGAAGTTGCGACTAAGATAGGGTGGGCGCGGCTTTTGAATGGATTGCCGCGAGTACGAATAATGAAGATCACCAGCACTTGAGTGCATAGGGATTCGATGAACCAGCCGGTTTGAAACAACGTTTCATCTGCTTTCAGTAATGTGAGCATGACATAGAAGGTCAGGAAATCAAACACTGAGCTGATTGGCCCAATCACCAGCATGTAATTTCGTATAAAATTTATGTCCAATTCCCTTGGTTTGTGAAGCTCTTCAGGATCTACTTTATCCAGGGGGATCGGCATTTCAGAGAGGTCGTACAAAATATTGTTGAGCAATATTTGAGTGGGGAGCATGGGTAGGAAAGGCAGGAATAGCGCTGCACCGGCCATGCTAAACATGTTACCAAAGTTGGAGCTGGTGCCCATCATAATATACTTCATTATATTGCCGAAGGTGCGTCGGCCTTCCAATACGCCAGCATGTATGACATTTAAGTCATGATTCAGAAGAATCATATCAGCCGCCTCCTTAGCGACATCAACAGCGGAATCTACCGACAGACCCACGTCTGCTGAGTGAAGTGGCGGAGCATCATTAATGCCGTCTCCCAGATAACCTACTACATGACCACGGGTTTTAAGTGCCAAGATCACACGGTCTTTTTGAGAGGGATTAACCCGGCAAAACAAGTTTGCACTTTCTACTTTAACACGTAAAGCTGAATCATCCATTTGTGCAATCTCCCTACCAGTCAATACTCCTGTTACTGGAATTTTTAACTGAGTACAGATATGCTGTGTCACAAGCTCACTATCACCCGTAACAATCTTCACAGTTACATTGCTTTCCTGGAGAGCGGATAGAGCGGCACTCGCGCTTTCTTTAGGGGGATCAAGGAAGCAAGCAAAACCTGCAAATACGAGCCCCGTTTCATCGCTGAGCACGGCATGAGGATGATTCAATGGAACTTCGCGCCAGGCAATACCTAATACACGAAAACCCTCTTTCTCAAAATCAGCATACTTTTCATGTATCTGTTCTCGGGATGGCTGATCTAATGGAGTTTGGATTTTATTATCCAGTGTTTCATAACAAGTACAAAGATCAATGATTTCTTCAGGCGCGCCCTTGACCACCAACAACCGGCTTTTATCATTGTCCACCAGGACTGAAACACGTCGTCTTTCAAAGTCGAATGGGATTTCATCGATCTTCTTCCAGGTATCCACATCAATATTTTTGTGCTCAAGAATCGCCTCATCAAGCGGACTTTTTAGGCCTGTTTCAAAGAAGCTATTGAGATAGGCGAGTTCCAGAACCCGTTCACTGGAATTACCTTGTGGGTCTACATGCTGCTGGAGTGTGATTCTTGCTTCAGTCAGCGTACCAGTCTTATCCGTGCAAAGGATATCCATTGACCCCAGATTCTGAATGGAAGCAAGGCGCTTGACGATTACTTGTTTCCTTGCCATGGAAACTGCACCCCGTGCCAACGTTACAGACACTACCATCGGCAATAGTTCCGGAGTCAACCCCACAGCAAGCGCCACTGCAAATAGAAAGGATTCCAGCAAAGGCTTATGCATGAGAGCATTAACTAGCAAGACAAACAGTACCAGCAGAATAGTCAGACGCAAGATGAGCAGACCAAACCGGTGAGTACCGATCTCGAAAGATGTTGGCGGGGGGTGACGAGTAATACTATCGGCGATAGCTCCGATCGCGGTACTTGCGCCCGTTTTGACGACCAGCATTCTGGCACTACCGCTGACGATAGTGGTGCCCATAAATACAGCGTTAGTAGCACCTTGTAGATCAGTACTATCAGAAGCAAGAGTACATGGTCGTTTTTCCACTGGATAGGATTCACCTGTCAGTAACGCTTGCTTGACGAAAAAATCGTTCGCTTCCAAAACAAAACCATCTGCTGGAACGATATCTCCCGCAGAGAGCAAAACAATGTCGCCAGGAACCACGTCAGCCAGTGGCACTTCCAATGTCTTTTTGTCACGTATCACCATGGCACGCACCGATACGGAGCGGCGCAAGCTTTCTGCTGCTTTGCTAGCGCGATGCTCCTGAACGAAATCAAGTGTTACGCTGGATATCACTATCACCATGATAATGACAAAGTCGGTTATTTCACTGGTAAATGCCGAAATTGCACTGGCTACAAGAAGGAGAATGACCAGTGGATTTTTAAAACGGGAAAGAAACTGTATTAATAAGGGCAGCTCATGGTGATCGCGGAAGATATTGGGGCCATATTTAGTAAGCCGGGAGAGAGCTTCAGCATTAGATAATCCGTTAGAATCAGCGTTCAGTTCTCTCTGGCATTCTGAGAGAGGTTTGAGCCACCATGCTTGATTGTCGGGAGCCTCTGCCATTATGCTACCTCATTGTTAACTTGTAACCCGGGTAATATTCATAATACTCCAATTACACTACGTAATATAGGATTACACATCAGTATGAAGTGATTAGATAATTTGAGGGTGTAAAAAATTTTGTGTAAATGGTCATTTAGCAGGAAATTGCAGTAATTTTATATAAGGGTAGGAAATGACCGTAAGCGACAAATTATTAGACAGCCTGCTGGCTGATTATAAGAAAGAAGCCTGAAGATTTAATTGGTGAAAATGGTCTACTCAAGCAGCTTACCAAGAAGCTGGTGGAGCGTGCACTAGAGGCTGAAATGACAGAACATCTTGGTCATAGCCGGAATGAATGAATCTGTTATCAATGCAACTGGCAATACCCGCAACGGCAAAAGCAAGAAGACACTGAAAGGTGAAATGGGCGAATTGCCAATAGGCATACCGCGGGATCGTGACAGCAGTTTTGGACCTCGTTTGATTGCGAAACACCAGACGCGCTGGGGTGGTTTTGATGACAAAATCATTTCGTTATACGCCCACCCTCATTTCTGCTGTGACCGATGCGGTGATTGAAGAAGTAAAGTCTTGGCAATCGCGACCATTAGAATCGATATATCCGATCGTTTATCTTGACTGCATTTATGTCAAAGCGCGGGATAATGGCATGGTGGGTGCCAAGGTAGTATATCTTGCACTGAGCGTTAATCTCAGTGGTAAGAAAGAATTGCTGGGTATCTGGATTGCCCAAACTGAAGGTGCCAAATTTTGGCTGTCAGTGGTTACTGAACTCAAGAATCAAGGCGTACAGAACATTTTTGTCGCTTGCGTTGATGGACTAAAAGGCTTTCCCGAAGCAATTGAAGCGGCATATTCCAAAACCATCATTCAGCTTTGCATCATTCATCTGGTACGTTACAGCCTGAACTTTGTCAGCTGGAAATTGCTCAAATTAGTCGCTGCTGATCTGCGCTCCATCTCCACTGCCGCTACAGTCACAGAGGCAGAAAAACAATTACTGGCATTTACAGAAAAGTGGGGCAAGGATTATCCCGCTATCGTTAAATCCTGGTAAAACTAGCGGGCGTATAGGTTTGGGACACCAGCATCGGTGTGTATCGGAAACACGCCCAAAGCGGGCTCTATCCTGAAACATCAGGCGCAGTTGCCCTTCCACCTACCACTCCTGGTCAATTTCTGTGAAGGTGTCTCGAAGTTTTTTTCTACTCATCCTGAGCGTGCACATTTGCTTTGAGATGGCGCTTGTCAGGAGCCAATTTATTTTATTTCTTTTTCATAAGTGAAATAATGAATGCAACTAATGAAATAGAAATAGAATTAGGTATTGTGGTTTGTTTATTATTAAGCGCAACCCGGCTTTACGTATATTTACTTTAGAAAAAAGAGGGTTTATTTACCTATATCCCATGACGATCTTATCTTTCAGCTGTTTCCCGATGCGCAATGGAGCCTTAGCCTATGAACTTCCTACAAATAAGCTTTTATCTGCTGCTAAGTCATTATCGTTGTCTGATTTGTATTGCTTCCCTCTTCATTATCTTTTCGAGCAGTCAAACGCTGGCGCAGGAAGTTATAAGGAATACCGAGTTTCTTGAGTCCAATCGTCCCGAAGCATGGGCGATGAATTATTACACGACTGCCACACTTCTATCCGGACTCAGTGTGCCGCGTAGCAGAAAGTTTGGTTCGATCGAAGTTGGATTTGAATTGGACTGGCTTCCCCAACTCAGCACCGAGGAACGACGGGTTGGTCTCAGTGGCACGAAGGTAGAAGATCTGAACCACTCACCTATTTTTGCTCGGCCGCGCGTCACTATTGGACTTCCATGGCAATTTGCCTTGACCCTATCCTATGTGCCTCCTATCAAAATTTTCGGGCTCAAACCAAACCTGTTTGCATTCGCGCTGGAGCGCCCCTTGTATGAGCATGATTCCTGGCGTATCGGGATGCGACTGTATGGACAGATTGGTAACGTGGTAGGGGCATTTACCTGTTCTGGAGATGAGATTAATTTCGAGCCAGGTTCCCCTGGGAATCTTGCTGGCTGTGAAGGGAAATCAGCGGATAAGGCGATCCAGAACTATGCAGGATTTGAGCTTAGCGGTGCATATCGTATCGAAAAATTAGGGGGATTGACTCCTTATATTGGCGTAGCGGGAAATTTTCTTGACACACAAGTCAATGTCAACGCTCCGACTTTCGGTGTTATCAATAAAAATCGTATAAAGGCTGAAACATGGACGTTTTCAATGAGCGCCGGCTTTGCCTACCCCTTGACCGACAAGCTTATGTTTAGTGTGGGGATGTTCTATAGTCCATTATGGATAACACGTCCTCCGGCAACTTCCAGTGAGAACGAGCCCTTTATCAATGTCCGCTCGCTACTTACTTATCAATTGAGGTAGGTTTGAGCGAAAATCATGCTGGCACATAGTCAGTGTTACGTATGTAATTTAATTACAAGATCAATTACTGCAAAACCATGAAATAAGAGAGAATCAGAGTCAATTGCTCTATAAGATTTAAGTGCCAATTCAGCAGCGTGTGGATCGAAAATCCACTATGAATTTCTGGCTTCTATCCATTATTAATTTTGGAACCGGGATAAAGATCCCAGAACTAATATATAACACCTTATACCTTTATTTTGAGTTGGTGGCGTCAGTCGTGTGCTTTCTAAAATATGTTTGGTAGGGTGGAAATGGATAATGGACCCAACTCCTTGAATAAATTGTTCGGTGTTCCGCAGACTTTGAAGAGAGATGGTATGCGGATGAATGAAGCAATTATCTGATTTAAGGAGGAGAAGAAAATGACATTCCATATTGCTCACATTGATCAATGTATATTCAAATGCAGATGGATCTGTTCAATTTATTAAGTTCGTAATAGATGCGAATGAGCAGGAGTTTTGGGCGAGGCACTCTCTAAACTCGAGTAATGGTGTCGCTACTAATACTTTCCGTTTTAATACTGATTTACTCAGCGAAGCGACTGACGGGAAGTCAGTACTAGTCGCGACCCAAGGGTTTGCAGATTTGGGCACTGCTAGGTCTGATTTCTTTATTCCCAATTTTAGCTTTGTTAAGCCTGATTACATTATTCCCAATAAATTTTTGTTTCCCACCAATGGTACTGTAATTTTTCCGGGGATGATAGGAGGTACCATATCTTACGCACAATTACCGACCGATGGAAAATTGTCACTTAATGGTGATAGCTCCACCGGAATCAACTCTTTCACAAATTTCACTGGCAACACGGGTACCTTGCCAGGTAATGTTATTTTTGGTATAGAGGGTCCAGATAATTTGGCAGGTACTGCAAATGACGATATTATCTTGGCTCTTGGTGGCAATGATACGTTGAATGGCGGCGCAGGCAATGACACGCTCAATGGCGGCGCAGGCAATGACACGCTCAATGGCGGCGCAGGTACCGATACAGCAATCTACAGCAGTAATCGCGCAAACTACTCGGTTTCTGGAACAGTTTCCAATTTAAACATTTCAGGACCAGATGGGAATGATACACTGTTGAGTATCGAACGTTTTCGATTTGCAGACAAAAATATCGCTATTGATCTCGATACCGGGGAGGCAGCCGGTAACACGGTCAGGATCATTGGTGCTGCGTTCGGTGCACCTGCCATCAAACAACATCCAGACTACGTTGGCGTCGGCCTAAATCTGTTTGATTCAGGTCAAAGTGTGCTCGAAGTGTCTCAGCTCGCAGTTAGAGTGATGGGTAATCCTACCGATGAGGTTTTTGTGGATACGGTCTTCAACAATGTGGTAGGCAGAGCCCCTTCGCTTGAGGAACATAATTTTTATGTCAGTTTATTGGTGGACCATGGTGGAACATTTACTCAGGCGCATTTGCTGGAAGTTGCTGCTGGTTCTGGTTTGGATGCAACGAGTATAGATCTCGTTGATCTTCAGAAAACTGGAGTGGAATTCGTCTAAAAGGCTGTGAAAAAACCTCCTGTGGACAACAACCAGTGCGGGAGTGTGTTAGACGTGAGCGTCAAGAACGGATCAAACAAACGCTGCAGCGGTTACCAGAATTGGAAAAATTTCTCCTTTTTTAGCGCTACTCTTATTGATCGTCAATGTGTTTGACAGCAGATCCGACTTTCAGTATGTTCAAACCCTATGAAAAAGAGCGTTTATTTTTCTTATACATCTTGGGTAGTTGGATCGAAACCTAATGGTCGAATAATTCTTGAGTTGTAAGATGAGTATGATCTCTCGATCAGATGTAAGTGATGAAACTTTTAGAGTACTCAAATTCTTGGAGCCTTCAGGAACTCGTATAGAGACACTGACGCTGACCAGCTGGGGTGGGCATATACCATTCATGTTTTGCCTCATGAATTATTTTCGTCCGCACACATTTGTTGAGCTCGGTACACACTACGGGGCGAGTTTTTTTGCAGCTTGCCAAGCAATACGTGAATTCGACATCAACTGCACACCTACGGCTGTTGATCTTTGGTCGGGAGATGAGCACGCCGGAAAATATGGCGAAAAAGTTTATACCAGTTTTAGACGGATTCATCAGGACAGATATCACGGCGTTGGTCGCGTTCTGAGAAAAGATTTTAACGAAGCAGCAGTCGATTTCGAGAATCTCAGTCTTGATCTAATTCATATAGATGGGCTGCATACTTACGAGGCAGTCAAGAATGATTATGAAACTTGGCTTCCGAAAGCATCTTCCAATGGCGTTATGCTCTTTCATGACACCGATGTGAGGGAAAGAGGTTTTGGCGTATGGAAATTATGGGATGAGATCAAGGATGATTATGTGAGTTTCAACTTTACTCATACTCATGGATTGGGCGTAATTGCATTGGGTTCAGCAGATTCAAATCCTATCATTCCCATCTTGCAGGCAGTGAATTGCTCGGAGAATTCCAAAAGTTCATTTGACAATTTTTTTCGTCTAGCTGGAGAGCGTGCTGTGAGTGAGGCTATTTCTCAAATAAAACTTCAGGCAATCCGTGATCGATTACCTGAACCGCTTGTTACCTTGTTTAGACGCAGCAAAACTATTCGACACAGAATTTTTCCTCCGAGCACTCGTGCACATTAACGATCTATTTTTCCGTAGGTATTTTTTACTTTAAGTGACGGACTACCTAAGGAGATCCTTCTGAAAGCTCTTCAATCCATTGGCGTAACGATGATAACGCGATGCTGCAAGCTCACGTATAGCCAGCGGCACTCGGCGCCAGCGTGCAGAGGGGAGAGTGCTGCGAGTACGCAAAAAGATGATTGCTTCGTTAAGGCTGCGAATCTTTTCCTCACTAATGGGAAAGCGATCCCGAAACTCCAAAAGACGCACGCGAGCCATTTCACAGCGGAATAACTGTGGTCCAAAGATTGCAGCGAAAGTTCTTTCTTGATCCCTGTTGCGTCGGGGGATGCCAAGTTGATTCGTGTCGTGTTGCCGATAGGCGATCAAAGGCATAGGCAACACATCCAGGCATGACACAGTGCCGATGAGTAATGCGATCCAGGCATCGTGCCAGGTATCAGGTATAGGCAAAATGAGATCACGATAAGTGGCGCGGAAAGCCATAGTCGCGCCTGTCACGATCGGGTGTTTGAGTAGCACACCGAGTGCATTACAGGCAGAAATCTGCACTTGCTCCCGGGAGTTAAATTTAAAGACTTTCCATAGCCGCAGCCCTAATAAATTCAATTCCTCATTAACTAGTCGCCCCTGAAATACTATAGAAGCTAGCATAAATATTGGCATTGAGGGATACTCAAAAGGTATGGAATTTGCCAGAATTAATACTATTGACCCCTAATTTCTGGTGAATTGATGAAGCCAAAGAAGCAAGAACCCACCCCCTGTGATGATCTTTTTCGCATGAGACTGGAGCAGATGTTGGACCAGCGCCACGAGCTGTACCGACTGGCAGGGAAGATTGACTGGTCTGTAGTAGAAGAGCGGTTTGAACGACTGTATTCAGATGAAGGCCGCCCAGCTATTCCGATCCGCTTGATGGTAGGGCTGCACTACCTGAAGCACACTTTCAACGAATCGGATGAAACGGTGGTGGAACGCTGGGTGGAGAATCCCTATTGGCAATACTTCTGTGGAGAAGAATACTTTCGTCACGAATTGCCAATCGATCCCAGCCAGATGACGAGATTTCGTGACCGCATAGGCGAAGCAGGCTGTGAATTCATGTTAAGTCTAACGGTGGTAGCAGGAATTGCCACGCAGACCGTATCAAAGACATCGCTCACAGCAGTAAACGTGGATAGCACGGTGCAGGAAAAAGCGATCAATTACCCGACAGATGCCCGGCTGTATCATAAGGCTGGAAGTGCACTGG
>NZ_FNPJ01000027.1 GCF_900107265.1 Nitrosomonas sp. Nm33 | reverse complement strand
GGATGATGCGGACGACAGGGGCGGCATTTCAGTGCCGAGTTAGTCGGAATTATCCACAACGGACACCTTGAGCCACACCCCCATCAATAAGTTATGCTACGCTTCTTAATAATGGGTGTCATCCACAAATTCAATGGTAGACACCTATTTTTATTCATTAATGGAAAAAGTGTTCAGAACTGAGGCGTGTACTTTGAATTAAAGCTATTGAAAGGAGGATGCTTCCCATATCAAGTCCCCGGTTTTGCCGGGGGTTTTTAAATTCCTAATTCCTGTATATAAAGAATTAGGAAAGTATCGTCTGATTGTTAACTTCTAATTAGCTGGCTTGTTTGGCTAAATCACCACAATATCCGCATTGGTCATGGCTAGACCAGTACCAACCGTAGCAATTTGTACTGCAGCATCAGCACCGCTGCCATCCGCATCGTATAATAATGCCCCTGTTGCATCGTTGTATATGATGAAATCATTCGCGTCCAATGCTTGGGAACCAATTGTGAACTGATCGGCAGCCAATCTCCCGGTGGTCGTTAATGAAGTAAAAACACCATTCTCAAGCATGATAGTGTCATCACTTACAGTGAAATCAGTGATCGTGTCACTATGACCGGCGGTGGTGAATTTGAAGATATCCTTATCTGCCCCACCCGTTAGCGTATTAGTGCCAGTTTTCCCATCGAGGATGTCGTTACCCGCACCTCCATCTAACTGATTGTCAGCGGTATTTCCAGTGATTCTATTAGCCAGGTCATTGCCGGTACCATTGATGGCCAATGTACCTGTCAGGGTGAGATTCTCCACATTGGCTGATAGTGCGTAGGTTACGCTGCTGTTGACGTTGTCGATGCCTTCATTGAGATTTTCAGTGATAACGTCACCAGTGTTATCAACCGTATAAATGTCATTGCCGAGTCCACCGTCCATGGTATCGGCTCCAGCACCGCCATTGAGCCTATCATTACCTGCGCCACCATTCAGCTGATTAGCCGCTGAATTGCCCTTCAATAAGTTAGCCAGGTCATTGCCGGTACCGTCGATGGCGGATGTACCTGTCAGGGTTAAATTCTCTACATTAGCTGATAGTGCATAGGTTACGCTGCTGTTGACCGTGTCGGTGCCTTCATTGAGATTTTCAGTGACAACATCACCAGTATTATCAACAATATAAACGTCATTGCCGAGTCCGCCGCTCGTGGTATCGGCTCCAGCACCCCCATCTAATTGATTGTCAGCGGTATTTCCAGTGATGCTATTAGCCAGGTCATTACCGGTACCGTTAATGGCCAATGTACCTGTCAGGGTGAGATTCTCCACATTGGCTGATAGTGCGTAGGTTACGCTGCTGTTGACGTTGTCGATGCCTTCATTGAGATTTTCAGTGATAACGTCACCAGTATTATCAACCGTATAAATGTCATTGCCGAGTCCACCGCTCATGGTATCGGCTCCAGCACCGCCATTGAGCCTATCATTACCTGCGTCACCATTCAGCTGATTAGCCGCCGAATTGCCTATCAATATGTTATCGAGATCATTGCCGGTACCGTTGATGGCTGATGTACCTGTCAGGGCGAGATTCTCCACATTGGCTGATAATGCGTAGGTTATGCTGCTGTTGACCTTGTCGGTGCCTTCTTTGAAATTTTCAATGACAACGTCACCAGTATTATTAACAATATAAACGTCATTGTTGAGTCCACCGCTCATGGTATCGGCTCCAGCACCGCCATTGAGTATGTCATTGTTTGCGCCACCATCAAGTGTGTCATTGCCAGGACCGCCAAACAACGTATCCTTGCCTGCTAAGCCCGTCAGCGTGTCACTATCCGCAGTTCCGGTCAGCGTATCGTTGCCATCAGTACCAATAATAAGTGCCATAAAGCCTCCAGTTAGTTAGTGATGCTTCTAAAATATTTCGATGTAACATTTCAAACGAATTACCAGAATTACCAACTTGAACTTGATTAATGCGAGACAGCAATTTATTGCGGATTGCCAGATTCAGTTTACCGAACTATTCATCAAATTTTGGAGTAGTAATCAATTTAAGACCTCTGCACAACCCGGAGAATCTTATTGAATTGCTTGCTGTGGTGTGATATTGATAAATCGTACATCTTTTGTCTATCGTACCTTGGTACATCGTACTCCGGTACAGCAGACAAGACGAACAAAGTGATAAATAAACTTTTTAAAACTCCTGCACAACTTACCCGTTAGCCAAATAAATAATTAAAATGGCGAGAGGTAAAGGCAGTTGGAGTAGAAGATGCAGATGAGTTTTGGCTCAATAGAACTGGTGCAACGCCTAAAGCAAGACAGTGTACTGATGAAGATTGATGCACTGATTGATTGAGAGGAGTTACGACTGAATCTTAGAGGTATCTATAAACGCGACCTATCGAAAGATGGGGGACAGGAGCCGTTTAACGCGCTGATGATGTTCAAGGCGATCCTGCTTGGTCAATGGCAAAGCTCGCGTAGGTCGGATAAGCGTGGCACCATCCGACATATGCTTTGGTTATCGTTCTTTTCCTCAAATAAAGAATCCACTGCCTCCGACCTGTTGAAAACCGCAAGCGTAGGGCACAATCGTTATTGCGCCAAAAAAATAGGATGGAGTCAGATACTGTTTTGAATTACAAGTGTTGAATATTGTGCCACGCTCACTAAGCCAATCTGTAAAAGCCTTGTAGCCTGCAGGCGTATTGCCAAACACTTTGGTTCTGATTTTGTTGTTGATGAGTAATGCTATATCGAATTTACGCTTGGCTACATCAATGCCAGCCCACACAGGCTGTTTCATTCATCATTTGTACCTTCCTCGTATGCAGGTTTTATCTGTCTAGCAGTCAACCCAAGTTACCGTTCGGTTTGATTGAACGAGAAATGAACCGTAGCACCTATCTGACCCACAGGCTCATACACCTAAAGTCTTGTCGGTGTCTTACGGTTCAGCCTGTTCAACACTACTATTGCAGTGTTTTTTCATCGGCAGAATCAATATACGAGGTTTTATTTTTTGACTGTCAGTATTTGCTTAGTGCTGCAAAAACAAGACCTAATCACGTGTTTGCTGCGTATCCTAAATGCGCTTCATCCACTTCATGCACTATGCAATGACTGACACCTTTTTTTGAATTCGTCAGATTAAATCTAAACTTTTACATGTCAGTATTCACCTAGTGCTGCAAAAAGCAAGATCCGACCCTTTGTGTGCATTATTCGAGGATTGGAAAAGATTGCGGTTAGATTGTTGCGTTATCGTCCATTAGGGCGCCCAAGGAATGAAGAAGGAGAGTAATAAGGGTAGGCGCCGCTGACAGCTGTTGAAATACCTTGGGTTTTTGAGGTGATCACAGTTGATGCTGTGGCAGCGCAATTAAAAACTGCTGTCAATCAGCTGGCCAGCTCAAACAGATAACTTGATTCGTGCAGAATATTTTGCACATGGTTAATTGCATTGCAATTCATGGAGTAGGGGATCTGAAATAGTGCGCCAACAACCAATCGAGTTTCGAAGCAAATACTTGACGATCAGCCTGGCTAAAGGAAGAGGGCCCTCCAATATCCACTCCGCTGTTGCGTAATTCTTCCATAAAATTGCGCATGGCAAGGCGCTCCTTGATGTTGTCGGTGGTGTAGAGTTCGCCGCGCGGGTTGAGGGCATGACCGCCCGCTGCAATTACCTGTGCCGCAAGCGGGATGTCGGCAGTGATGACCAGATCACCTGCTTGCAGTGCCAATATGATCTTGTTATCCGCCACATCAAAGCCGCTTGGTACCTGTTGCGCCTTGATATAAGGTGATGGTGGGACACGTAGCGGTTTGTTGGCAATCAGTGTGGTCACAATTTGGGTGCGTTCTGCTGCACGAAACAAAATTTCCTTAATGACGACAGGGCAAGCATCGGCATCTACCCAAATTCTCATCGATTAACGCCCGCGATTGCCTGAATGGTGGCTTGATTTTGGCGAAAACCAGGTTGTCTGGGGCATGGCTTGATGGCGTGCAGCTTCAGACATTTTTCGGGCAGGTTGTTTCTTGGGTGAGTTCTGCGCATTGTTTGAGCGCTGCTGAGTGGCTGCTGGTTTTGAACGGGGGGTACGGTTTGGGTTGTGTTGTTTGGGTTGTTCCGGGCGTTCATTTTCCGCGCGACTATTTGCCGCTTGCTTAGCGCGCTCCCCTGCTTTGCACTTGATCTGATGTGGCTTCTTGCCTTGATTGGTGACGCGTCGTTGTTGGCTGGATGGCCTGGGTGCTTCAGGTTCAATTTTGGCAGGTGCGACAAAGCCTGCGGCAGTTGTTTTGGGAAGCTCACGTTTTATCAACTGCTCTATGTCGCGAAGGTATTTCATTTCTTCACGGTCTACCAGCGATATCGCTGCACCAGGGCTACCTGCACGGCCAGTGCGGCCAATGCGGTGCACATAATCCTGAGGGACATTCGGCAGTTCATAATTTACCACTTGCGACAGTTGGTCGATATCCAGCCCGCGTGCGGCGATATCGGTTGCAACCAGCACCTGTACGGTTCCTTGCTTGAATTGGGATAGTGCTTTGGTGCGGGCGCCTTGACTCTTGTTGCCATGAATCGCGGCAGCTTCGATCCCATCTTTGATCAGCTTCTCTGCCAAGCGATTGGCGCCATGCTTGGTACGGGTAAAAACCAGCACTTGTTGCCAGTTATGATATTTGATCAGATAGCTCATCAGATCACGTTTATGGCTTTGGTCCACTAAATGCACCGTTTGCTCGACCAGTTCCGAGGCAGTGTTGCGGCGTGCCACTTCAACAAAAGCTGGATTCCCTAGCAGAGTAGCGGCCAATGCCCTGATTTCGTCTGAGAAGGTGGCGGAGAACAGTAGGCTCTGCCTTTGTTCAGGCAGCAATGCAAGAATTTTTTTAATATCGTGGATGAAACCCATATCCAGCATGCGGTCAGCTTCATCCAGCACGAGAATCTCAATGCCGGATAAATCCAGCGTTCTCTGGCTAATGTGGTCGAGCAGACGGCCAGGGGTGGCGACCAGGATATCCAGTGGCTTGCGCAAGCGCGTAATTTGCGGGTTGATGTTTACCCCGCCAAATATGACGCTGGAAGTAAGCGACAGATATTTGCCATAGGTTTTGACCGATTCTTCTACTTGTGCGGCTAATTCGCGCGTGGGTGTCAAGATTAGACAGCGTGGACGGCCTTTTGCCAAGCTGGCAGCTTTCTTCTGACTCAGTAATTGCAGGATGGGTAATGTGAAGCCGGCAGTTTTGCCGGTACCGGTTTGCGCGCCAGCAAGCAGGTCGCTACCGCACAATATTTGCGGAATAGCTTTGAGCTGGATGGGTGTAGGCGTGATGTAGCCAGCGTCGGCAATAGCGCGCAAGATGGGCTCACTTAATCCCAGTTCGTTGAAAGTAGAGGTGATAGGGGTTGTTTCTAGAGTTTTTGGTTGAACAGACAAGGTAATACTCCTGCGACGGCCTGTTACTCATAAGTAGCACCAATCGAGGCAGACGAATAAAGGATCAGTAATACTCGACATCAAAAAATATCGGATTGATCATCAGATGAGAAGAAAGACCGCTGCAGTGATTGGTTGGATGCAGGGATTTCGTATTATACGGACTTGCAGAACGAAAAATGGATTTATTTTATAAGAGAAGAGCAAAACCACGCAGAAAATACTGGGATGCCTCAGGTAGCGTCCTCTTTTGTCCGCGCAAGATACAATGATTGACACCCTTTTTTCGTAAGGTCTAGCCATTTGCGCATTATATATAGATTTATTGAAGATTAAACCGCAAGGAGAGTGATGTCAACTGTAAGGCCTGACCCCAAGTCTGTATTCTTTGATTGCCCTTATTAAATGCCTTGACTTACAAACAAACCTTAATTAACATTAATTAAGCATTTTTCATTAATTAGGATTATTATGATACCTTGGGCTGTTAGTGGTGCTGTAGCTTGTATTGTATCCAAAGTGATTGCCGAGCATCAAAATCAAGTAGTTTTTGTATCCAATGATTTTACCAATCTTAGCAAGGCTGAAAAAAATCAGGCAATCAAACTACTTACTGAACAAGGCATTCCTCAAAAAGCAATTGCTGAATCTTTTGGTATTAGTGCACCCGCAGTTTCACAACGTTTGAAACGTATTGAGGGGGAAAGCAGCCTAATCAATAAAAAAATGCCGATAAAACCACCTGTAAATATAAATAACATATTAAAAATCATTGATTTGTTAGACACTGGTTTTTCACCTAACGCTATAGCTTCACTGTTAGGTGAGTCAGGGCTAAGTGTTACAGCTAACGACATTTCTTCATTTTACAAAGTTTATCAAGCAATTAAAGCTCAACTTAATTCTGATTGAACCGGATTGAACAAAGGAGTACACAATGACTAAAAGTACCGGTACTGGTCGCATACTACACGAGATGAGTGCATACACTAATCTCGAGAATGAATACGACACAAGCGTAGCAAATATTGTCACAGCTAAAGCAATTAACGAAGCGCGTAAAGATGCACACGTGACTCCTCATGATGTTGGCTCATGGGCAAAAATCAATGACATTGTTTCTCGAGGAGGCGTAGATATAGAGAAAGAAAAGCAAAAACTAAACGAGCAAGCAAAAGAAGCTGCAGATCAAATACTCGCAAAAATTTCGAAAACATCGGAGACCGAAGGTCAAGGGGACGTAGATATAGAGAAAGAAAAGCAAAAAATATTTTGAAAACACCAGAGACCGAAGATACTGATAAGTGGTTATAGACCACCGTTTGTAAACAAGGGAGCGCATTGTTGGACTCCCTTTTTTGCATTTAATGTTTTAGGTAACAGGCGCGAGCGCGTCAACGCGAAGCGTCTTTGTTGACCTGTTTGTTATGTTCTTTCTCCTCATTTGCATCGCTTGCCTCGTAAATAACTGGGGTCAGAGTCTGAGGAATCCCCACGAATAAGTAAGTAGTTTCAACAAATTATCAAAGTTTTCTATTAATAAATGGGGAACATACATGGTGCTTGTAGATCTGATCGTGATATCGACATCGACAATGAGACCTCACCATGCATGTCAAGAAAATATCTCACAAAATCCTTGCTAACACCTGTGCCTGGATGCACGCTGCCCACCGTAATGTGTTATCGATTGCAGTCTTGGCAACCATAGAGAGTAGACACCTGTCGATAACAGGCCTTGGCCGCGCCATCGATAGTGATGCCAAGGAAAAGCATTGTATTAAGCGGGCGGATCGACTAATTGGCAACACTCACCTTTATCGTGAATTTCGTGATGTTTACACTTCTTTTACCCACCTGATTATCGGTCCAGCGCAGCGACCAGTTATTCTGGTTGATTAGTCGGAGGAAAAAGGTGTCGAAAAAGGTGTCAGTCATTGCATCTTGTGAAATGAACGAATTAATCGACTAACAGTACTGTAATGGACATTAAAATACGTTGCAATTTCAAACATTGTGTAATGTCCCGTTTTGTATATCGCATTCATTGCCTCTCCTCTATCAGTAATGCCGGCAACAATTTTGTCCATTGGTTTCTTGGGCGTTTTCTTCGATCGCTTGGTAATATGAATGCTATCACCTTGGTTCAAACTAATATGTTTTTGTACTTCACCAATAAAAGTATTATTGCCTAAATAGATTTTTTGCACTATGCAATGACTGACACCTTTTTCTGCACGCGACAAGGAGAAGCCGATAAAAACAAGTTTGATTTAGAAATGGAATTAGATGTTGGATGATGCAGCAGCAACATGGCGTTCAGCGAGCTTAATAACAGCAGTTATTTTCCGTAATGTAAAAGTGCTTGGAATCGTGTGGGGTGCGACAAGAACGTCATAGAACGAGCCATACCTAAGCCAGTGATTCGAGTAAAGCGAATTCAATGTTTCCAACTCTCTAGCGAGCGCATTAGATATTGGCTTAACTCCAAACTCCGACTGCGAAGCATCAGTCAATTTTTTCAAATTGTGACCAAGCGGTTTCCTGAGCTGGTTTCGGTATTTGTCGTAGTTCCTAAAAAGTAGTAATGCCTTCAATATGATTTCAATTCCTTGACAAATAAGGTGAAGCACGACATATTCATAGCCACCCTGTTGGCGCAATAAGATAGCTGCACCAAGAAAGCTTTTGCCTTTAGCATACATCGATTGCGCAACCATCCACTTACTATGGATGGTTAAGTGACCTGACTCTATTTTTGCAGAGAGTGTAACCATCATCTAGAATTGAACCTCCAAATTGACGCAATATTGACATCAAAAATGAAACCTAACACGACAAGTTGCATGCTATCTTCTTATGTTTATAGAATTGCGTCGATTCAGTTTTCATCATAACAAACTTTGTTAGATCCACAAATATGATAAATAGATCACGGCTTTTGGATTAAGTACATGACAAACTCATGCTCAGGCATTACCGCTATCCATGACTCTGTCTACCCAGAAATCAAAAGATCAGGCTCGAATGACAAGTTCACTAGACTGTTCTCATCCCGCAAAACTTGACACCCCTTTCCTAATTAGATACTCTGCGCGCCACTTACCTCAGGTGCCTTCTTGAATTTTTTATCTTGAAGGTTAAACGGGAAGCTGGTGCGCTCTGATTTAATTCGAGCAATACCGGCACTGCCCCCGCAACGGTAAATGAGTTAGCGATCTATATTATGCCACTGTGTGATGACATGGGAAGGCGTAGATCAGGAATGAATTCCGCTCATGAGTCCGGAGACCGGCCTGAAGTAAATACTATGTTATTGCGGAGGGCGATAACCGGCACTTTGATTGGCTTTTTTCAAAGCCGATCTGCTTGTCTATTACTCAATTCCTCTGCAAGACGGACCTGTTAACCTAACAACGCGCGGGTGTGCGCGGAGGAATAAGATCATGCAAAAATGCCGGTTATCGGCAATGGCTGTGCTATGGCTAGGTGCAGCTACGACTGCAGCTACCACTGTCTTGGCTGAAAATATAGATCATCAAGGAAAGCCTATCATCGTCACCGCAACGCGTACTGCCCAGACGACAGAAGAATCGCTTGCTTCGGTGACTGTGATCTCGCGCAAAGATATCGAGCGCCAACAGGCAAGATCACTCGAGGATTTGTTCCGTGGTGTACTGGGCATCAATGTTGAGAATGATGGTGGTCCGGGTAAAGGTACTTTTTTGCGTATGCGCGGGACTGAGTCTGATCATATCTTGGTATTGATCGACGGCATCAAGGCTGGATCGGCCACATCGGGCACGACGGCATTTGAAAATATCCCTGTTGAACAGATTGAGCGCATTGAAATTGTGCGCGGTCCGCGTTCCAGTTTGTATGGCTCCGAAGCGATCGGTGGCGTCATTCAGATTTTTACTCGCAAAGGTGTGGGTGAGGGGATTAAGCCGAGCTTTAGTTTTGGTGGTGGTAGCTTCAGTACGCTGAATGGTTCGGTCGGGCTTTCAGGCGGTGGCAAGCAGGGTTGGTTCAATATGACGGTGAGTGGTATCGGGACAAGCGGTTTTAATGCCTGTACCGGCTCGGAGACTGCGGGATGTTTTACTATTGAGCCTGATCGGGATGGTTATCGCAATGTAGCCGGTTCTGCACGTGCAGGATATCGTTTCCAGAACGGATTAGAAATCGAGGGTAATTTTATGCATTCAGCGGGTAAAACCGAGTTTGATGGCAGTTTTGTCAACAAAGCTGTCATTGCACAACAGGTCTTTGGCGGGTCAGCGCGTTTCTCGCCCTTTGATTTTTGGCGGGTAAATATTATTGCAGGTCGTACTCGGGATGACTCGAATAATTTTCTAGGCAAGGTTTTTATGACTCGCTTTGATACAACGCGTGACACCGTTACCTGGCAAAATAATTTTATGTTGCATCAGAATCATCAATTGACAGTAGGCACGGATTATCAGCACGATCAGGTCAACAGCACAGAAGCTTTTACCGTGAACTCACGCAGCAATTGGGGTGTTTTTGCCCAGCATCTGGCTTCTATTGCGGCACATAACGTGCAGTTATCACTGCGGCATGATGACAATCAGCAATTTGGCAGCCGTGTTACCGGAGGTGCCGGCTGGGGTTATGCCATCACTGACAAGGTACGTCTGCTTGCCAGTTTTGGCAGTGCTTTTAAAGCGCCTACCTTTAACGAGCTCTTTTTTCCAGGCTTTGGCAATGCCAATCTGCGCCCGGAGGAGTCACGAAGTTTTGAATTTGGTGTACGTGGCAACCTTGACTGGGGCAATTGGTCATTAAATGTGTATGAAACCCGCATTGATAAGCTGATTGCGTTTGACGCCAGCACATTAGCGCCTGCTAATATCGATCAGGCGCGTATCCGCGGACTGGAAGCTGTCCTCGGCACACAGATTATGGGCTGGCAACTGAATGGCAATCTGACTTTTCTGGATCCTGAAAATCGCTCAGATGGACCCAATAAAGGTAATATATTACCCAGACGGGCAGAACAGACATTTCGTCTGGATATTGATCGCCAATTTGGGCAATACAGGTTGGGCGCCATGTTTCTGGCTGAAGGAGATCGCTTTGATGATTTGGCTAATACACGCAAGCTTGACAGTTATGTGAAATTCGATCTACGCGCTGAATATATAATAAGCAAACACTGGCGGATACTGGGGCGTATCGAGAATCTGTTTAACAAACACTATGAGACAGCAGCATTCTTCAACCAGCCGGGGCGTAATTTCTTCGCTACTTTACGTTATCAACCTTAACAAGGAGTCAAAAAATGTTTACTTTATCCACTCGCAATCAAATCGGCATCGGCCTTGCGCTGGCATTATTGATGATAATTACCCGCGGCCATCATTTTGCCTCATTACATAACCTGCCGGATGCTTCCTGGCTCATTTTCTTTCTGGCTGGTATCTATTTACGTTCAGCCTGGCCGTTACTTGGTTTCCTGGCTCTTGGCGGCTGGCTCGATTTTGCAGCTTATACCTGGGGGGGTGTCAGCGGTTTCTGTTTGACGCCAGCTTATGTGTTTTTATTGCCTGCTTATGCTTCATTATGGCTCGCTGGTCGTTGGTATGTCCATCACTATCAATTTTCCTGGCGCACGTTGATGCCACTTTCTCTCAGTATGATGGCAGGTTTAACGTTGTGCGAATTATTTTCCAGTGGTGGTTTCTATTTTTTCTCCGGTCGCTTCGAATCGACTACATGGGCTGAATTTGCTGAGCGATCAATCCAGTATTTCCCGATGTATATTGAATCATTCCTGATTTATGCAGGAATCGCGATAGTCATGCATGCTGCATTTGTAGCGCTACGCCAGCAATTCAATTCTCCTGACACTTCAGCAGGTTAGCATCATGGCAGATTCTGAAGAGGATCATGAGAACGAAGCTGCATGCCATTGCGTTCCCCCCCAAGAGGGTAGTGAAAAGACAGAGTCAGAACGGGAAAAGCGCTACCGCGAGCGCATGCAGCGCAAGAAAGAAGTGATCGATAGCGCCATTGCGCGCGCAGATCAGAATAAAGGTTTGCTGCTAATTCTTACCGGCAATGGTAAAGGCAAATCCAGCTCGGCATTTGGTATGATTGCACGCGCGCTGGGACATGGCATGCGGGTAGGGGTCGCGCAATTCATTAAAAGCCGTAAAGATACCGGCGAAGAAGCTTTTTTTCGGCACCAGGAAAATGTAATCTGGCATGTTCTGGGAGAAGGTTTTACTTGGGATACGCAGGATTTGGCACGGGATACTGAAACGGCCCAACGCGGCTGGGCTATTGTGCAAGAAATGCTGCGTGATCCGACCCTGGATTTGATCGTGCTCGACGAATTAACTTATCCAATCAAATTTGGCTGGTTGGATTTAACCATGGTGCTGAATGATCTGAAGAATCGCCCGCCTATGCAGCATGTAGTCATTACTGGACGTGCCGCTCCGGAAGCGCTTTGTGAGGCAGCTGACACAGTAACTGAAATGCGTGATATCAAACATGCTTATCGGGCTGGCATTCAGGCACAAAAAGGCATTGATTTGTGAAACAGTGCCCAGCGCTGCTTATTGCGGCACCCGCATCAGGGCAAGGTAAAACAACAATTACTGCCGCACTCGCCCGATTTCATCGAAATCAAGGACGAGAAGTACGTGTATTCAAGGTTGGTCCAGATTTTCTTGATCCGATGATTCTGGAACAAGCATCTGGTCACCCAGTTTATCAGCTGGATTTGTGGATGTGTGGTCAATCACATTGCCAGCAGCTTTTATATCGGGCTGCCACTACCGCAGATTTAATTCTAATCGAGGGTGTCATGGGGCTCTTCGATGGCGAGCCATCCAGTGCTGATCTTTCTGTAACATTTGGTATTCCAGTGTTGGCAGTCATTGACGCCGCTGCGATGGCTCAAACTTTTGGTGCTGTGGCGCACGGGCTGGCAACCTTCCGCCCTTCGTGCAACGTTATCGGTGTATTGGCTAATCAAGTTGCAAGCTCTATTCATGAAGAAATGCTCAAAGAGAGCTTGCCAAAATATTTACCGTGGCTTGGTTCACTCCCATGCCACATAAACGGAAAATTACCCAGCCGTCACCTGGGTTTAGTTCAGGCAAAACAAATTAATCATTTGGATCAATATCTGGATCAGTTAGCTGAATACTTATCTTTAACTGGCTTACATGAACTACCGCCTACCATAACTTTTATGCCTCCAGAGAATTTACCCACCATAACGCCAGAGCTTAAAGGAATACGGATTGCAGTCGCTACCGATGCCGCTTTTAGTTTTATTTATCAGGCTAACCTGGATCTGTTAAAAGCACTGGGTGCGCAACTGAAATTTTTTTCGCCACTTGATGATACTTCATTACCTGAAGCAGATAGCCTTTATTTGCCTGGTGGTTATCCTGAGTTATACATGGAAAAACTTGCAACCAACCAAAGCATGCACAAAGCCATTCATGCCCATTATGCGGCTGGTAAGCCGATTGTTGCTGAATGTGGCGGCATGCTCTATTTGCTTTCAACACTTACGGATCATCATGGCAAAACAGTTGATTTTCTAAACTTGTTTTCAGGCAAAGCGATTATGCAGCGAAATCTGGTTAATTTAGGCCTGCATTCTGCCAGATTTCAACAAGGAGAGTTACGCGGACATACCTTCCACCATTCACATTTGGAAACAGCCATTCAACCCTCAGCATTGACACAACCAGCAAGAAAAGGACTTCGGCCTGAAGCGCTATTTCATTTAGGACGTTTAACTACTTCCTTTATGCATTGGTACATGCCTTCAAACCCGACTGTAACAGTTGCATTATTTTCACCATGAACTACCCCCATGCCTTCGACGAATTAGAACGAGATGCTATCTACCGGGTGATAGCCGAGCGCCGTGATATGCGCCATTTTATTCCTGGTCCAGTTGATCCGATTGTATTGAAGCGCTTGCTCGCTGCTGCACATCAGGCTCCCAGTGTCGGCTTGATGCAACCTTGGCGATTTGTACGGATTACTGATCCTCAGCTGCGCAATGCCTTGGCATCCCTGGTAGAGGAAGAACGTATTCGCACTGCAACTGCGCTGGCTGAGCGGAGTGATGAATTCATGCGCTTGAAAGTCGATGGCATTCGTGAATGCGGAGAACTGCTGGTGGCTGCCTTGGGCGATCAACGTGAGCAACATATCTTCGGCCGCCGCACCTTGCCAGAAATGGATCTGGCTTCAGTAGCATGTGCCATTCAGAATTTATGGTTGGCTGCTCGTGCCGAAGGTCTGGGCATGGGCTGGGTTTCATTATTTGATCCGGGACAACTTGCTCAGTTATTGAATATGCCGGTGGGCAGCAAACCGGTCGCTATTTTGTGTCTGGGTCATGTGGAAGCATTTTATCCTGCTCCGATGTTAAAACTAGTAGGGTGGGCAGATGAGCGTCCATTGGATGAATTGGTCTTCCATAACGCCTGGGGCAGCATTGAACCTAAAAAATGAGTACCACTCTGGTCGTTGTGACTGCACTGCTAGTGGATGCATGGCTCGGTGAGCCGCGTCGTTTTCATCCATTGGCAGGGTTTGGCAAACTGGCTGAGTTGACTGAACGCTATCTTTATGCAGATGCCAGGTTGCATGGTAGCTTGGCTGTACTGTTGCTGGTCGTCCCATTGGTCTTGCTTATGATGTGGATCAATTTTATTCCATGGCATTTTGCCGTTGATGCTTTCGTATTATATCTTGCAATTGGCTGGAATAGCCTGGGCACCCATGCCAGCAGGGTAAAGCATGCTTTGCTGGCAGATAATCTGGTAGTTGCACGCCAACAGGTAGGCTTGCTGGTGAGCCGCGATACAGCTGAGCTGGATCATGTCGGTGTTACGCAGGCAACGATTGAGTCCGTTTTAGAAAATGGCAATGATGCCATCTTTGGTGCCATTTTCTGGTTTGTCGTTGCCGGCGCTCCTGGTACCATCGCCTATCGCCTGATCAATACATTGGATGCCATGTGGGGCTATCGTAATGCGCGCTACAATCATTTTGGCTGGGCGGCAGCACGGCTGGATGATTGCTTGAATTTTATACCGGCACGGCTGACTGCTCTCAGTTATGCGCTAACTGGTGAAATGCGTCATGCCTTAGTATGCTGGCGCACGCAAGGAACAATCTGGAAAAGCCCTAATGCAGGGCCAGTCATGGCTGCGGGTGCAGGTAGTCTCAGTCTTTCACTCGGTGGGCCAGCCCGCTATCACGGCAAACTGGAAGCTCGTCCCCTTTTGGGATTAGGACGGGTACCCGAAATTCGCGACATTGATCGTGCGTTAGTATTGATTAAACGCGCATTGATACTCTGGCTGATTATTATCTGCACAGGAGAATGGTTCCTTGAACGCATGGCAGCAGCTTAATCATCATGGTTCGTTGCATCATGGAGGTCGCTTACGTGCGGCAGCGACACGCTTTGCTATCCCATTGGAAAACTGGCTTGATCTTTCCACTGGCATCAATGCCAATGGTTGGCCTGTCAGAACACCACCAGCATCCAGCTGGGTGCGATTGCCTGAAGAAGAGGATGAACTGAACACTGTTGCCAATCGCTATTATGGAACAGAGTTTCTCTTGCCAGTGGCAGGGTCACAGGCGGCTATCCAGGCATTGCCCCAACTGCGTGCACCTTCACATGTCAGCGTACTGAGTCCCGGCTATGCTGAACATGTCCACGCATGGAAACATAACCATCATACGGTCTCGGCGGTGACACCTGAGCAAATAGATATAGTTTTACCAAATACTGATGTACTGATCATTATCCACCCCAATAATCCGACAGGTGAGGTATTTTCAATCACCCAGTTACTTAACTGGCATGCGCAGCTGGCCCTACGTGGCGGTTGGCTAATTGTAGATGAAGCGTTTATCGATGCCACCCCTGCATTGAGTATTGCCTCCCATACGGCGAAGCCAGGCCTGATTGTGTTGCGTTCCTTAGGAAAATTCTTTGGGTTGGCTGGTGCACGCGTAGGTTTTGTTTGTGCGCAGCCGCAATTATTAATGACGCTCAACAATCTGCTTGGTCCTTGGACAGTCAGTACACCGGCACGGTGGATGGCCATACAAGCACTGCAGGATAAGAACTGGCAGGAAAAAGCACGCCAGCGGCTGCTGCAGGATAGTCAACGCTTACATTCATTACTGAGTCAACATCATTTCCCTCCACACGGGGGCAGCGCTTTTTTTCAATGGGTGTGTTCGGCAAAGGCGAGTGATGTCTTTGAAAAACTGGCGGCTCAGGGTATCCTGACCCGACTTTTCAGTGAGCCGAGCAGTCTGCGCTTCGGTTTACCCGCTACTGAAGCTGACTGGCAGCGACTGGATAAGGCCCTGGCTCAAATTTAATAGTATATATGGACGCACAAACATTGATGATTCAGGGGGCCACTTCGGATGCTGGCAAAAGCATGCTGGTCACCGCTTTGTGCCGCTGGTTATCGCGTCAGGGTATCCGTGTTGCACCTTTCAAGCCGCAGAATATGGCGCTGAATAGTGTGGTCAGTAGCAACGGCGGTGAAATTGGCCGCGCGCAGGCGGTACAGGCATTTGCTGCCGGACTGGTACCGCATACTGATATGAATCCGGTATTATTGAAACCTAGTACAGATAAGAGCGCGCAGGTCATCATCCATGGTCACGCGATTGCCAATATGGATGCTTGCGGTTTTCACAACTATAAATCGATTGCACTGAACGCTGTACTCGAATCCCATGCGCGCCTGGTTGGGCAGTACGATAGGATCATTGTGGAAGGGGCCGGTTCTCCGGCAGAAATCAATCTGCGCGCCAATGATATTGCCAATATGGGTTTCGCCGAAGCAGTCGACTGCCCGGTAATTCTCATAGCCGATATTGACCGAGGCGGTGTTTTTGCTCATCTGGTGGGTACGCTGGCATTACTGAGTGAGAGTGAGCAGGCGCGCATCAAGGGTTTTGTCATTAACCGTTTTCGCGGAGATATTGCTTTATTGCAACCCGGGCTGGATTGGCTGGAACAATACACCGGTAAACCGGTATTGGGTGTGTTACCTTATTTTCAGGGATTACATCTTGAAGCGGAGGACGCTTTGCCGCAAACAGCTGATTTTATTATATCGACTGAGCATGAGCATCTACGGGTTATTGTGCCGGCACTGCCGCGTATCAGCAACCACACTGATTTTGATCCACTGCGCCTGCATCCGCAGGTCAGGCTGCAATTTATTGGCCCAGGCGAAACGATCCCACCGGCAGATCTAATTATTCTGCCTGGCTCCAAGAGCGTACGTGCTGATCTGGACTGGCTGCGCCAACAGGGCTGGGAACTCGTTATTCGGCGGCACCTGCGCTATGGTGGCAAGCTAATCGGTATCTGCGGCGGTTTTCAGATGCTGGGAGAAGGGATCCATGACCCTGACGGCTTGGAAGGGGATGCCGGCAGTGCACAGGGGATGGCTTTTTTTGATATGAATACCACTTTACAACCTGACAAATTGCTGCGCAATGTGCAAGGTACGCTAGCCTATCAAAGCGCAGCTGTGACCGGCTATGAAATCCATTGCGGTGTGACCACCTTCCAGAATAACTATCCACCGGCAGTCTATTTGGCACAAGGTACAGATGGTGCCATGAGTGAAGATGGTTTGATTATAGGCAGTTACCTGCATGGCTTGTTTGAATCTGCTGAGGCGTGCGCGGCGTTATTGAACTGGGCTGGCCTGAAACACAGCCATCAATCACCCAATTACCATGCTGTCTGTGAAGCAACCTTTAATCGGCTGGCTGATAGTATTGACCAGTACCTGGATACCAAGCAGTTATATCAATTACTCGATTTACAAGGTTTATCCGCATGATTGACAGCAAGACATTGATTCTGGGAGGTGTACGCTCGGGCAAGAGTCGACTGGCAGAACGTCTGGCAACACAGAGCCAGTTGCCGGTAACCTATATTGCCACTGCCACTATTGAAGATGCCGAAATGCAGGCACGCATTGAGCTGCATCGGGCTAATCGTCCTGTTCACTGGCAAGTGATTGAAGAACCCTTGCAATTGGCGGCAGTAGTTAGTCAGGTGGCAGCAAAAGATCATTGTTTGCTGGTTGACTGTCTGACGCTATGGCTGACCAATCTGCTGCTGCATCAAGACAGCACCGTGTTTGAGCACGAACATGCGGCATTCCTGTCTGTACTGCTCAATTTACCCGGGCGCATTATTCTGGTCAGCAACGAAACCAACATGGGAGTTATCCCCATGGGTGAACTAAGTCGCCGTTACTGCGACGAAGCAGGCAAACTACATCAACTGGTCGCCCAGCAATGCGAGCAGGTTATTCTGATGGTGGCCGGTTTGCCGCATTATCTTAAGGGAGGATCCGGTGGCTAGCCATACTTCACTCGATTGGCTCAAGATATCGCCAGCCATGCCGGATGAACAAATTCGTCAGGCAGCGCTGCAGCATCAGGCGCAACTTACTAAACCACCGGGTGCGCTTGGTCGTTTGGAAGAAATTGCGGTACAACTTGCTGCCTTGCAGCATACATTACACCCCTCGGTTGACCATGTGCAGATTTCGATATTTGCGGCTGACCATGGTGTTGCTGCTGAGAATATTTCTGCTTTTCCTCAATCAGTTACCAGCGAGATGATCAAAAACTTCGCTGCGGGTGGTGCAGCTATTAATGTTCTGGCACGCACCCTCGGTGCGCAGCTGGAGGTCATCAATCTTGGTACCGTTCACTCAATCGATACCCTGACTAATGTCAGACATTATCATTTGGGGACGGGAACTGCCAATTTTGTGCACACAGCTGCAATGAGCGAGATTCAACTGGCTGCAGCTCTTAATGCGGGGGGCGTCAGCGTGGAACAGGCACGGACAAACAATCGGCAATTATTAATAGCAGGGGAGATGGGTATCGGTAATACTACCAGCGCAACTGCGCTTGCCTGCTTGTTACTGAATGCACCCCCTGCACAACTGACAGGAGCAGGCAGTGGGCTGAACAGCAAGGGGGTTGCACATAAAATCAGTATAATCGAACGAGCACTGTCATTGCATAGCAGATATATCCATTCACCTCTGGAAGCATTGCGCCGGGTAGGGGGATTTGAGATTGCCGCGTTGACAGGTGCTTATATTCGTGGCGCTCAACTCGGCTTGCCGTTGCTGATAGATGGTTTTATCAGTACCGTGGCAGCACTTGCTGCCGAGCAGATTTGCGTGGACAGTAGAAACTGGTTTATTTACGCACACCAGTCTGCAGAACCCGGTCATGCTCATGTGCTCAAAGCACTCAATGCTGCTCCTCTGCTTGATTTGGCTATGCGTCTGGGTGAAGGAAGTGGTGCTGCCGTGGCTGTCAATCTGCTGCGTATGGCCTGTAGCTTGCATAATGAAATGGCGACTTTTTCTACAGCTCACGTTTCGACCAGAAAACAATAACAGAGCAATAGCATGACTACCATAGCTTATATTGATCTGCTCAGACATGGCGACACCGGCAATGGTGGACGGTTTTGCGGCAGTACCGATCATGCCCTGACCGAGGCAGGTTGGCAGCAGATGTGGACACGTGTTGAGCAGACAGAGAGGCATTGGCAGCATATCATTACTTCTCCCTTGAAGCGCTGTGCGCATTTTGCCCAGGCACTGGCTGAACGCTACACTATTCCGCTTACACAGGATGCACGCATTCAGGAAATCCATTTCGGCGAATGGGAAGGGCGCACTCCTGTCGAGCTGATGCAGACTGATGCTGAAGCACTCGCCCGCTTCTGGCAGAATCCATTAGATGATCCACCGCCGCAAGCAGAGCATTTACTGGATTTCAAAGCGCGCGTGCTGGCAGCATGGCAAGACATCCATACTCAGTTTGCCGATCAGAATATTCTGCTGATTACCCACAGCGGGGTCATGCGCATTCTGCTGTGCCACCTCAACCAGCAACCGCTGCAGCAACTGCTGAATTTTGACGTGCCCTATGCAGCTATGCAAACTGTTGAGGTGAAGTGGCATGAGAATGGTTGCCAGCTCGCACTCAAGAGCGATAAGCCAGAATGATCAAGCCCTTTCTGGTCGCGGTACAATTTCTTACCCGCTTGCCGGTACCCCTGTCTACGCCACCAGCTGAGAAAACTGTGGGCTATTCCCTGTTGTTTTATCCGCTGGTTGGTCTGATGATCGGGACACTGCTGATTGGACTAGGCTGGCTATTGCGTGATGCACCCCCACTGGTGGTGGCTGCTTTGCTGCTTACTGGCTGGATTGCGCTCACTGGCGGGCTCCATCTGGATGGTGTGGCTGATAGTGCAGACGCCTGGGTGGGTGGCATGGGAGATACAGAAAAAACCTTAGCTATCATGAAAGACCCCAACTGTGGTCCGATGGGAGTAATAGCTATCCTATTAGTGCTCCTGCTCAAATTTGTCACACTGCATAGTTTGTTTATTGCACAGAATTGGATTGCACTATTATATGCGTCCATCCTGGCCAGAACACTGATCCCGTTTTTGTTTTTAACCACGCCTTATGTACGCCGCCATGGCCTGGGTGCACCCATCGCCGCCCATCAGCCTCGTAAATTGAGTATTTTTGTTGTTACTGTTACCCCCTTTCTTTTGCTGCTGATCACAGGCTTTCATTATTTTTGGCTAATCCTCACATCAATTCTGGTATTTTTAGTATTGCGCCTTATGATGATGCAGCGCATCCATGGTACGACAGGTGATACTGCTGGGGCATTGATTGAGATAGCTGAAACCAGCGTGCTGCTGGCAGCTGTTTTGCTGGTGCCGATTAATTCTTGATTTGATCAATAGCGTTTAAACCTAAAAGCGGTTTTTATTCCATTTCTAAATCAAACATGACGCGAAGGCGAACCGCAGAAAGTATAAATAATACGGCAAGGAGAAGCCGACAAAGTTAGGTTTGATTTAGAAATGGAATTAGGTTTAAACATGCACACAATAAATTCGAGAAGGGAAGGGGAGAGGTAAAAGAAACAATCGCTGGTGCCGATGAAGGCAGAACCAGCGATTGTTTTTTATTCAATAAAACCAGGACACTTGAGTTTATTGGATGCTTTTCTACTTAACGTCTAAGCAAAGAAGCTTCCTGAATCAGAAAAATTAATTAAATCTAAAAGTCCATTCCTGTGTCCAGTCATCATTCGCATCTTTAAATGCGCCTGCATAATCGACATTATTAAAGAATGAATCATTTACTGGTGCGCCGCCTAATGTCAAAGGGGAACCTGTTGCTGGTAAATGGCCATTCAGGAGCGAATCTTCAGTTTTGTTTCCAGATTGCGAATTAAACCAGTCAGCTACAGAGAACGTCGCATCTGTACCATCTTTAAAGTTATTGGCGCAATTCACAAAAGAATTAACCATAGTCAATTCACCACTCAGATTACCCGGTGATCCAGCATTCTTAAAAGTGGCTGCCCCATCGATTTGTACACAATCAGGAAAGCCGGTAACGACTGTGTTCCATATATTTGCACCAGTACCACGACGTAATAAAATACCTTGTGTGCCAACCGATGAACCGATTAAAGTTAGATTGGAAATAATGGGTTTGGCACGGGGTAGTGAATCATTATTGACCTCATTGTTGTCAGCTTCGATACCACGATCACCATCGTCAGCAGCCTGCTTAACCAGAACAAATTGGGCTTTTCCAGTCCAGCCGCTAGTCCAATCCAGATTGTCGTCACCATTATTGGTCAGCACCAGATGTTTCATCTGCGCCGTACCGCCAAACATTTCGACACCATCATCCAGACCATTATGAACCTGCACGAAATCAATCACTGTGCCCGAGCCCACGGCATTAAGCGTCAATCCATTTAATTCTTGATCTGGACGTACCGCAAAACCTGCAAAAAGAATTTGCGTGTATTTGATTAAACCGCTGTTATCAGCAGGATCATTACCGCCATAAAATTCTGAAGTTACGGCCTCAAATGGAGCCTCACACAACGGCACACCTTCATTACAACCGTTTATCGGCGCATTACCTGAGAGCACCAAACCACCCCACTCACCTGCCGCTTGTTGCGATGGGCCACTCATTACGATTGGATTATCAGGGGTTCCTTCCGCCATGATTTTTGAACCGCGTCTGATCCACAAGAAATCGGCGCCCTGCTGACCAAAGATTTTGGTGCCTGGATTAATGGTTAATGTAGTGCTCTCAGTTTTATCGCCACCGATGAAAACGCCGCCTGATAAAATCCACTGGATATTTTTGGTCAAGGTAATATCTTGTTTGATTTCACCACTTAAAACACAGGATCCTTCAGTGGGTCCTTGTGTAGAAAAAGAAGGGCAACCCTGGAAATTATTACTGACAAATTGCGAGAGGGTAAAACGCATCGGATTTGATCCCGGTACCAACTGAAGCTTGGCATAAAACTCATCTCCACCTACGACGACGGATGGCACGTGTACAGCTGCTGTTGCAGAATCAAATACAACACGTTGTTGCCCTTTTGCTGGTGATATAACGTCAGCGGCTATCAGTTGCAGATCATTACCTACGATTTGCAGTTGCGCACTGTAAAAAGAGGATGATGCACCATCTAAAACTTCTACCACTGGAAAATCAACAATGCCTGTCGCAGGATCAAAACTTGCTGTTGCCGCATGACTATTTGGTGTAAACATACCTAACAGCAATGCTGCAGCTATCGCCAACCCTGCTTGTTTCTTCTCAAACCTTACCATTTTTTATTATCTCCAGATTGATCATTTTGGAGCAGGCAATTTAACAAATATATATGTCAATAATGTTACATCTCGATGAATAAATTGATTTGTTCAATCCATGCCTAAAAACTTTGTCTATAAAACGCAATAGGGTTATTGCTTTTCAGTGAACTCGCCAGGGATAGAATTTTTATGAATAACTCTGAATTAATAAAAGAATTAAACTTGGCTGCAACCCTCTATGATTCGGACAACATGGAAATTAACTATAGTTATGGCGGAAGAGTTATTTATGCTCGTGTTACTGATGGATACTAACTATAATACTGACGGTAGGCTATGAATTAATTTTATCTTAATCAGCAGGGTAGGGTGGTGTGGCGATTTGCGTGTACACCAGGAAGCATGCGTATTATCCCTGACTTGTTTTGCGTATTCCGTACCAAATCAATATCTGCGACTGTTGGCGTGAAATCGGGCGGGCCAGGTTAACACCCAACCCAGATGATTTGCGTTTCCTCAAGAGTAGCTGTCCGGTTGGATGTCATTCAATTCCTTTGCAAGGATGAAATTTCCGAATCAGTAATTAATACGAACAGCAAGATTAAACTGACGTCCTCTACGGAATTGGCGTGTCAATTCACCGCCTTGCGTGATAAGCACATCGTCATCCAGCAGGTTTTGCATATTCAGGCGTAACGACAACCGTTTGTTTATGGTCTGGTTAAAAACAAAGTCAATCTGGTGAAGTGGTTGTTCAAATTTATCCGGTGCACCCAGTACACCTACTGCAGAAATTCGTTGACTGGCAACATTGTAAAGTAAAGTTGCTTGCGTTCCCCAACCCGGATTCTCGTAACCAATTTGGAAATTAACGACGTGCTTCGAGTGTCCTTGCAGCGGCCTGTTGTTAGTAGTCTGCACCTGCAGGCTAGTGGGATTCAACTGAACATTGGAAGATGACCAGGTATAATTGCCACCCGCATAAAAATTTTCCAGAGCTGGATGTATAAAGCTCAGACCTTTAAGGTATTCAAATTCAAATCCGAATACGTTTGCTTTATCAGCATTTTGGAATGTCTGTAAGCCTGTAGTTCCTGGCAAAATGACTAATTCGATAGGTTTTGTCAAATCCTTCCAGAAAAAACTGGCAAATAGATTTTCACTGGGCGACAGGTAATATTCCCAGCGAATATCATAATTTTTTATACTCGTCTGCTGCAAATCAGGATTACCAGTTGTTTCCTGATTGGTATTCAGATCAGTAAATGGCGCAGGTGATAATTCCCTGAAGTCAGGTCTAGATAATGTCTGGCTATAACCAGCCCGCAACTGTTGCTTATCTGAAATAATCCAGGTCGCAATCACTGAGGGCAGCATATCTACTCTGTTTATTTTGGTTATCACCGGTTTGTTCGTGTGGGCAACAGATTGAAATGTTTCAACTGACATATTATTATCTTCCCAACGTAAACCCCCGGTGATGTTAAATTTTTCGTACAAAGACAAATCCAATTTTCCATAATAAGAAAAAAGTTTCTGTGATGCCTCGTAGTTATCAGTTGGGCGTGTGGTATCACGCAAGAGGAAACCATTTGGACCAATATTTGACGGTTGTAGAATTGTCTCCAGTGATGGTTGATTCAAAACTGCCTGATCTCTCCCAATGGGTCCCACAGGAAAATAACTGAATCGTTGAGCGTTCGCCACTCTGGATTTATTTTGATCGATAAAGCCGCCATGCAGATTTGCTTTGTAGTTTGCAGAAAATTCAAGTGGCAACTTTGTATCTACACGCCAGCTTTGATCTTTGTCGGTCAAATCAGCAAATGTAACTTGATTACTATCCGCTCTGCGGGAAAAAGCAAAATTGCTACTACCTTGAAGTTGATCAAAACGATAATCCCGCGTTTTGGGTTCTTCTCTTGTAGCGGTTGCATTAGTATATAACCAGTTTACCGATAAGTCTTTTGCCCAATCAAAAAGATGCGCACCCCCCACCTGATGCATGAACAATTGATTGGAAAAGAATCTCAGTTTTGTCCTACGTACATCAGTCACTTCAGCGTCGGTAAATCCCTGACCGATTCTTGCCTCATCGGTTGACTGACGGAGAAACATGGTCTTGTAAAAAAGACGATGATTATCTTTATATTCTACCTCTGCTGCACCATATCCATTTAGCTCCGTTTGTTCTAATGAACGCTGTGTATTGAAATCAAAAATATTTTTCAATCCCCCCTCTTTAGTTGGGGTAAATTCCCTATTGATCTCATTCTGCTTCCTGAATTGCTGATTCCAGGCACCAGCCGCGATATAACCCACTCTGAAATTACCCAGATTAACCACGTTACCTGTGGCTGCCTGAAGGCCTCTATCTGGTCCCGGTCTTCTTTCTGTCACATCCCATACACCTGATAAATCTTGACCAAATTTTGTAAGCTCTTGCGGCGAGAATCCATCAGGATTAAAAGTTGTTTTCGGCTGAATGGTGCTGCCATCTGCGGTAGCTTGTGCAATTGAATCAGGCAAAGCGCGCGCACCATCATCAAAGCTCAGGAAATCAAGACCCCCACCTTTATAGTTAAGGCCATTCTCAAAGGTCGTTCTGTCATTAAAGCCTGTTTGCGCAGTGATATTAAAGAAAAATTCATCCGGTATTCCTCTTGTACGCATTTCCAGAGTGCCGCCTGCAAATTCACCCTGCCGATCCGCGGAATACGTTTTTTGCACCATAACGCTTTCAAGGAAATTGGTCGGAAAAAGATCCAGCGGTACAACACGGCGTGTTGGATCCGGACTTGGAACAGCCGCACCATTGACTAATGTTGTGGAAAAGCGTTCACCCAGACCACGAATAAAGATGAATTGGCCGCCCACCAATGTTAGACCAGAAGCTCTTCTTAATGCAGCGGCTACATCGGAGTCTCCACCCCGATTGAATTGTTCAGCACCCATAACTGTAGTTACTTCGGTTGAAGTTTTCTGTTCTTCGATAACAGAAGCTATTGTCCCCGCCAAATGCGGCTCTAAAACTACATATTCAGCCAGCTCAACACCGGCTGGTGTTAAATTGAAGGATAATTCAGTTGTCTGGTCCTTGGTGATTTTTATTTCATCCTGTGTTTGACTGCTATAAGCTGGATGCAGCAACGAAACGCTATAAGTACCGACTGGGATACTCGCTTCTAACTGACCCTGCTCATTTGTTCTGAGCTGCTGCCTCAGGCCGCTCACGAAAATCTGCACATCCTTGATTGGCTTGTTCGTCTCCACAGAACGAACTTTCACAGTCATAACACCGTCACCTTCAACTGGCGGCTTCTCGGTTGGAGCTTCAGAACCTGCAATGGTGCCGGCAACGGAACTCTCAATGTTGAGCAATGGCTCCCTGCCGTCCGGATAAAAAGTTACCAGAATTTGTACATTTTCAGCGGTACGTAAAGGCAAATCAAAACCAAATATCTGATCAATTGTTTTGAGTTTGAAATGATACTTACCGGCTGGTAATTTCGCCGCTACGCTGCCATTGGCATTTGTTTTAAGGAAAGGCTGGTCTTCAACATGCCAGGTAATCATGGAGGACTTGGCCGCACCCTGTTGCGCATCGGTTTTTTCGTACGTGATGCTGCTGATCGTTAATTCTGCATCAGTAATAGGCAAGCCATTCCGGAACAGGTGAATCGAAAATTCTGCTTTTTCAGTATCCCCCCATGCAAAAGAACTCATAAAAATTGCAGTGAACAAAATGACCAGGGAAAGAAAAGGTTTTTTCATCGTATTTCTGTACTCTTTATTTTTGGAAAAACATTCTTGATGAAAATCTGTCTGCCAAACACGGCACTCAGGAAATATGTCCGATTGAAGTAATCATTAGGTGTAAAACATCCCCCTCTTCACTGGCAATGAAACTGCTCCAGAAGATAAATTGCTGGTTGAAAGGGTATGAGATAGTTACTGCAAAGGTATCAGGGCGGCATAAGCGGGAATCCCACTAAAGACGCATTGCAACCGGAATGAACGCAAGCTACGCAATCAGTAGAACCTGCTATTAGGTAACCATGGCACGGTCTGATTTCTGTAATTTCAAGAATTAAGTGCATTGCCATGGTTCAGTTTTACAGATTTCCATTAATCGACGAAGCTCAGTTCCTTTTCTGAAAAGCTCAGCATCTTTTAAATGGTCCAAATGCTTATTAGCCTCTGGAAAACGGCTACTAGAAAATAAGGCATACGCAAGTGCATAACGCACTTCTTGATCATCCAGTAATCCAGACCGATACAAACTTGATTCCATATTAGCTGCACGTTCGAACTGCTTTAATGCAAGAAGAATGGATAGCCGTTGTTTAAGTTTTACTTTCTGATCACTGATGCTTTCATTCAGTATCAACGCCTTATGAAAACGACCCGCACGTCGATAGATTTCTGCCGCTTCAGCCTGTAGACCCGGATTCAGTAAAGCTGCTTGCTCAAGGATGAATGCTGCCGAATTAAGTTTTCCCTGATCCAGATAGGTGTGCGACAGCAGTTTTGCTACAACCTCATTATCAGGAAATTGCAGACGGGCGATTTCCAGAATATCCAGAGCTTCGTGATATTGCTTGCTTAACCGCAATGCATTACCAATAGCAATATAGTCCTCCGCAGCCGCCTTTGATTGCTTTAGATATTGTCGACCCAATTCAGTGGCTTCATGGTACAACTCGAGCTCTACAAAATAAAAAACCTTGTGTCTAAGAAAACTAAAATCCTTGGGATATAATCTCTGACCCTCATTTAGCATATTGATGGTGGCAGCCGCCTCTTTCAAATGCCAGTAAGCTTGCGCTTTTAGGGTGATTAAGTTCGCTTTGCTGGCGTGTTCACCCGCCTTGTCAATGGATTGGATCGTATCCCGATACTCTTTGAGCGCATAATGGGCTTGCGCCAGATAGACAAAAATAACTGAATCTTTCTGCCCATTTTTAACCGCTAGCTGCAAACTGTCTTTGGCTGCTGCAAAATCATTCAGATTCATATAAGCCAAGCCTTGCAGTGTATAAAATCTCACCAGATCAGTTTTTTTATCCTTCAGGTCCACGCTCTGCAAGGCTAATAACGCGCGATCGCTATAACCATCTTTTAGCATGACGGCGGCAAGCTCTATAAAGTCTGTCGGTTGTGATTTATTATCTGCAGCCCAACCAATACTGCAGTAATATCCCAGTATAAAAACAACCATCAGATGGCCAATTGATCCAGCCGTTAGGTATTTCATTGTAATCACAATTTTTTAAATCAGGACAAGTCGAATCGAATTTTTTGCTTCGCCCACACTTTGACAATTTCACCCTTGTACTTTGCCGGCTCAAACTGCCAGGACCGAATGCCCTGCAGTGCAGCAGCGTCAAAAACTCCTGAGGGATTAGACTCCAGCACTTGTACCTGATTGACTGAACCATCAGTCTCAACGAGTACCGACAAGACAACATAGCCTTTAATACCATTCTTTTTTGCTGAAGACGGGTATTTAAAAGCTCCTCTTGATATCGGTTTAGGTGGGACATCAACCAGATCAGCGGTCATCACTGTATTAGCTGTTTTACCAATTAAAGAATCATCCAGATCACCCACCTTTCCATCATCCAGGCCTAGCAATCCCAGATCAATGCCAGATAGCGCTGTATCAAGGCCCTTAAAAGGGGCAGGTGCCTGAGGTCGGGTCACTTGTTTTTTTTGCTCGACTTTCTTGATTTCTTTTTTGGGTTCTTGCTTGATTTGATTTGCCATACTGATTTCTGTCACTTCCTGAGCAGGTGCCTTCTCGACCTGTCCCATATAACGATTCATCCACAATATCAGGCCGAAAACCAATATCAACCCAAATAACATCGATGCAGATCCTGCCAAGTGTCGAAAAAAATTATTTATTTTCATATTGGTATTAACCCGCTTCTTTTTTAGTAGCTACTCCCACGCTTTCAGCGCCAGCTAAGCGTGCTTGATCAACCACTTCAACCAGTTTTCCCGCAGGAACACCTTCATCGGTCACGACTAACACTACTTTGCTGGAAGAGGTGCTCAACAAATCTCGCAATTTACTTTGTATTGTCCACAAACGGACCGGTTCACCATCCAAATATGTGTCGCCGTTGCGGTCTATAAACAGTCGAATGGCCTTACTCGATGCAGTAACGGCACTACTGGCCTTGGGTCTTTCCAGTTCCAGTTTCATGTCCTTAACGAAAGATGCCGTTACCATAAAGAAAATTAACAATATGAAAACCATATCGATCATTGGCGTCATATCGATTACGGCTTCAGCTTCTGCAGGTTCGTTATTTCTCATCGTGAATTATTTCTCGTTCGTAGTGGATATTTGATGACACAGCAATTCTTTCACCTGCGCAAGATCAAGCTCAATCTGCTGCTGTCTCCTGTTCAACATACTATTTGCTAATACGCCTGGAACTGCGACAGTCAGTCCCATCTGGGTAGTAAACAGGGCTTCAGCGATGCCACCGGCAATACCGCCAGACTGTGAGTGCACCGTCATGGTTGATAGCGACTGGAACGTTTCAATCATCCCTGTCACGGTACCCAACAGACCCAGTAAAGGAGCAATCAGAACAGCCACGCGAGTGAGCGAAGAAAACTTGGTGATTTCTCTTTCATAGTCATAAAAGGCCGCGTCCAGATGGCGTCGAAGGTTTTTGACCTTTCCCTTCTGTTTTTTTAACCGAAGGCCTTGTTTGATCGCTCTGGCCACAATACTTCTGGCTGGCTTATCATCGTTTTCCTGATAGTATTTCAACATATCGCGCACGCCTATCCACTTAGGCTCTTTCATGACCCAGAATCGATACCCTACTCCGTACCAAAGTAATAAGGTACAAAGTACCAGTGGTGGCATGACAATGCCTCCTATTACAAATAACTCTTTGAGCCATATGATCAGTTCTGGAAGACTCATTTCAAGGATTCTGCAACAGTAAGGTATTGTTATTCACATCAGGCGCAACTGCCTCTTCCAGATCAAGTCCACCCCCCAGAAAAGCGTTAACAATTTTGAGCGCCGAATGCTCCATGTCACGTTTAATATTTCTAGCCCAAGTTGACAATAAGGATCCAAGCAACAACGTTGGAATGGCAACAACTAATCCTAATTCAGTCGTCACTAACGCGATAGCGATACCCTCAGATAACAATCTTGGATCGCTGGTCCCAAACTGAGTGATCGAATCAAAAGTTTCAATCATCCCGGTTACCGTTCCCAGCAAGCCGAGGAGAGGAGCTACCGAGGCTATCACTAAAATGGCAGAACCAAACCGGTCCAAAGGTCCCGATTCTTGCAGAATTGCCTCGTAAACAATACCCTCCATGTGATCCCTATCGTCTTTCAAATGGTGTAAGGTATACAGCGAAACACGGCCAATAGCTGATGAATTCTCTTCACAACTTTTTTTAGCAACATCCATCTCGCCGGCAGCAAGATGATGCAGGATCTGATCAGAAAGTTGTTTCATGTTAGTGCTGTTTGTGCGTAGCAAATAAGCACGGGTCAGGATAAAAAATCCACCAATGACACCCAGTGCCACGATAACCCACCCAATCGCACCACCTGAATCGACATGCTCTAGTAATGTTTGTTCATGCGTTTCATCGACGGCTGTAGTACGGGACTCAAATAAAAATAACTGCAGTGTGTCCGGTTGCTGGTTTTTGCTCAAAGCAACAGCACTTTCCGCACTAGCGCTTTTCCATATCTTGAAATCTCCGCCACCTGCGGGCGCTAAACTTCCACTACCATCATCACTGACACCATACGCTGCGATATTGCCTACCTGAATAATTGATCCTTTGGTTTGTTTGCCATTCTCCAGAAAAAAACTTCCTGGCTTTACCTGGGTCGCACCTAAGTTATTGATTAAAGACAATGCTTGTTTAAACAAATAACTTACTTTGGCGGGATCGTTACCTTTATCTTCCTTAATGGATGAAGGCAACTCGATACCATGATTTTTCAAGGTAGATTCCGCTTGCATGTAAGTTGTTTCCAAAGCGTCACTGCGTTCAGTGACAGCGGCTTCTTTACGCTCGGCTTCTGCCAATTGCGCATTGAGTTGATCAATCTTGGCTGAGCGCTCAACAGAACCGCGTTCAAGCGCGCTGATCTTATTAATGAGCATTTTTTCTTCATTACTTGCGCTGGATTGATAGTTTTTCAAACGCTCAGTCAATTCCCGTTTCTGGGCTTCCAGGAAAACATATTCGCGTTTATACGCAGTTTCTAAATTGATTATTTCCTGTTTTGCTGCGCTCTTTTTTTGCTGTTTACCCTGATCTGAAGAACTATCCTGCTTAACTTCAGGCTCAGAAGCAACGGTGGCTTGCGATGAAGCTGCGTTTTTATCTTCAGCAGCATGGACAGAATTTCCCAGTACAATCAACAGTAACGATAAAAATAGGGCTTTCTTCATTTTCTTAGAGGATTAGGTAATTCAAAATAGCCTTGGCGTATTTGTTTCTTCAGCGAGTCAAATAAAATTTTGATCCGCTCAATTTCATCAGTATTATCAATAACTTCAAATTTCCAGTCGCCATCCTCTGATCGCTTTCCCATCCCAGCTCTGCTATCTCTGGTTTGGAAAAAAAGAAATACCGTGCCCAGTTTTGCAATATCCACCAGCATTTTTTCTCCATCCAACGATATTGTTTGCTGGTAAATACCATTTTCCTTGCTCAAGCGAATTTCATCTTCTATTAAGGACCATACCTGATTAACTGCTTTATTAGGATCAATCAATTGATTGGTAACATTATTCTCCAGATTTTCAATTGATCTGATACGATCTTCCGTTTTAAATGGAAAACCTGTTTGAATGTGCTGTTTATAATCTTTCAGTATTTCTAGTAAGACGGGTTTCAGATTCTCGCCCGATTGCTCCGCCTTCTTGGCGTCAGTGTTTAATTTTTCTATAGAATGCTGCAGTTTCTCAATACTCATTTTCTGCCTTCTCTCTTCAACACTCAAATCTGCCAATTGCGAGTTGAGTGCTGATATTCTGCTGCCATGTTTTTCCTTTTCAGTATCCAGTTGCGTTTGCAGTGTCTCAACTTCACCTCGGATCTTGGCCAGCGCCTTTGCCAAATTCTCCAAACTATTTCCCATCGCTGTAGGTGCAGGAGTCAATATCATCAATCCGATGAGTAAAATTGTTTTTTTTAAAAAATTTTCAAACATAAATCCCAGTGAATTAAATAAATTAGGTGGGCGAGATGAGGGGCATACGATCTGAAATCACAATCCCTTATTAATAATTGCGCGTATGCTACTGGTTGAATATTTCATTATTGTTACAATGACATTAAATATTTATTATTTATACAACAGCTTGAATATACAAAATAAGTTACTCAAAGCTGGAAATACTCAAGATTCGAGATCCATGAACTCGAAAGGCTAATGCGTCTAACTTCTTTCTTTATAAGATAAGTTGACGATGCGTTACGGAATGTAATGAAGGTAAGAAGTTATTAGAACGTCATAAAATTTTTATCACAATTCCTTATTGATAATTGCGCATATGCTACTAGTTGAATATTTCATTATCGTTACAATTAGGTGACATTAAGCTTTAAATATCTATTATTTATACAAAACTTGAATATATACAACGAGTTACTCAAAGATGGAAATACTCGAGATTCGAGATTTATGAATTCGAAAGGCTAATGAACCTAACTTCTTTCTTTATAAGATAAGTTGACGATGCGTTACGGAATGTAACGAAGGTAAGAAATTATTAGGACGTCACAAAACTTTTATATTGAATTACTAAAATAAGAATCCAGGCAATTTATTAACTGGAGTAATGTGATGATTCATCAAGAAATAACTAAAAGAAAGAGCATATTTCTATTAACTGACACTGATTGGCATCAACGCACCATTCAATTGATTGTCGGCATTCTGATGTTAGTGCTCTATTTTTGGATAGGTACAGGCATTCTCAGCTTAATGTCAAATCTGCCTCATATTTTCAAGGGTGAATGGGCAAATGTTGCTGAGCATATCATTACCGATGTGGTACTGATTCTGGCAGTGCTTGAACTGATTCGTATATTACAATCCTATCTGGCAGTAGGGCGTGTAAAGGTAACCTTCATTCTGGATGTGGCATTAGTGGTGCTGATCGGAGAGTTAATTGGTCTCTGGTATAAAGCGTACACATTGACAGAGGTTGGATTACACATTTCTGTAATTGCAGTACTGACATTACTGCGTATTGTTTCCATTCGTTTCTCACCCGATGCTATTGATTGATTCAATCGACATCTGGGTGCAGCACGAACAAAGTCCTCTAAAGAGATCTAGCAGGATCATAATCTAAATTAAGATCATCTTTCTGTATTATTTGCTTCACTTGTTTCAGATGATAAATCAGACTGTTAGTCAGTTTCATATTTTTGTCACGAATATGTAAAGTTTTATTCATATTATCTCAGCATTTTTAGTTACATTTATCAAGAATGAGATAATGTATGACAATAACAATTCTAACTGTTGAAAATGAACCTATTCTTCAGGAAATGATTTCACTCAATTTAAAAAGAGCAGGTCTTATTGTTTTATGTGCTGATAATGCGGAGCAAGCTAAAAGAATAATCAGCAATGTATTACCTGATCTCGTGATCATAGGTGGAATATTTCCTAATGTGGAGGGGATAGAATTTACATATAGATTAAAGAGTGAGGAACGTACCAAAACTATTCCAATTATTATGTTAACTGCTCGAGACCAGGAAAGTGAAATAATTGCTGATCTGGACGTTGAAGTAGAAGATTATATTACAAAACCCTTTTCACCCCATGAGTTGATTGCCCGAATTAAAGCTGTGTTACGTCGGCGTTTACCCGAAATGGCGGATGAAATTATTCAGTTGGGGGGATTAAAACTTGACCCAACTACACACAGAGTACATGCGTACACCAAAGATGAGCAGCTAGAACTGGCTGAAATTACATTGGGACCCACTGAATTTCGCCTCCTTCATTTTTTGATGACAAATCAAGAGCGGGTACACACACGTGCACAACTGCAAGATCGATTATGGGGTAATCAGGTTTTTATCGATCAACGTACAATCGACGTGTATATTCGCAGGCTAAGAACAAACCTTAAAACAGTAGGTAAAGAAGACCTGGTGCAAACAGTCAGGGGAATTGGTTATCGATTTTCTGTTAAGGATAACGAAAAAAAGTATAGGGGTAAAAGCGCTTGACCACAGCTAAGCCTCTTTCTCTATTAATAATGGCAGAATGGTGAAATGGAATAAACGCCTGCTACCCGAAGCAGTATCGAAGTGCTAAAGTAGTGGCGCAATGAATATTATATCTAATATCAGCCACGCTACCTTAAATACCTAAGCTGTTCAGCCGTAGATGAGCTGGAATCGCACAAACTAATCATTGAACATGCAACCGATAAAATCGATCGTTCAGTGACACTTTCATTGAGGAAATGGAAAAAATAAAAGTGTTTAGTTGCTCAGTTTTTGAGCTGAAATTCTAATGAGCCTTGACTAACATTTATGGTATTCATGGTGGTGAAAGGAATGTATCCTGATTTTTGATATCTGGATACGTGAAATAGTAAGGCTAGAATGTTATTTTAGCTTTCGTCACAATAAAAGCCCACAAATTGCTTGCGGGCTTTTTGAAGAATATCTATGTCGAATTACGACAAATCGAACAGTGTCATATCGACTGTAATTTCGCTAGCTGATACACCAATTAGTGTAATTGATGTATTACCATTCGAGAATTCAAAGGTAACGTTTCCATCCACTTCCGAAATATTGGTAACGTAAGGCTAAAGATTTACAACCGTATGAATATTCTCGAGTTCGAACGGCAAAGCATCGCCATTGATGATTTGAATGATATTGTCATCACTATCGGAATCGCTATCACCATCAACTAAAGAATCGTTACCACTGTTGCTAATAATATTTTCATCTGGAAACTGCTTTGAACAGCAGTGATTTTGCTTGAACGGACTATAAGTACTTGAATGCATTAGATCATTCAGCACTCTAGTATTTAATTACATCAAAATAAACAATAGCTTGTTCTTTAATCTAATTTTTGCAATTAAATCTGATATGAGTATCGACTAGAAATCTGGAGTCAAGAGCAGGATATAGTTTGACTACCATAAACTAATTACTATTACCCCAATAATTTCTTGCCGATACACATTTAATCTTATATTTTTTGTGAAAGTCTAGCTGTTCCAGCACTATTTAGATAAGCACCCAGACGTTTAGCAAAATAAACTTCTTTAGTGCCATCTGTTGTACTAAATTTTTGTTCCAAACCGATACCGCAGTCATGCAATTGTGCGTCTAAAATTGAAATTCGCGTATTGTGGTTCTCATTGATTGCTTTAACCTTAAAATTAGCGAAAGTATTATTAGCGCCTTTAGCGGTATCAACTACTACCGTTCCATCTGGAAGAGCTATCATCATGCGGCCATTTGCAATCATAGCAGCAACTGCATTGGCTTCAGTAAGTAATTTGTTATAAGTAGCATCATCTTTAACCGCTTTAAGCAAATTAGTTAATTTAACTTTTTCTGTATCAGTAAGTACAGCGGCCAAATTGGAATAGGGCGGCTGAGTTACTAAAGTTTGAACTTGTGATCCACATGTGGCCATAACATTCAAACTAGTAAACAACAATATAGTAAGGACAAGAAATAAAGACACCAATTTTTGTAATTTCACGTTTAAACTCCGATTTATTTAAGATCATTAATTGATGTATAACGACCACTACTAAAATGGCCATAAGTGCATCAGTTGTCATTAGCATAAATCGCAAAATATTAATATGCGACTTATGCCGCATAAACAATAATGATAAATGATGACAAATAAATGATAATTATTTGTCATTTATTTTAAATTTTTATGACACTTAAAAAGTTCTGAATAAATATAAGTTTGTAAATTTTTGATTTTCTGGATTGGGAAAATTTGTGTTGAAGTTACTGCTTTCTCATAAATTACTAAAAGCGACCTAAAGATTCACCGTTGATTTATACGGTTTTATTGAATAGTTGGTAGACATAAGTTTGCGTGATATTGGAGTGAATCTGCAAGCACAACGGCAGCACGGTTATCACTTTGGTAGTGCGCCTATTACGCGTTTGAGTTTGGTACGACTGAATAACCAAAAGCCAGCGAGGTGTTGCGAAGTGCTGATTTATGGACTGTATGATCGTTGCCCCAGGTATGATGCCTTAAAGCATGGGTTTTGTTTTAAGAATCCATTTTATGCCTTGGATGCTTCACTCATTGATTTGTCGCTCAAGCCTTTTCCATAGTTACGTTATCCATTAGAAAATCTACCTAATAGAAAATTCAAGTTGAATTCCGCCGCACATGAGGTTAATGGAGGTAACTAATAAGAATTAATTCATTTGTGTACAAATTAATAGTGATAAGAGATATTTATTCTCGAGCGATTATTATTTGCTAATAAATGATAAATTCTTTTCGTTGCTGGAAATTTTTCCATCTCTACCAGAATAACTGCATGAAATAACAGAACCTGCAATGTCCGTAATAATTGTTCCGGTAATTTATCGGCCAGAGATGAATAGCTGTAGCTTTTATTAATGGCAGACCTGAACTTTGGGGGCTAATTATATGTTCAGTTTTACCTTCAATTACGCCTACAGCAATGATTTCTCTATCTTTAGCATAGTTTTTTGGATCAAGAAATTCAGAACTTTTAATGATAAAGCGTCCTTCGCTGGGTTTATCTATTCTGGGGCGACCATAATAATCTAAAGGATAAAATATTACTTCCATCCAGCTAAAGTTTTCATCATTCTTGACATCCGCAATGACACCACCCCACCGCACTGAAGTATTTTTATAACTTTCGATATCCGCACTTACCTTTGCATATGAAATCTTCGTTATATGTGAATCTTTGAATGCAGGTGGCAGAGTAGAGCAAGCACTTAGCAATAAGCTGATTAAAATCAAATAAAATCTCATAGATGCACCTAAAGACGTTATATGGCAGAATCACAGTAATGATAACTTGATACGTCGATAAGTATATGATTATTTCATATATTTTTTATTCAATAGTATTAAAGTCTAAAACTCATTGAGTTCAATTTATCCCGCATTTTTTAATGGAAAATGCGGGATAAAGTCAGGCAGGATAAGCAGCAGTACATTGCTATGTTTTATAACAGTTTACATTCATATCTGAATTATAAGAGTCCAGATCAATTTGAAACTGAATTGGTAAAACTGAGAAAATGGCTTAACTGAGATTGCCATAGAAAGTTTGATTACGTCATGGGAGATTTGCAACTTGTGCAAACTTTGCACAAATTCATAATCTTTGGGAATTATGAGAATCTGGAATGTATCGAAAATTTGAGTTAGTTCGAAATAAAAGTGGAGAGGGGCAACCTGCCTTCAAGTTTCCTGTATTGGAAAACCATTAAGCCATTGTAATAGTTGTATTTTGTTATATTTACTCTCTATTTTTATCCCGCTTATTGACCATAAAATTTCTTTTTTTCCGTGGATATATTAGAGAGCGTGAGAACTGAAGAAATAGCCCAGTCAAAGCCTTTATCCATGCGAATTTTGTGGTTCTCAGAAGATAAAATCTGGAAAAAGGTGCCAGCTAGAACGAAAGGGAGGAAATGAGGGAAGCTGGCACCGTGGGCTAAGAACAGGAATAAACTTAGTATTGATTATTATACAGTTCAATATTACATCCTCATTACTACCTCATGACATCTACCATTTTTGATACCTTGAAATTAGTTAATTGTTTGTTCTATAACTTGCAGCATGGTCTTAGCTGAAAGCTTAATCAAGCGTTCTAAATTTCAATTTATATGTGCCTCTATCAATGCCTGAATTTTAGATATGGCAAAATATTATAGATTAAGACATAAAAACCGAAAATTTTTGGATAGATTTATAAAAAGTGATTTGGGAGATTTTGTAATGGCATTTTGCATAAGCTTATCTCTGTACTGTCATTCAAGGCGTGTCAGTCAAATAGACGAACTTTGAACTAAAAATAAACCAGGGAGTTCTTTAAATAACTTATCGGCTTATTCCAATTTGCATTGAAAAATGAAGAAATGAAACAATATAGCCATGAATTACGAGGAAAAAACCATGGGAAGAAAAGCAAGTGGAATAGATCAATTAGTAACGGCCCGGGAATTATTGAGAACAGCAAAAACAGCAGAGGAGTTGAGGGCGGCACAAGCGGTATTGCTGCCCTTGGAACCGGGCATGTCGTTAGAGGAAACGGCGAAGGCTATTGGACGTTCCATTAGATGGACGTGTAGCATGCGCACGCGCTACTGTAGAGTTGCTCGCTGCGAGGAGGAAGCACCTCGAACGAAACGGGCGCTCCGTAACCGTGCGATTGCCACGCTTGAGCAGGAAGCCCAAATTCTTGATGAAGTTTTGGCAGGAGCGGCTCGAGGCGGAGTGGTAGTTGTCCCTCCGCTTAAAGAGAAAATAGAGGAACGACC